>DASRJP010000040.1:0-4509 GCA_035649415.1 Pirellulaceae bacterium | reverse complement strand
GTGACGGTCACGTACTGGGAGAGGTCGGCTCCTTCGCGGGGGAGGTCGCCGATGTGGCCGCGGACCTGCACGTAGCCGATGTCCCGCAGGTGACGTAGCTCGCGGCGGAGACCCTCTGCTGTCGTAAATTTGCCGAAGTGGCCGCTGGCCATTTTTTTGAGATTCGCGAACATGGCGGGGGACATCGTTTCCGCGAATAGCTCGTCGATCTTTCGCTCGGTTTGCTTGATCTCCTGCTGGGCTTCCTGCACTTTCTCTTCCACCTCGCGAATCTTGGCGCTGAGCCCCTCCTTCGACAGGGTCAGCTCGATCAGGTCGAAGACCCGCGGGCTGAGGATCAGCAGGCCCGCCACGGCAGCTATCGCGATCACCAGCGCCACCGGCGCATCGGCCACCAGGAACAGCTTCACGAACAAGGCGACTAGCACGAGCGCCGTGGCCGCGAACACGACGATCGGCCAGAAAAGAGCTGCATTGATTTTGCCGTTGCTCATGGGAGAGATCAGCAGTCTGCTTCATCGCTGGTTTAGCAGGCGGCCAGCCACAATGCAACTTTGGTCCACTTCCGCCGGTTCACAGCCCTTTTTGGCTGCTAGCCCTCTTGTCGCATTGGCCATCACGTTCGCTTCCGCGCCCGTTGACGTTGACCGGTGATGAGCAATGTCGAGAATGCTGGCGATGGTCAGCGGCATATCGTGTCGTGACCGCGGTTCATTCACCTTCCTGGCAAAGGAGACGCCATGCGAGCGCGAATACTCATCGGGGCTGCTGCGACGGGAAGCATGGTGCTGGTCCTCGTCGTGATGTGCGTTGTCGTGGCTCAGAGCCCCCCGAACACGAGGTCGCGAAGCAAGACTGTCGAGGCGCCCATCCAATTCCCCCGCTCAGCTCCAACCCCGACGCTCAGCGTACCGGCGACGTCGGGCAACGAGCAGACGCCCGTTCTTCCCCCGCCCCCTAGCAGGTTCACGGTGGAGGCTGATTCCCAGGCAGTCTATTCAGCGACCTTAAGCACGTCCCAGCCGGCCCGGCCCGCCGTCATCGAACTCAAAAGCGGCCTCAAGCTCGCCGGGCAACTTGCCGCCGATCCCATCCCCTTCCAAGTCATGTTTGGGCAGGCCTCACTGCCGCTGGAGACGATCCGCGGCATTCGCATCGCGGACCAGGTCCCAAGCGAGGGTGGCCCGCCCCCATTGATCAGCGCGACCATCATCCTGGCCAACGGCGACTCGCTGACGGGAATGCCGCGGCTGGATGTGATTCGACTGCAGACGGAATGGGGCGAGGCGATCGTGAAGCTGACGCATCTGAGGTCGATCGTGGTGATGGGCGACGACGTCGTCTGGGAGGAGCACGAAGGCCGTTGGCGGCTCGTCCCCGCGCCGCAGACGCAGCCGGCGCAGAGCGAAGATGCAGCCGCTCTCACACCGGCCGATTCGGCAGCGGAGCTGCCGCTGCCGCTGAACCCTACGATCACACCTGCTCCGCCCACGCGGTCGGATCTAGAACTCCCTGTGCCGACGGAACCCGCGAAGCCCTGACGTTTTGTTGCCGCCCTGATCTCGTGCGGCCTGAAACCGCGCCGGTTTTGACGTCTCCCGCTGCTGCCCTGTAGCATGGCGGAATGGGAACGGCGATCGACAAACCGCCTGCGCAGGGCAAACGTCCGCGCGTGCGCTACAGCCTGCGCGCCCTGCTGGTGGCGCTGACGCTGGCGTGCATCGGCGTGGCCTACTGGTATCGCTGGCCGTACGAGAAGGTGATTCTGTACGGCAGCGGACCCCCGCAGTGGGGCGACAAATCGCAGCCCATCGTTCTGGCAAAGGAAATCCAGCGCTACCGACGCGTGCTGCGCGGCGAGCCGCTGCGCGAGGGACTGACCGAGTACTTCGACGTCCAAGGTCGGCGGGTCGGCGAAGACCACTGGCGCGAAGATCAGCTCCACGGTCCGTTCGTGCGCTGGTACACCTCCGGCATCGTGCAGCTTCGCGGCCAATATGACATGGGCCGCCAGCACGGGTTGTGGGAGCAGTTTGACGACCAGGGAAAGTTGGAGCTGGCGGCGGAGTACGACCGCGACTTGCCCCACGGCACGTGGCGCTCGTTCGACGGCGGTCAGCCCGCCTTAACCATCCGGTTTGATCAGGGAGAAGTGATCGAGCTTGGATCGCAGAGAGCAACCGATCATCTGGGCAAAGCGATACGCAGGGGAATCGTGGACTCCCCGGCAGAAGTAGCGGCCATCCGTCGCCTCTATTCGCTCGATCTGCCCGCAGTGCAACTTCACGAGCTGCGAAACATCGTGCAAGCCAGGTCGGAGCTGGTCGTGACGATCGACCCGCGGGCCCAAGCTTTCCTGCGAACGCCGACGCCAATCATCGCCCAGCACCTGCCGCTCAATGCCTGCCTGATGGTGGCGCTGGTGCGGACCAATCTCGCGGCCACTTATCGCCATGGGTGCATCTGGATCACGACAGAGGCCGACGCAGCCAGGGGGGACGTCACAGGCGTCGAAGAACTGCTCCCCGCGGTGGCGGGGACCGGGATGGCGAAGTCGCTGAATTTGTCCATTTCGCTAGCGCTCGACGATGCCAACGCACAGGAGGCGCTCGGAGAATGGGGGCGTGCGACCGGTCTGACGGTGGTACCCGTGGTCGAAAGCGAAAGCGAGCCGATCACGCTCCAGTGCGAGCTGCCTGCGCGGCATGTCCTGGGGCTGATTCTGGACCACTTTCAGCTTCGCGTGCGGCAAAACGGCCAATGGGGTTTGCGGGTCGAGCCGCAGGAGGAGCGGTAAGGCGAAAGCTCGCGACTACTCGTTACGAGCTCGAAGCGATAGGATGGCACCGTATCGGATCAGGCCATCAGTGCCATGACAACGCAGCAGCTAAGTTCGGCGCCTCGGCGACGTTGGCTATCCTTCAGCCTGCGCAGCTTCCTTATCGTCGTCACGATCGCGTGCGTCTGGCTGGCGATCGTCGCAGCACGAGCGCGGAACCAAAAGCAAGCGGTGGACCGAATTCAAGAGCTGAGGGGAACCTTGTACTTCGACTACCAGGAAGACGTCCAAGGAAATCGTTTGCAGAACACCCAACCCAAAGCGCCGGAGTGGCTCCGAAAGGCGATCGGCGACGATTACTTCCGGCGCGTGGTGACCGTCGACTTCAATTTTGGCGGCGGAAACAAGGTCACGGACAAAGACCTGGTAATCTTTCGCAGCTTGCCGGACGTCACCACGCTCGAATTGAACAACAATCCCGACGTCAGCGACGTGGGCCTTGCGCACCTCGCCGGTCTAAATAAGCTGCGCACACTTTACTTGCATCGGACCCGTATCAAGGGTCCTGGCATTCGCCATTTGCCGCGGAGTATCGAGGTCTTGATGTTATCGCGAACTCCGCTGGAGGATGAAGGCCTTGAGCGAATCAAGAATCTGACCAGACTGACGGCCCTACGAGTCAGCCATACACGTATCACCGATGAGGGACTTCGTGGTCTAACCGAGCTACCGGCACTTGAAGACCTTGAATTGCGAAACACGAAGGTAACCAACGAGGGTCTGGAACTCCTCAAGCCGCTTAAAAACTTGAAGTGGCTTTCACTCCAACACACCAACGTGACTGGTGCCGGCATCTTGCGGCTGCAAAAATCCCTTCCCAATTGCATGATCTCGCCGGACGCCGATTGGGTGGATGCCAAGCCGGAGGACGTCGATTTGTGGCCTGATAACTACAAGCCGAGCACTGCCGACATCCTGGCCAAAATCGAAGAGCTCGGTGGCCACGTTGAAATAGATAAGTCGCGCCCGGGTCAGCCGATCATTTCGCTCCGGCTATTCGACAGCAGCATCTCCGACAAAAGCCTGTTTCGATTGCTGGCCGAAATGCCCGAACTGGAACAGCTAAACTTGCGGAGGGTGTTGGTTGGCGACCGGCTGGCCAAGGAGCTTCCGCGTTTGTCGAAGCTGTGGGAGTTGTCGCTGGAGGACAGCCGAATTACCGATGACGGGCTGGCTTCTATTGGTCGAATGAAAACTCTCGAGATTCTGGTGCTAAGTAATACGAAGACTTCGGATGCGGGGTTTATCCAACTCGCGGGTCTGGCAAAACTGCAACACTTGTTGGCGCACGAATGCGACTTGTCTGACGATGGGTACGCCAAACTCAACCAGGCGCTGCCCGAGTGCAATATCTCCTGGTAGGCCACGCAGCCCGCCTAGAGACTCACCCCCAGCGCGTCGGCCTGCTTCTTGACCGCGAACTGGAAGTAAAAGAAGGGGAATTTCGGATTCTTCTTCAGTGACCACTGCATCGTTTGCAGGACCAGGGCCTCCGGAATTTTTCCCGTTCGCACCCGCTGGGCCACGATGGCGACAAAGTTGAATTCATCCTGCCGGCGGCACTTGAGCCCCGACTTGAGCCGATCTTCCAGCGATGCTTGTTCCTCCGCACCCAAGAGCAACCGCCGCGGCCAGACCATCCACGCGGCCAGGACAGCGGCCAATTCGGC
>DASRJP010000039.1:0-19160 GCA_035649415.1 Pirellulaceae bacterium | reverse complement strand
CTGGCGATCGACCTGCCCAGCGGCCTGGACTGCGACAGCGGCAGCGCGGCCGAGCCGACGTTCCGCGCCGATCATACGTGCACCTTCGTCGCCCCCAAGATTGGCTTTGCCAATCCGGCTGCCGCCGAGTACGTCGGACAGGTACACGTCGTGGAAATTGGAGTGCCGAGGAAGCTGCTGCAGGAGGTGGTCGGGATATGATGGCTTGGCCGCAGTCATTTCCGCAGTTTCCACCCCGCCGCTTCCTCCCCGTCAAGACGCAAGGTCAGACACTTGGCGCTGCCGCCGGCTTTTACAAACTCGCTCAGCGGCGTTTCGATTGGTTCGTAGCCGCGGGACCTCAGTGCCGCGTGCAGCCCGGGGCAGCCCGTGTTGGTAACCACGTGCTTCCCAACGACCACGGCATTGCAGGCAAATGACTGCGCTTCGTCGGCGGCCACGGCAATCAATTCGGGCACGATTTCCGGCAGCACCTTCCGCCCGTAGTCGTCAAAAGCGCCCGGAAACCAGATGGCCATACCCGGCGCAAGCGGACAGAAGCAGGTGTCCAAGTGGTAGTAGTGGTCGTCCACCAGTTCCAGCGGGATCACCCGCGAGCGAGTCAGCTCTCCCACGAGCTGCTGGCTCCGCACGTCGCTGCGAATGCGATAGCCGGCGATCAGCGTGTCTCCGCAGAAGAGTGCATCGCCGGCGCCCTCGAAGTACCGCCCCGCCGGCATTCGCTCGACGCGAAAGCCGTTCTGCTCAAACCAGGCGGCGCACAGCGGCTCCTCTCCCTGCCGCTGGGGGTGACGAAAGTGCGAGAGGATGGCGCTAGTGCCATGGATCAGGGCCGCATTGGCTGTGAAGACCAGATCGGGAAGTCCGGCGACCGGCGTCAACAGGGAAACGTTCGCGCCCAACCCCTTGAGAATGTCGTGCAAGCCCTGCCACTGGGCGGCGGCCAGTGACCGGTCCGCTTGCCGGCTGCGGCTCATCCACGGATTGATCTCGTACTCGATTCCGTAGTGATCGGGGGGACACATCAGGATGTGGGCGCCGACAGACATGCAGCTTCTCAATTGGCAATGGGCAATGTCGTGTCCACGAATCTAAGCAAATTCTACGCCACCGGGTGCTAGCGGCTGGCGGGCTGATTTGCCGTTAATCGGCATTGCCGACCGCTCTGGCGGGGCAGCTTGACGTTTGCTAATGTCCCGGCCCAAAGATTTGCTCGCGTCAAACCAGCTTGGCAAGCGCTTCATGCAGCCAGCCCGCCTCAGCTTGATCTTGATTCTGGTTCTCCCCTGGCTGCTGGGACTTATCAGCGGCTGCCAGGACGGTCCGATCCCAGAGAACCGGATGCTCAATCCGTGGGCTCGCAAGCAGTGGGAGGAAGATGAATCGTTCGGTCCCACGTATTACAAGCGCATGGACGAGCTGGCGACGATTCGCGCCAAAGCTCCACGGCTGGCCGACAGCGAGCGCGAGCGCCTGGCGCAGGAAATTATCGACGTTTATGGCCTGGACACCAGTCCTGCCATGCGCTGCGAGCTGGTCCGGACATTGGCGTACCTGCCGACTGGCACCGCTCAAACCGCGCTAGCGGCGGCCCTGGCGGATGAAGATTCCGATGTCCGCATTGCCGCCTGCCAGGGACTGGCGCGGGTTCAAGGGGAGGAGTCGCTGCCGCTGCTAGCCAGGACGGCACAGACCGACGAACATCTCGACGTGCGAATCGCGGCGGTGCGAGGTTTGGGCCACTATCGCGAGCAGGATGCCATGCAAGCCCTGGGCACAGCTCTGGAAGACAGCGACCCGGCTGTTCAGAAGGTGGCCATCGAGTCACTCAGGCTCAATACCGGGCGCGACTACGGAAACAGCGTCCCCGCCTGGAAAGAGTTTTTGGCGGGGGGAACTCCTTCCAATCCGCCCGGTCCATCGCTGGCGGAACGCATCGGTTGGCCCTGGTTCTAAGCACGCTTGCCGGTAATCTGGCGAACCTGCACCTGCATGTAAAAATCTGCGGCCGCCTGGCGCCGGAACATCTTGCTAGCGTCGCGGAACCGTCACTGTCGCTGCGATTGACATCACCCGCGATTTTGCTCGCCGCTCTGGCGAACGTTCCCCTCGCTGGCCGATATGTCAGCTACTACGGGTTTCCTGGGCGGGACTCCTCTTCCTAACGCCGATTCCAGCCTTGCGCTGCTGCCGCGCCGATCGGCAAAGGAATGCATGAGGGCAGAAACTTTTCCTCCTGGCATTGGTTGACCGCGCGCTGGGGAACGTAGCCCACCTGCGATCAGAAAGCGAGCCTGCATGGTCCGGACTATCCTGTCCTGCTTCGTGCTGTTTGGCAGCCTGTTCATCGCTGCCGTACTCCTGCGACAGTCCAGTGAGCGGGATATCCTGCACGACCCGCCCCATGGCCCGCTGCCGATGCCCGCCGGCGGCAGCGAGACAGCGCAGCCGCCAAAGCAGCCCCGATTGGCGTCCCGGCCCGCCGAAGCATCGGCCATGCTGCCAGCAGAGTCGCTGGGCCGCAATGCGGCGATTCGCTTCGTCTCCTACGACGAGGAGTTGGGAACGCTGGACGTCGATTCCCCCGACGCTCAGAAGACGCGCGAAAACAAGGAAACAAACGAAGAATCGTTTTTCGAAACGCCCACAAAGACTACCGACAAGACTACCGACAAGACCACCGACAAGTCCAGCGACAAGGACGAGACCGAAACCAAAGAGCCGGCCCGCTTCCATCTCGAGTCGGAAGATCTTGAGCCGCAGCTTGCTCCGGAGCTGACCGAGCTGCGTGAAAAAATCCGCGACTGCCTGGGCCATTACTACCAGCGGCCGGAAAACGTCGCCAGCCGCAGCCCCTGGGGCTGCATGCACTGGATGATCGCCTACGGCGTCGATGCCGATCTGATCGCCGGCAATCGCAAGGTCAACGCCATCGGCTATCTGAACTACAACGGCGTCTGCAACGGCCAGTCCCTGTTCTACACCAGCGGCGGCCAGCTCCAGACGAACATCGGTCCGGGAGTCCAGGGGCACGCGGGACAATACCTGGCCATGCTCGCCCAGTCGCGCGTGAAAACCGATTACCCGATGCTCGTGGACGGACAGAAGTTTACGGTGGAAGATCTCATTCAGCACGAAAAAATCACTTGCCGCCCGCAAACGGAGCTCACTTTCAAGCTCATCGCGCTGACCCATTACCTCAAGAGCGACGAGAAGTGGAAAAGCAACGACGGCCAGGACTGGGACATCCCCCGCCTGATCAAGGAAGAGTTGGCCCAGCCGATCATTGGCGCGGCCTGCGGCGGCACTCACCGGCTCACCGGTTTCAGCTATGCCGTTCGCAAGCGCGAGCAGCGCAAAGAGCCGATCACCGGCCAGTGGTCGCGGGCCAGGAAGTTCATCGAGGATTATCACGAGTACACCTTCAAGCTTCAGAACCCCGACGGCAGCTTCAGCACCAACTGGTTTGCCGGACGGCAGGACGAAGGGGCCGCCGGACGCCGGCTGGAAACGACGGGCCACATCACCGAGTGGCTGGCCTATTCGCTGGAAAAGGACGACCTCACCGACCCGCGAATGGTCAAGGCGGTGGAGTATCTGACCAATCTGCTGATCGAGAATCGCCAGGAAAAGTGGGGGATCGGGCCGCTCGGGCATGGCCTGCACGCGCTGGCCATCTATGACGAGCGAATGTTCGCCGGCCAGCCGGGCAAGCGGGCCGAGCAGCTCGCCGGCCGCCCGCGGATCATGCAGCGAAACCCCGCTCGCGGCACGGACAGCAGCCAGCGGACGACGCAGCCGCCGGTTCGCTAATTCGCTCCGAAAGACCGGCTGAACGGCGCAGGTGCCGCCAGCAAGTGTTTCACTTGTTGCCAGGCTCCAGCCTACCCGCGTACGATCCCGAGTCTCCGACTCGTCAATTTCCCGGAGCGCTGGCCATGAGCTTGAACACTTGATCCCGCACGGCATACAGCGCCACGAGCGTGATCGAGACGAAGGCGATCCATAGGCAGGCGTCCCAGATGAGCGCGGGAGTGAGCCGGCGATCCAGCTTGCGATAGCGGAAGTAGAGCGTCACTGCCGCGATCAGGGGGAGCGTCAGCGCCTGCGCAAAACCGCCGACGACCACCATCCATCTCGGCTCTTTGAACGCCAAAAACAGCGCCAGGGCGATCAGCGGAATGAGGATCGACACCCAGTGGATCATTTTGGCCCGCTGGCGCGACTGCTGGTAGCGGACAAATCCCCCCAGGCTGAGAAAGTCGGCCACCAGCCGCGCGTTGCCCGCACTCGACAAGTACAGCGTCTTGAAGAGCACGGCCGCCGCACCGACCAGAAATACTCCCTGCGTCCAGGTGCCGAACGTGTCGATGAACATCCGCGACAGCGTCGCGATCATGTCTTTTCCCTGCGGATTGAGCCCTTGCTGGTGCAGTACGGTCGCCCCCATGAAATAAAACGCCAGCGTGGCGATCGTGAACACGACCATGCTGACCCACGCATCCAGGTACATCACTCGTATCCAGCCGCGAGCCCGTCTCTCCCACGCCGCACTCTCCTCGCAATTGCCAGTGTGACGGGCATAGCCCTTTTCCAGGCACCAGTACGGATAATAGAACAGCTCGGACGCTCCCACGCCGGTAATGCCGAAGACCCCAAACGCCACGGCAATTCCTTCCGCCGGAACGCCGAACGTCAGCCCCTTGGCGACCTCCGGCCAGGGAATTGGATATTTGGTGGCCGGCAGCGCACAGGCCGCCGCCACGGTCAGAAAGGTAATGCTCACGACGAGCACGGTCGTGATCGACTCGATGCGGCGGTAGCTTCCGTGCCATAACAGCCCAATTGCCGCCAGGCACGTCACAACGGCCCAGGGGAATTCCGGCCGGGTACGGATGGCACCGGCCAGAGCGGGACTGACCCCTTCGAGAAGCTGGGACAGGCCGGCCGCCACCGAGGGAAACGCCAGGTTCAAAGATTGGCCCACGGTGCCGGTCATGGCGCCCATCTGAAAATAAGTGGTGATCATCATCACCAGCCACCACCACAGAATCCAATGAGCGCCGAGCCGCGGGCCGCCGAGCTCGTTGATGGCCCCCAGCGTCGGCTTGGCGGACGAAATGGCATAGCGTCCCAGCTCGATTTGCAAAAA
Source organism: Pirellulaceae bacterium (assembly GCA_035649415.1). Taxonomy (GTDB): domain Bacteria; phylum Planctomycetota; class Planctomycetia; order Pirellulales; family Pirellulaceae; genus DATKDU01. Next base: position 14,008 of record DASRJP010000039.1, on the reverse strand, counting down.
GACCTTGATGAGGCAGCTAAAGAGGATCAGCCAGAGAAACACGAAACCGTGCTTGGCGCCGAGCGAAGTCGTGAGCAAAAGCTCCCCCGAACCGACGATCGACCCTGCCAGGATGATGCCCGGCCCGATCCGCCGCAGTGCCGTCCACAGCGAAGTGGGCGGTTCTTCAATGGCCTCTTTCGGAAGCGCGTAGGGGTCGAACTCAACTAGGTCCGGCATGGATCCTCCTGCAGGCGCATCCGCAGTTCTGATAGCGGTGTCGGAAACGAATGGTGTGCCCCCCGGCGGGCCGCCGGCCAGGGAAACGACGGTCGGTTGCCGATGCGCCGACGGCACATTTTGGCAGGACGAGGCCCCGCGGAGATAGCCCCGTAGACACAAGATTTTTCACTTGTTCCCGGGCTCCAGCCTGGCAGCGAGTGAATCCTCCGGCGGCCGCTTTCCTCCGCCTTTTGCAGCACCGATGGTGCTGCACACTCGGCCGGAGCCGTCAGCGCGCTGCGCCAGCGACCGCAGGCAGCGGCACAAAAGGCGCCAGAAACCTTTTGAGGATTTCTGGCCGCGACGCCAGGTGAAACACGATGCGGCTGCCGATGACGTTGCCGCGCGCGAGAAGATCGAGGCGGGCGTCGCGCTCGCGAGCGTAAGTGAGCATCGGCCCACTTGGCACGATGTCCCAGTCGGCCTCGCGATAGCCGCGCAGCTCCTGCCGAACGGGAAAGAGCCAGGAGGCGGCGCCAGTGGTCAGTTGGACTGGCTCGTACCGCCGCGTCACGGACGATCGGCGGGCGACCGTCGGAATCAGCCCGGCCATGGGAATCGCGTTCCCTTCGGCTGTCACCACCTGGCGGCTGATGTACGCCAGGCCGCTCCCTTCGGCATAGACGCGCCCACCCGCCGCCGCAAAACAGCGCAGCGACTGTTGCAGGCAGCAATTGCGAGCCAGCTCCGGCCAGTAGCGGTCGCTCGTCCCCGTACCCAATAGCACGACGTCGGTTCGATCCGGAAGGCGCTCGCACTTGAGCGGCGAGAAATCGCACACGCCGGCCCCCGCCGCTTCGAGCATGTCCAGCGTGTCGGCGGAATAGCAGGGAAAGGCCTCGTCGTAGGCCACCGCCACGCGCGTTTTCGTCCGCGAACCTTCCTTGACGGGCGGACCGTCGTACTGCGGCGTCGGCAGCCACACGGAGCGCTGGGCCAATTGCGTGAGCCTGTCAAAGCGCAGCGACGCCGAGAGCGATGCGGCGAGATCCGAGAGCAGCTCGTCCGACGGCATTTGCTCGGCCGGAAGATAATCGGCCATCGTCCGTGCCGGCAGCGACTCGTCGAGCCAGCCCAGCACCGGCGCGTCCCACAGCGCCTCCAGCAGCGTTTGCCACTCGATGCGGCTGCGCGTGCCGCGGACACGATCGAGCAAAAGTCCCGCCAGGGCGTGCGGCGGCTGCGGTATCCGGCAGCAGTCAAGCTGCGAGACGTCCACGACGGCAATTCGCGGCAACGAAAGACGCTGGCACAACGTGCCCAACTCGCTGCCGACGCAGGCGTCGCCGCATGGCCCGCAAAACGAGCCGAACAGCACGGCCGCGTGACAATCGGCAGTCCCGCGGTACATGGCGCAGAGCGTGGCGTCGTGATCCTGAACCCAGCTATCCAGATGGCGCAGCGGACGGCCCGTAATCTTTTGGGCAACGTCGCGGGCGTCGGGGACCGCGCAGCCCCCAAAGGCCTGCACGCCGAGGCCCGCTCGAGCCAGCGCGCCGAGCAGCCCCCAGACCATCGGCTCACAGCGGCCCTGAGATTGTATGGCGCCAACCGCCACGCCGGGGACTCGCCACATCATCAGCAGTCCTAACAAAAGTGTTCACGAAATCGTGAACTAGAGATTAGAAACAACCTCGGACCTTAATATGCCTGGCAGGGCGGCAAGCCGACGGCTTTCCACGCTGCCGGATTCGATGTTCGTAAAGCCCGAACTGCCGACGTCAGATTCTTCGCAGCCGCCCGGCGCGGGTCAAGCCGCAAAAAACTAGAAAAACCGCTGAAAACCACCCCGCTCGGCCCTCGAGTGGGAGGATGCGGCGGACTACCGCAGGCGGTACTTGTAAATCGGCAAATGACGGTAGTACACCTCGAGCAGGTAGATCGACAGGCACGTTTGATAAAGCCGGCCGGCTTTGGTTCCCCATTCGTCGTCGTGGGGCGACCAGCTCCCCTTTTCCGCGCCGGTCTTCACCTGGTTCCGCGGCACTTCCTGCCGCATGACGGCATTCCACTCGTTCCAGTCCGAGCCGTCCATGTGATGAAGCACTTGCGTGGCGTAGTACCAGTAGTAAACGTCTTTCGACTTGTAATCGATCTTGTTGGCCAGCAGGTAATCGACGCCGCGCCGCAGCCGTTCGTCGTCGTGCTTCCAGCCGAGATATTGCCGACACAGCAGCCCTTCGGCAGTCATCGCCAGCTTGGGATTGGGCATGTAAGCCTGGTAGGCGTACTTGCTCTGGTCCTCGCGTCCCACGCTGTCGAGAAAGGCAGAGATCTTGTCGAGCGCCTTGGGGTCGACATCGATGTATCCCATCATCGCGCTTTGCAGCCCCATCACATACCAGCCGGTGACCGAGGTGTCGGAGTCTTCTTTGGGCACGTAGCGCCAGCCGCCGGCCGGGGACTGGGCGTTGATCGCCCACTGGACGGACAGCCGCGCGGGCTCGCGAAAATTCTTGTCTTGCGTCATGCCGTAGATTTCGCAAATGGCAATCATCGCCTGCGCCTGGGCATAGAGCCGCTGGTTGTATCCCGCTTCACCCTCGAAGAAACCATCCGCATTTTGCATCTTCAAAAGTGCCGTCCAGCCTTTGGCAACGACGTCCTTGAATTCTCCGCTCAAATGCGTGTGCCCGGCACCTTGAAACGCCAACAGCGCCATCGACGTCGCAGCCACCTTGTTTTCCGCCAGCGGACTGCCGTCGGCATAAGGCCCCAGGAGGCTCCAGGTTCCTTCCCGCTCCTGATTCTTCTTCAGCCACAGCAGTCCTTCGCGCACGGAGGCTTCGGTGGTTGCAGTCCCGCCGTAGGCGGCCAGCAGCGCTTTCTTGCCCCCTTCTTCACGGCCGCTCAGCGGCGAGCCAACGACGACCGCCGGCACATCGCTGACCGCGGAAGTCGCATCCAGCAGGTTGACGTCCATCATCAGGGGGGATGAAAAAGGATCGTCCACCGGCTTGCTATGAAACGCCAGCCCCGGATCGATGTCCAAATTCATCTCCGCTGCCGACTGAAGCTGATCGTCCAGAGTCTGCTCCCCAAGCTTCTCGGCATAAATCGGCTCAGACACGATCTCGATCACCTCTTCTACTTTCGGGGCGAACCAGATGAGCGCCATGACGACCATCAGCACCATGTGTACCACCAGGCTGACGAGCCACGGCGGCGCGCTCTTGACCGCCACCGTCGCCGGGTCAAGCGGAGCTGGCTCTTCTTCGTCCACCTGAACCCGCGGCTTGTCCCCCTTCGGCAGCGGCACCGGCTTGGCGGGCGCCTGAATGGGACGAGCGGGAGCCACCACCGGCCGCGCAGTTGTGACCGGTATGGGCTGTGGATATGCAGCGACAGGGGTGGGCAACGGACCCGCAGAGTTCGACTGTGCAATTGGGACAGGAATGGGGACCGGGGCGGCCGGAGGGCTGGCCGGCGAAGCAGCAATGCCGGTGGCGGCCGGGCGCTCTGCCGGCTTGCGGGTCGTCATCAAGCGCTCTCTCTGCACAATTGGATGGCAGGAAACCCTGGCCCTATGTTGACTGTACCAGTCGTGTCCAGCAGCGCCAAGCAAGAAGTGCGGCCGCAAAACGCCCCGGATCAAAGCCAGTCCATGGGCAGGCGTGCTGCACCGCCCAGACGGTTTATGCGGGCTGTGACGCCGCAATCGACCGCCCGTCGCGACCGCAATGGGCGGGGCCCAGGATTGACGCTGGACCGCTTGCTCCTTGGCCAGCGGAGCGTGACATTCCCCCTTCCCCCATCTGGGACTAAGGCTACAATCGACAGTGGTGAAGTCGCCGCGACTTCCTCATTTGATGACGCGGGGTGGAGCAGCCCGGTAGCTCGCGAGGCTCATAACCTCGAGGTCGCAGGTTCAAATCCTGTCCCCGCAACTTGTATCCGCGGTTTCGAAGAACGCCGACCCGCGGGTTAACGAACCAGGCCGAGGCCAACCGCCTCGGCCCTTTTCGTTTGATCCCAAGGAAACGCAAGGCGTTGCGAGTCGACCATGGGATTCAGTATCTCGGCTCCACAGTGCGGAGAGATACGCGCGCGACACGGGTCGTGGGCCCTGACGCCGCTCTTTTGCCCAAACTCTCGGTTGTCTCTCTTTGTGCCGCCGTCTGGGTTATCAGGACGGTTCGGTAAGCTATAGCGGACAGAAATGTCATGGTTCGGCCAAGTGAGCGGGACGAACGCGAAATGGGTGAGAGAGGTTATCGGCCCCATCTGCATCGTCAAGGTATTCACCCGCGACCCAGGGAACGAAACTACTTCTGGCGAAACGAATCGGCGTCGATCGCATCATCTTGGAATCTATATCTTGGAATCTATCAACGCCGGGGAACCGCAGCAGAAGCTGCTCTACCGCCGCCGGATCGCCGGATTCAATCTGCGACAGGATGCGGGAAACGTCGGACATTCCACGTAGCGTTGAGTCCGGCGACCCATTTTCGCGGTGGAGGCCAGGACAATCCTCGGGAGCTGCCGCCACGCTACTACTTAAACTCCCCCTTGTCGTAGCGCTCCCAGAACTCCGCCGCCGGCCAGGCGTGGTCGGATTCGATGCCGATGGTTCCGAGGCTCTTCATGTCGCGGAGAATATCCAGGCCCCGGGTGATGTTCTTCGGGGTCAGGAGAATCTCTATCAGCGGCATGCCTTGCAGGGGAGTCAGGTCGGTGATGCCGGTGTTGTCAATATACAACGCCTCCAGCGGCATGCCCTTGAAGTGGGCCAGGCCCGCGTCGCTCACCTGCGTGTGACTCAGCCTGACTTCCACCAGGTTTTTGCAGTCCTTGAAGTGGGCCAGGCCCGCGTCGCTCACCTGCGTGTCGCCGAGGCTGAGGCGGGTAAGGTCCTTGCAGTCCTTGAAGTGCGCGAGCCCCACGTCGCTCACCTTCGTTCCGGTCAGCCTGACATCCGTCAGATTTTTGCAGTCCTTAAAATGGGCCAGGCCCGCGTCACTCAGTTTCGTGCCTTCCAGTCCGAGTGCCAGCAGGTTCTTGCGGTCCTGGAAGTGGGCCAGGCCCGCGTCGCTCACCTGCGTGTAACTCAGCCCGACTTCCACCAGGTTTTTGCAGTCCTTGAAGTGGGCCAGGCCCGCGTCGCTCACGTGCGGCGCGCCAATCAACACGACCGCCCCCAGTTCCTTGCAGTCCTTGAAGCGGGCCAGGTCCGCGTCGGTCACCTGCGCCTTCCACAACAAATGGACCGTTATCAGCCGGAACGACTCCGGCGGCAGGTTGGCAACGGCGTCGATAAACTCGGCCTGATCCTTCACCTGAACCGCCCCGCCAATGGACAGCACATACTCGGCCGCAAGGCGATCGGGATCCGTGGACGGCGTCTTCGTTTCGGGCGAAGGAGCGCCGGACGGTACTCGGGCCAGGCGCAGGCCGAGGGAGAAGCTCACGACTGACGGCCGGATCGCGATGTGAAGTGCGGCCAGTAAATCCCCGGACCGGTGGTCCCAGCCGCCGCCCCGGCGCACACGATGGGTTTCGCCGCCGACTGCTTTCCCGGTGTCTTCGCACCACTCCAACACGTTGCCGTGCATGTCGAATAGTCCCAGGCGGTTCGGCTCATACGAACCCACCTTGCACGACCGATTCAGTCCCTTGTTGAAATTCGCCTGTTCAGGCAGCAGGGTGTTCGTGGGCTTGGCAAAGTAGAAGTCGAAGGCACTGTCCAGCTTGTCCAACATCGGGCCGCCCCGACACGCGTACTCCCACTCCGCCTCCTTGGGCAACCGATAGACCCAGCCTGTCTCCTTCTCCAGCCGGTTGAGCTTTTCCACGAATATCTGGCATTGATCCCACGTCACGGTTTCCACCGGGAATCGCTTCAGGTCCGCATCCGGGATGTCGTTCACCCGGTCCTTGCCCGTCCCCGTGCGCGAGAAGAAGCTGGGGTTCTCCCCCATCACCTTCTCCCACTCCTCCTGCGTGACCTCGTACTTGCCCAGGTAGAAGTCGGCCGGGAACTCCACCTCCTTGTCGCCCAGCTTGACTCTGCCCCCGCCCAGCCACGACTTCCCCTTCGGCACGATCACGAATTCCATGCCGATGCTGCTGGTGAACGTGGGTGGCAGCGGCTCCTTCACGATTAGCGTCGGGTCGCCACCCGGCTTGATCGGGTCGGTCATCGCCTGCTGCCCCCGGAACAGATGCGTCAGGCCGGTCGACTCGGTAACCGCGAGAAGAAGCACGGCAGCCAGGAACATGATCGCGGTGGCAATGAGGAGCGGCCAGCGGATGCCCTGCGGAACCATCAGCGGGCGCATCTCGGGACCTGTGCGCGGCTTGGCCGCCTGCGCGAGGGAAACGCTCGCAGGCCGTAAGACTTGAGACGGATTCTGAAGGTGGGCCAAATGCTGGTCCAGAAGCTCCGCCACTTCCTTTGCCGTCTGAAACCGGTCGTCCGGATTCTTGGCGTGCAGCCTGCCAATGATGTCGCACAGCCATTGCGGAGTTTCGGGGATGATCTCCTGAATGGGCCGGGGCGTTTCCTCGGTCAGTCGCTTCAAGACGGCCAGCGTGGATGAGGCGCGGAACGGCGGTCGGCCGCTCACCATCTGGTACAGGACGCTTCCCAAGCTGAACAGGTCGGCTCTCTGGTCGAGCTTGTGCCCCAGGGCCTGCTCGGGGGCCATATACATCGGCGTGCCGGCAATCACGCCGCTCTGCGTCATGCTGGCGTCGTCGGCGGCGCGGGCCAGGCCGAAGTCGGTAATTTTGACCCGGTCCCGCATCCCCGTTTCGAGCAGGATGTTCCCCGGCTTGATATCCCGATGGATCAAATCCTTGGCATGCGCAGCCGCCAGCCCTTCGGCAATTTGCGTCCCTAGCCGCAGCACCGCGGGAACGTCGAGCGGCCCCTTGTCGTCGAGCCGGTGCTGCAAGGTCTCGCCGGGAATGTATTCCATCACGAGATACGGAATGGGCTTCTCTTCGACGGCGTAAACGCTGACGACGTTCTCGTGCCGGATTGCCGCCGAAGCTTGGGCCTCGCGGATAAACCGCTTGCGAGCTGGCGACGTTGCGGCCAGTTCCGGCGCCATGACCTTGATCGCCACGACCCGCTGGAGCTTGTCGTCGAACGCCCGCAGCACCGTCCCAAAGGCTCCGCTGCCGACGACTTCGAGAATTTCGTAATGGGCCAGTCGCCCCAGGGAACCTGGCTTGGTGGAGGGCTCCAAGTAGTCCAACGGGGTTTCTTCAGCCATTTTGTTTCGCTCGTTTAGGTGCGAAAAATCGAGGCTGCTGGCCGCCGCGTCGCCGGCATCGGGCGCTTCGTCCTGGGTCGAGCCGGTTCCCATCACGATGGTGGCTGCGGCCTGTCCCGTCGGATCATCCCCGAGTTGTTCCCCGACCGGGGTCTGCAGGAATCGGCTCTCCCCTTCATGGGAAGCCAGCAGCGATTCGACGCGCGACAGCAATTCCACATTGTCAGCACAGGCTGACTGTAAATGAGCCCTGCGGGCCGCAGGATCCTCGATCTCCAGGGCGGAGAGAAAAAGATCTCGTTCGTTCATGACGAGGGCCTCGGCCGAGATGTGAAGGGGTGACGCGTCCCCAACAATGCGACGTTTGTCTCCAAGTCACGCCAGAAAATTCTATTTTCCTTGCAATTCCCCCTGTTGCCCCGCAATTTCCCGGTGGAGCCAGGCCCGGGCAAAGGCCCAGACCCGATCGGCCGTGCGGGGGGAAATCCCCATCATTTCCGCCGCGTCAGCGACCGATAGACCCGCAAAATACCGCAAATGGACGAGCTCCACGGCCTGAGCGTCCACCGCTTTCAGGCGATCCAGGGCCCCGTCGAGGGCCACCAGGTCTTCGTGAATCTCCGGGGCGACGACCGGCACCTCGTCCAGATCCCGGCGGGCCAGTTCCCCCCCTCGCTTGTGCCGCTTCTTGCTGCGAGCGCTCTCCACGAGAATCCGCCGCATCGCTTCAGCAGCGGCGGCAAAGAAATGGCCTCTTCCATCCCACTTCCGCTCGGCCTGGCCGGGCTGGTCCTGGGGTGACTTGACCAGGCGAAGAAATGCTTCATGGACCAGCGCGGTCGCTTGCAACGTCTGCCCCGGTTTTTCCAGAGCCAGCTTCGCAGCGGCAAGTTTCCGTAGCTCGTCGTACACGAGCGGTAACAGTTCCTGGGCCGCTGACGGATCGCCTGATTCAATTTGTGACAGGATGCGGGTGACGTCGGACATGGCGGACGACTCGGCGAAGAAGCAAATTCGAGCCGATTATAGTGTGGCCGCCGATTGCCCGCTAAACTTTCCCACGATTCATCTCCGCCCCCGCAGCTCCCGCAGAATCTCATCCAGCTTCGTCAGGATTCGGTCGGCGTCCCGCTGTAGAGTGGTGATCTCGCCGTCGTGCTTTGTGAGGTGGTTCTCCTGCCCGGCGTTCTCTACGGATTACAGCTACTCTCTGCTTTTCTCCAGTTCCTTCCGCCACTTCGCCGCTTCGTCCGGCTTGTCCCAGGCATCGTAGAGCTGCACCAATCGCTCCAGGGCCTGAATTGGATAGCTCTTGACTTCGCTGGGGATGGCGGCCTCACGTTCTCTTAACCCCGCATAACCCTGGAGCAGGGGCGGTTCGGCAGCGGCGTATTTCTCCTGGCCGAGCAGCGCGGCGCCCAGCAGCGATTGCGTATGGTGCGTGGCCCAGAAGGTGGCAGCCGTCTTCTCGCGGAAGGACAGGATCTCGCGCAGCAGCGACTCGGCGTCGGCATACACCTTCGCGTCCAGAAGCGCCTTGGCGGTGTCGGCCAGCGCGGTGGCGAGCTGCGGGCTATCGGCGGGAAACTGCTGGCGCGCGGCCTGGACTTGCTCCGCCGCCAGGGCGGTCGCTTCAGTCGTCTTCCCGGTCAGCGCGTACGCCGCCAGCAAGGCACTGCCAATCCAGGCCAGCTCGGGATCCATGCGGCCCTTCCGGTGGACTTCTTCAAGCAGCGGAATGGCGTCGGCGAAGCTTTCGGTGTCGCAGTACATGGCGCCGAGGTCGGCCTGCATATCCAGCGTATCGGGGTGATCTGGGCCGAGTATGGCTTTTCTCCGTTTGAGCGTCTCCTCGAGCAGGAGAATCGACCGATCGACCCTCCCCGTGTACCAATACACCTTGGCCAGATTGTGCTGGCTGCCGAGGGTGTCGGGGTGGTCGGCCCCCAGCTTGGCGGTGCGGATCGCCACCATCTCCTTGAACAGCGCTTCGGCCGGGGCGTACTTCTCCTGGTCCCGGTACAGCATGGCCAGGCTGTGCTGGCTGTCGAGGGTGTCGGGGTGGTCCGCCCCCAGCTTGGCGGTGCGGACCGCCAGCACCTCCTTGCTCAGCGCCTCGGCCAGGACGTACTTGCCCTGGTGATAATACAGGTCGGCCAGCCTATGCTGGCTGGTGAGGGTGTCGGGGTGGTCCGCCCCCAGCTTGGCGGTGCGGACCGCCAGCACCTCCCTGTGCAGCGGCTCGGCCATGGCGTACTTCCCCTGGCGTACGTACAGCGCGGCCAAATTCTGCTTGGTGGCGACGGTATCGAGGTGGTCGGCCCCCAGCGAGGCGGTGCGGACTGCCAGCCCTTCCTTGTACAGCGTCTCGGCCAGGGCATACTTCTTCTGGAGCCGGTACTCCAGGGCCAGCCTGTGCTGGCTGTGAAGGGTGTCGGGGTGGTCGGGCCCCAGCCTGGCGGTGCGGACCGCCAGCACCTCCTTGAACAGCGTCTCGGCCAGGGCGTGCTTCCCCTGGTTACCGTACACTATGGCCAGGTGGTGCTGGGTGGTGAGGGTGTCGGGGTGGTCGGCCCCCAGCTTGGCGGTGCGGACCGCCAGCACCTCCTTGTGCAGCGCCTCGGCTGGGGCGTACTTCCCCTGGTCCCGGTACAGCATGGCCAACTGGTGCTTGGTGGCGACGGTATCGAGATGGTCGGCTCCCAGCAACCGCTCCCGTGTCTGCCAGGCTTTGACGAGTACCACCTCGGCTTGCTCCAGATGACCCAGTTCGCGCAGAGAAACCCCCAGCACGTGCTGGAGTCGAGCCACGACCAGCGGATCGCCCACCGCTTCGCCTTCCAGCTCCTGCGCCGCTTCACCCAGCCGCCGGCCCAGCAGGACGCGCAACGTCACTCCTTCCTTTTCCTCCGCCAACGGATCCAAATCCCGGAACACCGAGGCCAGGATCTCGGTCCCCTTCTCGATCTGTGCCAGCCGTTTTTGCACTTCCTCCTTGGCCCGGCGCTCCCCTTCCGCCCGCTCTGCCTGAGCCAACTTCGCCGAGTGAGCTTTGCGACTCGCTTGCTCCGCTTGGATCATGCCCCAGGTCGTCCCGATAATGCCGCCCACGAGCGCCAAGAGCACCAGAGCCGCTCCGAGCACGGGCCCCCTGTTCCGCCTGGCGAATTTCCGCAACCGGTAGGCCGCCGACGGCGGGCACGCCTGCACCGGCTCATCCGCCAGGTAGCGCTGTAAATCCCTGACGAAGCCGTTGGCCGTTTCGTAGCGCCGGTTGCGATCCTTCTCCAGGCACTTCATGACGATCCAGTCCAGCTCGCCGCGGACCAGCTTGGTCAGCTTGGCCGCCTCCGTGTGACGATTGGCCGAGATTGAGGCCAGCGCCTCGCCCGAATCGGAAAGTCGCGTGCTCGGCTTGGGTGCCTCTTCCTCCCGGATCATGCGGAGCACTTCGCCATACGCTGCCTCTTTGAGCCGCTTGTGGGAGAGGGGCGTGCTGCCGGTCAACAGCTCGTACAAGAGCACGCCCAGCGAGTAGATGTCGCTGCGCGTATCGATATCCAGGCCGCTCATCTCGGCCTGCTCGGGACTCATGTACCGCGGTGTCCCGACCATGGTGCCGCACTGCGTGCACAGCGTCCGCTCGGTCAGCCGTTGCGCGGTCGCCTTGGCCACGCCGAAGTCGATCACCTTGGGGACCGGCTTGCCGTCGTAGAGCGTGACCATGACGTTGGACGGCTTGATGTCGCGGTGGATGATCCCTTTCTGGTGGGCATGCTGAATCGCCTGGCAGACCGGCACGAACAGCTCTAGCCGCTCGCGCGGCGTCAGGCGGTTGTCGTCGCAGTATTTGGTGATCGGCACGCCGTGGACTAGCTCCATGACGAAGTAGGGGCGGCCCTGCTCCGTCGTACCGGCATCGAGCACGCGAGCGATGTTGACGTGGTCCATCAGGGCCAGCGCCTGTTTTTCTGCTTCGAAGCGGGCGATCACCTGGCGGGTGTCCATGCCGAGCTTGATTACCTTGAGGGCGACTCGGCGGCGCACTGGCTCGACTTGCTCGGCCATCAAGACGACGCCAAAACCCCCTTCGCCGATCTTCTGGAGCAGCTTGTAAGGGCCGATCTTGCTCCCGAGGCGGTCAGTCGGCAGGTCAACCGTCGGACTCGACTCGCGGACGACGGCGGACGGCGGCACTTCCAGGTGTCCCGTCCACTGTTGCACCATTCTTTCGACTTCGGCAAATTGCTCACTGAGCGTCACTACGGAATGATTCATCGAACCGCTCTCTTTCCCTTGTAGTGCCATGCGCGCTTGCGCGCAGCGGCCGTCTTCACTTCGCTGGGGCATCGCCGGGGCCAAGAACAAAAAAAGCCGACGTGGTGGAGCACCCTCAGGTGGTTCACCACGTCGGCTTACTGATCAATGAGCCGCTCGGCTCGCGAGCTGCTCTTTATCTAGTCATCCGATGAATCTAACCGGTTCGGCGCGTCGCCGTGCCGAAGCACGACTGCCTGCCGAGCATTGATTCTATCCGCCGCTGATCGCCAGACAAGGGGACCGTGTCTGTCTGTCGGCATTTCTGTGGCCAATGGCGTCGACGGCGCTGACACTTCCACCGCGCTGACTTCTGATGACCGCGAGTGTGACAATGGCTCCCCGGACACTGTCTGGGGAAGAGACGAGCGGGTCGAATGTCACGGTCCCGTCCGGCAAGTGGGCGAGCATCTGCCTCTCCAGGCGGTCGGGATGCTTAGTGGTCTTGGGAGGTGATTGCTCGAATTGATTGCGGTCTGACGATGGCCATACCACAATTGTGTCATGTCAGACGTTACCCGCATTCTCTCGCAGGTCGAAAGCGGCGATCCATACGCCGCCGAAAAGCTTCTGCCGCTGGTGTATGACGAGCTGCGGAAACTGGCGGCGGCAAAGCTGGCCCACGAGAAGCCGGGGCAGACGCTGCAAGCGACGGCACTGGTACACGAGGCCTATTTGCGGTTGGTGGGGGGAGGCAAGGGGACAGAAGACAGGCAACAGGGGACAGAGGTCGGGGGTCAGAGGTCAGAACTCAGAGGCCACGAATCAGGCGATCAAAACCTGTCGCCCGTCTCCTGTCCCCTGTCTCCTGCCTCCTTCAACTCTCGCGGCCATTTCTTCGGCGCCGCAGCCGAGGCCATGCGGCGAATTCTCGTCGAGCGGGCACGGCGCAGGGAGCGGGTGTGTCACGGAGGCGAGTTCCAGCGAAAAGACCCTGCCGATGCAGTCTCGGTCGCCGATGAGCGGCTGGCGGAGATGCTCAAAATCGACGCGGCGTTGGATGACCTGGCCGAGCAGGACCCCCGGGCGGCCGAGCTGGTCAAGCTGCGGTTTTTCGTGGGAATGACCGCCGACGAAGCCGCAGCCGCACTGGGCGTATCGACAAGAACCCTGGAGCGAACCTGGATTTACGCCAAGGCCTGGCTGCGTGAAGCCTTGAGCCGCTGACGACCAGGAGCGAAAATCCTGGTTGCCCCGATGTCGGTTTTGCCGCGCGAAAATCGCACTGATAGATAGAGTGCCGATGACGGTCCGCCTTTCGCTTCGGGTATCCCGATGCACGAGCGCGATATCCTGCTGGCTACGCTGGAAATAGTCCACCCTGAGGAGCGCGAGGCTTTTCTCGCGCAAGTCTGTGGTGATGACGCCCAATTGCGCAGCCGAGTGGACGCGCTGCTGCGGGCATCCCAGGTGCAAGACGGTTTTCTCGAAAGTCCGGCAGCGGACACCGAATTGCTCAGCCGCGAGACCGATCCCCTGCGCCAACCGTGTGCTGCGGAGGCTGAGCTGAGCCTGGATTTTCTTCAGCCGGCGGACGATCCCAGCGCGCTGGGTCGGCTGGGACCGTATCCGGTTACCGAAGTGATTGGCCGGGGTGGCATGGGGGTGGTTCTCAAGGCCCACGACACCAAGCTCAATCGCGTTGTCGCCATCAAGGTGCTGGCACCCGAGCTGGCCTCCAATCCAACGGCCCGCAAACGCTTTCAGCGCGAAGCACATGCCGCGGCAGCGGTCGTCCATCAGCACGTGGTCACGATCCACGCGGTGGACGAGGACCGGGTGCCGTACCTGGTCATGGAATATATCGATGGCCAGTCGCTCAAGGAGAAGATCGACCGCGAAGGCAACTTGAAGCTGGTCGAAATTCTGCGCATCGGCCAGCAGGTAGCGTCGGGGCTAGCGGCCGCACATGCCCACGGCCTGATGCACCGCGACGTGAAGCCCGCCAACATCCTCCTGGAAAACGGCATCGAGCGGGTGCGGATCACTGATTTCGGGCTGGCCCGCGCCGTGGACGACGTCGGCATGACGCGCACGGGCGAAGTCGCCGGCACGCCCGAGTATATGTCGCCCGAGCAGGCCCAGGGACTGCCGATGGATGGCCGCAGCGACCTGTTCAGTTTCGGCTGCGTGCTCTACGCGATGTGCACGGGCCGGCCTCCGTTTCGGGCCGAGACCGTCTTTGCGACGGCCCGCCGCGTCTGCGAGGA
>DASRJP010000038.1:0-5265 GCA_035649415.1 Pirellulaceae bacterium | reverse complement strand
CCTCCAGACCAAACCCGAAGCCTGCCAGACCTGCCACTCCATGGTCAATCCACTCGGTTTTACGCTGGAGCACTTCGATGCCGTCGGCCGATTCCGAAAAGAGGAGCAGGGCAAGCCGATCGACGCCAGCGGCATTTACCGCACTCGCAAAGGCGAAGCAGTCCAATTCAACGGGGTTCGCGATTTGGCCCAGTTCCTGGCAGTCAGCGACGAAACACACGCGGCGTTCGTCCAGCAGATGTTCCATCACCTGGTCAAGCAGCCGGTGCGTGCTTTCGGTAGCCAGAAGCTGACCGATCTGCGACAATCGTTTGCACAAAACCAGTTCCATATCCGAAAGCTGGCGGTGGAAATCATTGCCAGCTCGGCATTGCGAGAAGACAAGTAGGACGGGCTTCCCAGCCCGTCTAGAGCCGTGGACGGGCTGGGAAGCCCGTCCAACTGGAGACACACCATGACCCGCTCACGACGCCAATTCCTCCGCGATCTCGGCATTTCCGCGGCGGCACTGCCGTTCCTGCTCAACCTGCCGAGCCTCGGCTTTGCCAATCAGCAGGCGCGCAAGCAGCGGCTGGTCGTCGTGTTCAGCCCCAACGGCATCGTCCCCAAGTCGTTCTGGCCCGATGAGGAAGGTGAGCTTTCGCAGCTCAAGGAAATCCTCTCGCCACTGGAGCCGTTCAAAAATCGCACGCTCACGCTGCACGGCGTCTGCGACAAAGTTCGCGGCGACGGCGACAACCACATGCGGGGCATCGGCTGCCTGCTGACCGGCATCGAGCTGTTTCCCGGCAACATTCAAGGCGGCTCGGACACGCCGGCCGGCTGGGCCAGGGGCGTATCGATCGATCAGGAGATCAAGAGCTTCCTCCAGAGCAAACCAGAGACGCACACGCGGTTCGGCTCGCTGGAATTCGGCGTGATGGTCCCCGAGCGGGCCGACACCTGGACGCGAATGGTTTATACCGGCCCCAACCGCCCCGTCGCGCCAATCGACAACCCGTACCAGATGTTTTCGAAACTCTATGGGCGGCTCAAGGACCAGGAGAGCCTCAAGAGCATTCTCGACGAACTCCAGGAAGACTTTCAAAAGGTCGAGCCGCTGGTGAGTGCCGAGGATCGGCAGCTTCTCAAGGAGCATCAGGAGCTGGTCCGCGGGATCGAGCAGGAATTGAAAGCGACGCCCGATCCGGTCGGCCACGCGGTCCCCGAGATCGAGCAGGGGATCAAGGAAGAGAACGACAACATGCCGCAGATCAGCAAGATGCAGATCGAGTTATTGGTCGGCAGCTTCGCGGCCGACTTTTCGCGCATCGCGACCTACCAGATCACCAACTCGGTCGGCGGGGCGAAGATGCGCTGGCTGAACATCGACGAAGGGCACCACGAGCTGTCACATCACGAGGACAGCAAGACCGAGTCGCAAGAGAAGCTGATCAAGATCAACAAGTGGTACTGCGAGCAGCTCGCCTACCTGGCCAAGCGGCTGGCGGAAACGCCCGAGCCGGGGGGCGGCGGCAGCCTGCTCGACAACACGCTGCTGGTCTGGACCAACGAGCTGGGCAAAGGAAATTCCCACACGCTCGACAATATCCCGTTCGTGCTGGTTGGCGGCGGGCTGGACTTCAAGATGGGCCGCTCGCTTAAGTATGACAAAGTCCCCCACAACCGGTTGCTCTTGTCGCTGGCTCACGGCTTCGGCCATCGCATCGACCGCTTCGGCAATCCCGACTTCTGTGGCGACGGCCCGCTGCCGAAGCTGACGTAACCGCCGTGCATTACTTGCTGTTCTACGAAGTCGTGCCTGACTACGTGGAGCACCGCGCGCCGCTAAGGGAAGCACATCTGGCGCTGGCTCGCGCCGCTAATGCCCGCGGCGAACTGGTTCTCGGCGGGGCGCTCGACGATCCGGTGGACGGCGCCGTGCTCCTGTTCCGCGGGGACTCCCCGGCTGCCGCCGAAGCGTTCGCCAAAGCCGATCCCTATGTGGCCCACGGCCTGGTCACGCGGTGGTACGTGCGCAAGTGGGCGACCGTCGTGGGCGATCCTTGACGCTGGCCGCTGCGTCACGCCGGCCCCTGGCCGTAGATGTGCTGGATCGGCGTCTTGTGCCCCCAGGCGATTTGCTCCCGCGTCAGGCCGAAGACCGCGGCAATGGCATCGCGCTCCTGCGGGCTCGGCGTCCAGCGGCCCAGCACGATGGCCGTCACGCGCTGCTCGTCCAGACCAGCCCGCTCAGCAAGCTGTCGCACGTCGATTCCGCGCTCGATGCACAGCCGATCGACGTTCCGAGGTAGGTCTGCCATGGCCTTGATACCATTCTGTCTTGATTACGGGCTGCGGCCAAACTGTGGGCCGTGACCGTACATGTGCTCGACCGGGTTCACGTGCCCCCAGGCAACCTGCTCGGGATCGACCCCCAGTGCCGCGGCGAGTTGCTGCCGCTGCTGCGGGCTGGGAGTATAGCGGCCCTGGACGATCGCCGTGACCAGCCCCTTGTCGAGTGCCGACAACTCGACCAGGCGGTCGAGATCGATGTTGCCCTCCGCCATCCACTGGGAAATCGTCCGGATTGGCAGCATGGCAAACGCTCCCGATGGCGGCCCCGCAGCGGCCCCTCCATTCTAGCGGGTCTGATTCTCCGGCAATCCAGGACCGGCGGGGCATTTTTCAGCTCCTGTCCGGTCCCAGCCGCGGAATACGACTATCTCAGTGGGGGCGGCCGCACTTGTGATTCCAGGAAAGCGCTAGCATGTGGCTGGTCAGTACGGGGACCATTCCCGGAAATCTTCCCTTCCGCCTCGACCCGGGCAAATTCGTGGTCGGTCGGTCGCGAAAGGCCCAGATTGTCATCAGGGATCTTACGGTCTCCAAGCAGCATGCGCGGCTCGTCTGCACGGCCAGATCGGTCGTCGTGGAAGATCTTGGCAGTCGGAACGGGACCTTTGTGAATGAAGAGCCGGCCGGGCCGACGACGGCCGAACAGGGAAGCACGCTCCGGTTTGGCTCGGTGGTATGCATGCTCAGCGCCACGGCGATGATGCCGGTCCAATCGGTGGACAGCGAAAGCACGTTCGCCGTCGGGGGGCTGGCGAGCCCGACGCTCGAAATCGGCGGCCTGACGCCGGCCCAGCGGGAAGTGCTGGCGCTGGCGCTGCGCGGAGCGGACGAGGCGGCAATCGCCCACACACTTGGGCGAAGCTGGCACACGGTGCACACGCACCTGAAGGCGATTTTCAAGCACTTTGGCGTCCACACGCGGGCGGAGCTGGTGGCCAGGCTGCTGGCCCCGCAAAAGGGGAGCTAAATCCACGCGCATCGGCTAATACCCCTGACCCGGCCCGTCGGCAACAGTAATCGGCGGGAGGTTCAACCGCCGCCGCCACTCGTCCAGCATCTCGTTGGTCCGGCTGGCGCCGCAGCGGGTGACGCCGATCTGGCGGACTTTAAGCAGCATGTCGATATCGCGAATGCCGCCGGCTGCTTTGACCTGGACGTGCGGGGGCGAATGCTTCCGCATCAGGGCCAGGTCCTCGAGCGTGGCCCCGGATGTGCCGTAGCCGGTGCTGGTCTTGACCCAGTCGGCATTCAACTCGCCGCAGATTTCGCAGAGGCGGATTTTGTGCTCGTCTTTGAGGTAACAGTTCTCGAAGATGACTTTTACTTTCTGCCCCGCGGTGTGGGCCGCATCGACGACGGCCTTGATGTCACGCCGCACATAGTCCCAATCGCCAGACAGGACGGCACTGATGTTGACGACCATGTCGAGCTCCTGGCCGCCGTCAGCCAGTGCCTGTTTTGCTTCGGCCAGCTTGATGGCTGTGGTGTGCCCCCCGTGCGGAAAGCCGATGGTCGTACTGGCCTTCACGCTGCTGCCGCGGAGGATTTTGGCACATCTCTGGAGGTAATACGGCAGGATGCAGACGCTGGCCACGTCGTAGGCGAGGGCGAGCTGGCAACCCACATTCAAATCCGCCGCTGTCAGCGACGGATTGAGCAGCGAGTGGTCGATCATCTTGGCCAAGTCGGCGTAGCTGAGACTCATTGCGTTCGGATGCTACTCCTGGTTTTCAAATTCGATGAATGCGTCATTGTCGAAATAGAAACAGAATGCTTCCAACAGCTTGTCCGCGCTCGCCTCGGGTAGCTGTGCCTTGGCATTGAAAATGATGTCCTGAACCTCGTTGGTGCCGATCGTGCATATCAGCTTGTGAGCCACAGCGAGAGGATGCTCCTCGGGGCCGCTGAGTTCGTCCGACTCGACAATGGCGCAACGAGTGTCGCCATTCCAGTCAACGCCTTCTGGCAAGCACAGGTGATGATCAAATGGAATTGCGTCGTTGGTCAATACTTCGCCAAGGGTCAACAATTGATTCATGCCTTGCCTTCTTTTTTGTCCTGCGTGTTCGCAGCCGGTTGAGCCGGGATGAACTGCCGCAGGTGGACGGCACTCTGCACGAGGCTCGTCTTGCGATCCTCGAGCGATTTTTCATACGCCCGATCTTCCACCTCGACGCAGACCGGCCCGCGGTAGCCGACGTCGGTGAGGGCGGAGAAGAACTGCCCCCAATTCACGTCGCCCAGGCCGGGGAGCTTTGGTGTGTGGTACAGGTTCGGGTGGGCCAGAATGCCGACGTCATTGAGCCTGACGTGGTCGATGCGGACGTCCTTGGCGTGGACGTGATGCAGCCGGTCGGCAAATTCGCGGATTGGCTGCACATAGTCCATGTGCTGCCAGATCATGTGGGACGGGTCATAGTTCAGGCCGAAGCTGGGACTAGGAATGTCGGCGAACATTCGCCGCCAGATGGCCGGGCTGATGGCCAGGTTTTTGCCACCGGGCCATTCGTCCTTGGAAAACAACATCGGGCAGTTTTCGATGCCGATCTTCACGCCCGCTTCCTCGGCGAATTTGACCAGCGGCTTCCAGACGTCGAGGAACCGCGGCCAGTTGTCATCGACCGATTTCGTCCAGTCGCGACCAACGAACGAGTTGACCCGTGTCACGCCGAGAATGGCGGCGGCACTGATCACCTTCTGGATGTGGTCGATGTACTTTTGCCCTTCGGCCGGATCCGGGCAGAGCGGATTTGGGTAGTACCCCAGGCCGCTGATCGCCACACCGACGTCGTCCATGATTCCCTTCACTTCGGCCGCCTTGCCCGGCGACAGATCGACCACGTTGACGTGGGTCACGCCGGCATACCGCCGCTCCGCCTTGCTCGGCGGCCAGCACATCAGCTCGACGCAGGAGTAGCCCGCGGATTT
>DASRJP010000037.1:0-18525 GCA_035649415.1 Pirellulaceae bacterium | reverse complement strand
CCGCGACTGGTCAGAATACCGGAGACGGAGCCGGTGCGGAATGTGGAGGTGCCTTTTGCCCTCGCCTGCCGACTATGATGGACTCCGCCGAATCAAGCCGAGGTTCTCATGCAACTCAATCGACGCGCGCTATTGGAGCTGGGGACATGCGCCCTGGCTGGTTCCTGCTCTCAGGCCGCGACAGCCCAAGAATCGAGACCCAAGATGGCCAGCGAGCTGGCCACGGGGCTCAAGATCAAGGCCGTCACGATCACGCCCATCGCACTTCCCGATCCGCCCCTTCTGGCGGCGTCCGGCTGCCACGGTCCTTACTTCCTTCGCAATATTGTGGAAATCCAGACCGACGGGGGCATCGTCGGCATCGGCGAAACTCACGGCGGCCAGCGCGTGACAGACGGACTTGTCAAAGCACGCGACCACATTGTCGGTCAAAGCGCCCTGGCGTATCGCCGGTTTGCAGCGCCGGTCCTGGAGATCGGCAGGAGCGTCTACGCCGGCGTCGAGCTGGCGTGCCTGGACGCCGTCGGCCGCGCGACCGGGCTGCGTTTGTGCGACTTGCTCGGCGGCCCGGTGCGTGACGAAATTGAGTTTGCGGCGTACCTCTTCTTTCGCTATGCGGCCGATCATCCCAAGCTTTTGGCCGATCCGCGCATCGTCGATGGCCGCGGCCAAGGGGACAAAGCGATCGATCAACTGGGAGAGGTGCGCACCCCAGAAGCGATGGCCAACCTGGCCTGGGAGTTTCACCAACGATTTGGCTATCGCGTCCACAAACTCAAGGCGGGCGTGCTGCCGCCGGACGTGGAGCTCGAAGCCCTGCGGGCCATCAGCGCTAAGTTTGATGGCAAGCATCGCGTGCGGATCGATCCCAACGGCCGCTGGACCGTCGCCACCGCCCTGCGGATCGGCCAAAAGCTGAAGGACCTGCCGCTGGAGTACTACGAAGATCCCGTCGATGGCCAGGAGGCGATGGCCGACGTACGGGCCAAGACGGGGCTCAGGATGAGCACGAACTCCTGCGTGACCGCATTCAGCCACATTCCGCGGGCGGTCGAGACCAGGCCGATCGACGTTGTCCTCTGCGACCATCACGGGTGGGGCGGCATCACCGCCTGCCAGACACTGGGGACGATGTCCGGTCCGCTCGGCTGGGTGGTCAGCCAGCACAGCAACAACCACGCCGGCATCACGATGGCCGCGATGATTCACGTCGCGGCGGTCGTGCCGGAGCTGACGGTTGCCAGCGACACGCATTACCCGTGGCTCGTCTCGGGGGCCGACGTCATCCAGGGCGGTAACTTGCCGATAACCAGCGGGAAAATGCAAATCCCAAAGCAACCGGGCGTCGGCGTCGAGATCGATCGCGACAAGCTCGCCAAAGCTCACGAAACGTATCTCAAATGCGGCATGCGGCAGCGGGACGATGCCGCGACGATGCGGCTGGTTGAGCCTGGGTGGAGCCGGGAATTATTCTGAGGCGTCGCTGCAAACCAATTGCGGTGGCAAACCTCGCGCGGAGTCCGTCGGCGCACGATCCCAGCAATTGCAAGTTGGCAATTACCAATTCCAGACGGCAGCCATCTATGATCCAGCGCAATTGGGAGACGACTCCGTGAAACGTCATGCTCTCGTCGCCACTGCGGCGGCAATCGTTATTTGCTCCCTTCCCGTCTCAACAAGCTCCGCCGAACCGCGAGTCATTATCGACACACCCATGTCCCCGCCAACATGGGCGCTGCTGGAGCGACAACTTCTGGACGCCAATGCGGCCGCCTGCCGCGAGTTCTACGAAAAGTACTTCGACGACCGCGGCTACCTCGAGTGCGTCGAGCGATGGGGTGGCGATGACGGTCCGGACGACGCCATCGAAAACTGCCTGGATTGGCCACTCTTGGCCGCGCTCGGTGCTCCGGCGGAAGTGCAGGAACTGTATGAAAAGGCCTGGGAGGGGCACTTGCGGCAATTCACCGCCGCCAAGACCACGGACGTGCCATTTGCACGCGACGGCATGTACTACAAAGAGTTTCCGGTGATGTTCGACTGGCTTCACAACGGAGAAGGGATGGTCGTCTTCAACCTGATGGGGCTTAATAACCCGCAGGACGCCGACTATCAAAAGCGCGTCAAGCGTTACGCCGGCTTCTATCTGAACGAAGATCCGGGTGCACCCAACTACGACCCCGAGCACAAAATCATCCGCAGTATGTTCAACGGCAGCCGCGGCCCGCTGCTGCGAAAGGCGACAGCACTCGACTGGGCCGGAGACCCGATCGACGTCGAGAACCGCTTTCTGCCCAGGCACGGCGAGCGGAACTACCAGGAGATGCTGGCCCACTTCAAGGACTATAACGACATCGTCGGCGACCATCCACAGAACCTTCAGGCCACTTCGCTGGCCTTCAACGCCTTCGCCCTGACGCACGAGCCCAAGTACAAACAGTGGCTGCTGGAGTATGTCGATGCGTGGGCCAATCGCGCGGCAGCCAACGGCAACATTCTCCCGTCCAACGTCGGCCTGGATGGCAAAATCGGCAGCAGTGCCGGCGGAAAGTGGTACGGCGGCGTCTACGGCTGGGGCTTCACCGTTGAGCAGCCGCAGGACGGAAAATCCGTCAATCGCAATCGCACGAGCGCCGGCTTTTTCGGTTTCATGAACGCCTACCTGCTCACTGGGAATGATCGGTACCTGGACGTGTGGCGAAAGCAGATGGATGCCGTCAATGCAAACAGCCAACAGCACGACGGCCAGCCGATGTATCCGCGGATGCATGGGGACGAAGGGTGGTACGGCTGGACGAGCGAGCCGTATGCGGAGCATGCGCTGGAGCTGTACTGCCTGTCACTTAAGGAAGATGATCTGAAGCGCGTGCGAGCGAATGGATGGCTCGACTTTCTCCGCGGCGGCAATGCCGACTTTCCCGAGTCAGCGCTCCGCCGGGATCTGTCGCAGGTGCGAGCCAAGGTGCTGGCGATGGGAAAGGATCCCACAACTCCAGACACTCGCTTGTCCGATGATCCGCTGCCATACAATCCGGCCAGCGTCGACTCGCTGCTGGCGCTGGCCATGGGGGCCATTTCGCCCGGCAAAAGCGGCAATGTGCTGGCCGCGCGCCTGCGCTACTTCGATCCAGCGCGCCGCCGCGCTGGACTGCCCGAAGATGTGGCGGCGCTGATCACACGGATGACCGCCGAGGAAACGGTCGTGACGCTGGTGAACGTCAACCAGCTTCAGTCGCGGCGAGTGGTCGTGCAGGCGGGGGCCTATGCCGAGCACGAGATCGTGAGCATCGGCGCCGCCTCCAGAGAAACGGCCGTTGGCAATTCGGCTGTCCTTATCGAACTGGCTCCTGGCGCCGGCGGGCAGTTGGTCATCAAGATGCGGCGCTATGCGAACCCCCCGACGTTCGATTTCCCGATCGATTGATCGGCCAGTACCCTGCGACCTAACCTGTTTGACGTCGGGCTCGCGCGGCCGATTTTGACTTGCGGACTTTCCCCGGTGTTCTTCGCGGTGCAGGCGTCCTCTCGGCGGGTCCGCCTCGGGTGCCGGCGCGGGCCAGGCTCTTTTTCAAAGCGTCGACGAGGTTGATGACGCGCGGCTCCTCCGTTGGGGGCGGCGACACCAGTTTTTTCCCCTCGACCTTGGCTTCGATCAGACTGGTCAGCTTTTCGATGTACTCGTCCTTGTAAGCGGCCAGCGAGAATTCTCGTCGCAAAAACGATTTCAGGAGCGTTTTTGTGAGTGAAACTTCTTCGGCCGCCAGGTGGGGTGTCGGCTCCAGTTCGCTGCTGAACATTGACGTTTGCCTGATCTCGGCTTCGTACTTGAGTGCCGTCGTGGTCAAGAGTCCGTCGATCGGCCGCACGACCACCAGCTCGTCTCGCCCGAAGAGCACGACCCGCGCCACGGCCTGCAAATCATCGTCGGCCAGGCAGCGCTGGATGAGGGCGTACGGCTTTTGCGCGACGTTGCCGTCCGGCAGCAGGTAATAGCTTTTCTCCGTGAAGTGCAGCGGGTCGATGGCGTCCGCGTGCACAATGGCATCTACCGAGATGGCATCTTCGGACGTCGTGCGGAGTGCTTTGATCTCCGCCGGATCGATTTCAACATACTGCCCCTTCGCATACTCGTAGCCCAAGACAATCTCTTCTTTCGCTACTTCGCCGTGGATAGGGCAGGTCTTCTGGTACTTGATGCGGCTGTGGCACGCCTCGTGAAGCTGGTTGAGCCGGATCGCGGCGGCCGCGTTGGTGGCGGAATATGCCCGCACCGGGACGGAGACCAGACTTAGCTTGAGATAGCCCTTCCACGCCGCATGCGCTGCCATGATTCGTCCTCCGGCCTGTGCAGTTGCTAGCACCAGGTGCTAGCACTTTCCGTGCAATTCGTGGGCCGACGATTGACGAATTCCCAAGGGTGGGTGCGCCGCCGCAAGGCATTCACAACATGCAAGTTGCGCCGATTCTCAAGCAGTGCCGCCAGGATTAGGACGTTGGCCGCTTGGGGGACAGCGCCGTGGTGGACGCCTGGGAGCTTTCGACTTCTGTGGCCCGCTGGCGCAGTCTGTGGAGATCAATCCGCCACGAAGGGCTGCCTCCATCGGGTGCGTGCTCCAGATACTATTGGATTTCAGGCCGCCGCTCGAAGACCCGCTGGATATGTTGCTGGTCGGCAAAGTTGCTGGTCGGCAAAGACGACCTCGGTTTCGCACAGTGCTCCGTCGCGCTCCAGGCAGACGTCGCGCGGACCAAGGATCACAATGGCATCGCCGTCAGGGTGGCGGAGCAGCGGCTCTAGCGGCCCCATGCCGAAGGCCTCGTCAATCACTCTTTCAGTGATCCAGTGCCGCTCGCTGTCGCTGGGACAAAGTTCTGCGCTGGCCAGGGCCTCGTCACGTGCCGATTCCGCGATGGCGAGTACAATTCGCCGTATGTCCGCAGGACCTGTGTCAGCCAATTCAGCCAGACGGTCGGCCGTTGTGAATTTGCGCGTGAACTCCTGATGCGCCTGGAGCATGCAAGCAACGAGTTCGGGCGAAGGTCGATTCATCGATTTTTATCAGCAGAACAAGAACGACCCTGATTCCTGGCACAGAGACCGGGGCTACTTTTTTGTCCGGCGGGATGTTTTCAACCTGAGCATCGTCCGGATCGCAGCGTCTTTGACATAATCGGCCGGCGACTTTCCCATCTTGTTGGTGAGGGTCGGATCGGCGCCGGCAGCCAGCAATAGCTCGATGATTTCCCTGGCGGCCTGACTACGGCCAGAAGTGCCTGGCGCTCCTGTCTGCGTCACGGCGCGGTGGAGCGGCGTCGAGCCGGATCGGCGGCAGGCTTGATTGACGTTGGCCCCATATTCGATCAGAGTTTGCACCGCCGCCGGGCTGCGAAACCGCACCGCATGGTGCGGTGCAGTGACGCCGTTTTTGTCGGTCGCATCGACGTGGGCGCCGGCCTTGAGCAATCTGATCAGTCGCCGCCGCTGATCGGCCGGCAAAGGCTTTCGCTCGCAGCAAACGTTAGCCAACTCGCTTGGCATGGAACGATTTTTGCTCAGGACGGCTTGAACACCACCGTGGCCAGCGGCGGCAGCTTGACCTTGATCTTCGCCGGCCGCATGTGCCAGCCCGGCTCATTCGCCATCACGCCGGGAAAATTGCCGGCATTCGAGCCGCCGTAGTATTGCGAATCGCTGTTGAAAACTTCCTGGTACCAACCGAGCTTGGGCACGCCGCAGACATATCCCTCCCTGACCACCGGCGTGAAGTTGTTGCACACGACCAGGAAGTCATTGGGGTCCTTGGCCTTGCGGATGTACGACAGGATGCTGTCGGCCCGGTTGTGGCAGTCGATCCACTCAAAGCCGGTGTACTCGAAATCGACCTGGTGCAGTGCGGGCTCGCGCTTCAGCAAGGCATTCAGATCCGCAACCAACTTCTTCACCCCTTGATGCGTGTCCCACTGCAGGAGGTCCCACTGCAATTCGCTGTCGCTGTTCCACTCGTGCCACTGGCCGAATTCGCTGCCCATGAAGAGCAGTTTCTTGCCCGGATGGGTCCACATGTAGGAGTAGAGGAGCCGCAAGTTGGCAAACTTCTGCCACAGGTCGCCCGGCATTTGATCCAAAAGGGCCCGCTTGCCGTGCACCACCTCGTCATGCGACAGCGGCAAACAGAAATTCTCCGTGAAGGCATAGATTAGGCTGAACGTCAGCTCGTCGTGATGGAACTGCCGGTGGATCGGCTCGTGCCGCATGTACCGCAGCGTGTCGTTCATCCAGCCCATGTTCCACTTGATCGAAAACCCCAGGCCGCCAGTATCCGGCGGGCGCGAAACTCCCCCCCAGGCGGTCGATTCCTCGGCAATCGTCAGAATGCCGGGGTGGTTGACGTGGGCCTGGTGGTTAAACTCGCGCAGCAGCCAAATGGCGTCGATGTTCTCGCGGCCGCCGTACTGGTTGGGGACCCACTCCCCTTCCTTACGGCTGTAATCGAGGTACAGCATCGAAGCGACGGCATCGACCCGCAATCCGTCGATGTGGTATTTGTCGAGCCAGAACAGGGCGTTGGACAGCAGGAAATTGCGGACCTCGTTGCGGCCATAGTTGAAGATCATCGTCCCCCAGTCAGGATGCTCGCCTTTGCGGGGGTCTTCATGCTCGTACAGCGCGGTGCCGTCGAACCGCCGCAGGCCGTGGCCATCCTTGGGGAAGTGGGCCGGAACCCAGTCGATGATCACGCCAATGTTGTTCTGATGGCAATGATCGACGAAGTAGGCAAAGTCTTCCGGACTGCCGTAGCGGCTGGTGACCGAGAAATAGCCGACCGTTTGATAACCCCAACTGCCGGTGAACGGGTGCTCGCTGATGGGGAGCAGCTCCAGGTGCGTGTAACCCATCTCCTTGCAATAGGCGACAAGCTGGTGAGCCAGGTCGCGGTAGTTGAGCCAGCCGTGATGCCGGCGGTGATCGCGCCGCCAGGAGCCGAGATGGACTTCGTAGAACGATAGCGGCTGCGCCAGCGGGTTGGAGCGCGCCCGGCGGTGCATCCAGTCGCCGTCGTGCCAGCGGAAGCGCGACAAGTCGGTGACGATCGATGCCGTACAGGGGGGCAGCTCGGCGGCAAAACCGTAAGGATCGGTCTTATCGACGACTTCGCCCCAGCGGGTTTTGATGCGGAATTTGTATTTCTCTCCGGGCTGCATGCCGGGGATGAACAGCTCCCAAACGCCGCCGCTGGGATGATGGCGCAGCGGGTGACGGCGGCCGTCCCACTTGTTGAAATCGCCGACGATGCTCACGCTCTGGGCGTTGGGGGCCCAGACGGCGAAATTGATTCCGGTCACGCCGTCGATCTCGCGGACCTGCGCGCCAAACTTCTCGTAGCAGCGCAGCAGCGTGCCTTCGCCGAACAGGTGCAGGTCAAAGTCGGTCAGGTACGGCTCGAAGTAGTACGGGTCGTGGGTGGTGTTCATGGCGCCATGTTCGTCGGCGAAGCGCAACTGGTACGGCCGGCGGTGCGTGCCTTCTCCCAGCGGGCAAATTGCCTCATAGAGTCCTGCCGGGTGGATTCGCCGCATGGGGCGGCTCGACTGGCGCGACGGATCCACGAGCCAGGCCTGCCTGCTGTCCGGCAAAAAAGCCCGCACTGCCAGCGCCCGACGGCCATTGTCATCGATCTCCCGTGGACCCAGCACGTCGCCGGGATTGGACAGGCTTCCTTCCAAGAGGGCACTCATTCCGCTGAGCGAGACGCTCGTCCTCACGTCACTGGCTCCTAGCATACTCGGGTGATAACTCAGGATGGGGTAGCTGGGGAAGGGGCGGACAAGCAAGGAGGTTAATACCGCCGTTAGCGGGGGACGGCGTAGCACTCGTCGCCCCACGTGGTTGGACTAGCGGCGTCGAGCGGAGACGAACCGTTGCCACAGGTCCCGGAGCCATTCCCAAATTCGCGGCAGCCAAGACTGGGACCTGTGTGCTCGCCTGGGTGGCTGGGGCGGCTGGTTCTTGTCGAAGCGAAGCAGCTTGCCCCGATGACGCCGCGGACGCACGATGGGAACGTCTTCTTCGACTTCCGACGGCTCGTCAATCACCGGCGGCCGAGCGATTCGCAAGCTCGGCGCACGCAAATCGTCACTGTCGTCCAGTCGCGGCACTCGGCATTCCACCAGGTGGAATTGCAGGGCGTGATCGACGCGCCGCCACAAATCGTCGTCCTTGATCGGGATCATCTCGCCGTAACGCTCCCACTGCCAGCCATCCTCCCGCCATTGAGCCAGGCCGAAGCGAATGCCGCGGCTGACATACCGACTGCCGGTGACGAGCGTCACGCGGGAGGGCTGATCGAGGGCTTCCAAACCGCGGACGATGGCCAGTAGTTCCAGCCGCTGGCCGGTGGCGGGCTCTTCGTCGGCCGCTTCCAGCCGCGCCGCGCCGTCGGACGACTCGAGGACGAAGCGCCACTGCCCTCGTTCTCCGCTGAGGGAGTCGTGCCGAGCCTGGGAATAGAGGAGAAAGTGCGGAGCGGGAACCTTCATGGCCAGCCGTTTCTTCGCGAGGAACTACATCTGCCGACGCGATCCTTGCGGCTCCGCGAATCCATCCGGCCCTGCGGCTTCCATGTGGCGCACATCCTGCTGCGGAGCGATCCGCCCGATGAAGACGGACCGACCTCACAAATTTCTCTATCGTCAGCAGTGACGCAGATTCTCCAGCTTATCCGTCGGCGCCAAACTGGATGCCAACTTGCTTTCGTGAGACGTGCCGCGGGACAATAGGAGATATGGACGACGTTCCGCAAGCGATTCCTCCCGCCGCTGGCGCCAATGTTGACGGGCCGCTGGAGGCAATTGTGCTGGAAGATCCGCCTGTGCGGGTGCTTTCTCCACTCGACCCGGCACAGCAGCCTCTCGTTGGTCCAGCGCTGGCGCCACAGTGGTATTCGGCTGCTGCATTGCCGACCAAGCCTTATGTCGTCCCCAGTCGCTTCGGCGTATCGGGAATCCTGGCCCTGATGACTGGGATGGCGCTCCTGTTTGGATTCTTGCGATTCCTGGAGGCGCCCCCGGTCGCATTCTTGTTTTTGGGCACGATGGCGCTGGCGATCTGCATTGGGCAGATGGTCTGGGGCAATGTTCCGCGTCTGGCGTCGGTTGCTGTCGGGGCGGTGCTCTGGCCCATGTTTATGAGTGCCGCCGCATTGTATGAGGGAGCACCGGTGGAAGCGCTGTTTTGCACCATCATTGGCGGCGCACTATTCGGTGCCTTCATGGGATACATCACCGGAACGTGCGCTGCCGGAACATTCCTTATTATGGAGAAGATTGATCCCTATCTGCCCGGCGGTCGCAGCAGGGCGTCCCATACGACCAGGAAATCAGCCGCAAAGCCGTCGAGTATTCCATGAGCCAGCAACGTTCCGGCGAGCCTGTCAGCGATCCGCTGTCAAAAATGAAATCCCCCGACGTGCCCGTCTATAACTGCGTCGTCATCGTCTCGCCACGGGACGAGCAGGGGTTGGTCCGCGCCCGCTGTGCGACCGTGGCCGGGCTCGAGGCTGCCGGCCATTCCGAGCGGGAGGCGCTGTCGCAGGTCGTGTCAGCATTCAAGGCGACGATCGCGCGGCACCTGGCAGCGGGGCTGCCCATCCCCTGGGTCGAACCGCCAGAGCAGCCCGCGGCCGGCGAACAGCAGCGATTTATTGCGGTCCACTTGTAGGCCGCGACTCCTTCGCGCGCAGACCTCGTTCCCATAGCCGGCTTCGCCTGGACGATCATATTCGGTGGTCTCGGCCCGAACACAGGCAAAAAGTCAGTTGCCTGCCGCCGATTGACTGGGTAGTTTGCCGACACTGATTTCGGCCCCGAAGGGGCTGCACTCGACAGCCCAGGGCGCAGCCCTGGGAAATCGAGCCCCCAATTACCATCATTTAAGGCCCAACGGGCCGCAGCCGCTTCAGCACCAAGAACCGCGAACAGTTCTTGCGCCGCAAGGAAGTGCGAGACGTCCTGACCGGCTATTTGATTGGAACGCTACAGAACCTCAAATGTCCTTCGCTTCAAGTGGGTGTCGTCGAAGACCACGTCCATATCCTCTGCTCACTCCACCGTACAATTTCGATCGCCAAGCTTGTGGAGGAGATCAAAACGAGTTCCTCAGTCAGGATCAAGGAGGAAGGGTCAAACTTGACAAAATTCCATTGGCAAAACGGCTACGGCGTTTTTTCCGTAAGCCATTCCAACGCTCCGGACGTCAAACACTACGTCGCCAACCAGGAGGAGCACCATCGTAAGCGGTCGTACCAGGAGGAATTCCGGTTGCTTCTCGAGCGTCACGGGGTTGAATACGACGAGCGCTATGTGTGGGACTAGCGCTCCGGTCGCGGCCCGTTGGGCCTTGGTGTGGAAATGCGATATCCTGTTTCCCAGGGCTTTGCCCTGGGCTTTCGAGTTGAGGGCCTTCGGCCCCGGATGGGAGAACCTGGTACGCGATTGTTGACTGCCTCACCACTCTTGCCTTGGCTTTCATTCCATGCCCAAGAAAAAAATCCTGATGCTCGTCGGCGATTACGTGGAAGACTACGAGGTCATGGTCCCGTATCAGATGCTGCTGATGGTCGGGCACGAAGTGCATGCTGTTTGTCCGGGAAAGAAGGCTGGCGAAACGGTCGCCACCGCGATTCATGACTTCGAGGGCGAACAGACTTACAGCGAGAAGCGCGGGCACAATTTCCGGATCAACGCGGCCTTCGACGGGCTCGATGCCAAGATTTATGACGCCCTCGTCATTCCCGGCGGCAGAGCTCCCGAATACCTGCGGATGGACAAGCGGGTGCTGGCGATCGTGCGTCACTTTTCGGAAGCGAACAAGCCAATTGCCGCCATTTGTCACGGTGCTCAGCTTCTGGCGGCCGCCGGCGTTCTCAAGGGGCGCTCATGCAGCGCCTACCCAGCGTGTGCGGCTGAAGTCGAGCTGGCCGGCGGCGAGTTCGTGCCAGCCAGCGCGACTTTTGAGAACGCTCACACCGACGGCAATCTGGTCACGGCCCCCGCCTGGCCGGCGCACCCGGAGTGGATGCGCCAGTTCTTGGCGGTGCTGGGGACGAAGATTACGCCGTGATCGGGGATTAGCCGGAGGACAACGTCCTCCGGAATCGACGCCACACTCCGGAGGACGTTGTCCTCCGGCTAGATGCAGCTTTGAGTTACGCCACGAGCCGCATTGCTCGCTTCTGCTTGACGACGCCCTCGACGAACTCCTCGAAGATGCGGAAGTCGAGTGCCGAGGCCGATTCCGCTTCGGGATGGAACTGCGTGCCGATGGCGAACCAGTCGTCCTGCGTGCTTTCGATCGCTTCGATGACGCCGTCCGGGCAGCGGGCAGTAACCATGAAGCCTTCGGCGACTTCATCGATGGCCATATGGTGCATCGAGTTGACGCGGATTTCACCGTCGCCGTAGACGCGTTCCATCAGCGTGCCGAACACGATGTTCAGGCCATGGCGATGTTCGGGGTCCTGTGGATCGCGGTGCGGGATCGCTTCCGGCAGGTCCTCCGGCACGTGCAGGTAGAGGTTGCCGCCGAGCGTCGCGTTGAGGAGCTGCATGCCGACGCCGATCGCCATCACCGGCATTCGCCGTTCGGCAATCAGGCGCACGAGCATGCGGTCGAAATCCTCGCGGCGCGGGTCCATGGGACGAATGCTGGAATGAAGCTGATAGCCGTCACGGCGCGGATCGAGGTCCCCGCCGCCGACAAGCACGAACCCTTGCATTGAGTCCAGAAGTCGATTCACGTCGTCCTCGCTTTCCAGCGGGGGCATGATGAGAGGAATCCCTCCCGCCCGCTCGATGCAGCGAAAGTACCCGGCGGGCACGTAAGAGAGTGCCGGCCCTTCCTTGCGCGTGGGTCGGTAGTCGGCGTTGAGACCAATGATCGGCTTGTGCGACATGTGGGAGTCCCTTTGTAAGATGAGGCAATCCGTCCTGGAAATAAACCTGGCGATCCTGCCAGAAAAGGTCCAGCGCCGAGGGGCGAAAGAAGGCGGGCCAACTGGGGCCAGCGGCCACGAGGGGCATTCTGCCAGAGACCCGCGACACGTTGCGGGAAAGGGAAAGCCGTGTCGCAATCGTCCCTGATGAGTGCCGCCGGTGATCGGCCGGCCCAAAGGTGTCCAGCGCGTCGTTCGTCTTGAACCTGCGCCGAAGCGATCTCCATATCGAAACCAGTTGCGAATCTCTTACACCTTGCTCAGTGGCGCATCACCGCGGCAAGATGGAGGAAATGTAAGGGCGCAATCGCACGCGCCAAGCGATTCCCATCATCTTGCGTGCTAGCGGCAGATGCTGTCCCAAGTTCTTGTGAAAAAGGAGTTCGGCCAGCAGTAAAGACCATTGTACAAAGTCACGAGCAGGAGTTGGAAAGAGAGCGAAATTTTCTCACAGTAGAGTTACTGACGATTGGTCGTATTGCTTAGAAACTATTTACAAATTTCCGGCCAAGGGACGGCGGCCGGCCTGCTCACCGACGAACGGATTGACCTTCCGCTCCCGGCCAATCGTCGTCGGCTGGCCGTGACCGGGAAGGACCATCGTCTCCTCCGGGAGGACGAACAGCTTCTGCTCGATCGAGGCGCGAAGTTGCTGAAAACTTCCCTCGGGGATATCGGTCCGGCCCACGCTCCCATGAAAGAGAACGTCCCCGCCGAATACGACCCAGGGGCTTCCCCCGCGATGCACGAAGACCACGTGGCCGGCACTGTGGCCCGGCGTGTCGTAAACGTGTAGGAGAATCCCCGCAAAATCGAGCGTTTCTCCCTCATCCACCAGCCGATCTGCGGGGGGACTGGTCACGAAAAATCCAAACGGCGCAGACAGGTTCAACTCCGGGTCTACCAGTTTGGGGGCATCGACGCGGCCAATGACCAGTGGCGCTTGTGGAAACCGCTCCTTGAGGGCTGCGTTGCCAGCAATGTGGTCGGCATGTCCGTGCGTGATGAGGATGGCGGCGACCGCAAGCCCTTGCCCGTCGAGCAGCTCGACGATTCGCTCAGGATTCAGCCCCGGGTCGACGACCAGACAATCCCGCCTCGCGGGAAGATGCACCACGTAGGCATTTTCCGCGAACATGTCTGACACCACCGCTTGCACGCTAAGTCCGCCGAACGTCGTCATTCCGCCTCCTCTCCCACGGCAAGTTGGAATACAATAGTCGCCAAGTTTCCCGCCTGCGGGCCTTGTAGCGGCTGGGGTGGTGCCGCTGCTTGTAAGCAGGATTGTAATCCTGGGAAAAAAGCGAAGGCGATAACAGGGATAGAAGCAGCCTGGGCCGCCAATCCGCTTCGAGCTGGTCGTTGTAACCGTAGGCAACATCCTATTTTACAGCTCAACCGATCGTATTGAGTCTCGCGCGAAGGTTCCCCCGGCCCAACAATTGCAGTACATCGCCAATTTTGGGCTACCACTAGCCAATCAAGGACGAATCGCACGCTCGCCTGGTCTCGCTATTGCGGCCGCGAAGGGTGTGTTTCGCAGCGAAAAGGAGTTTTCCGCACATGTCGATGCCGAACCGAGCACGCAGGCAATTTTTGGGCGCCCTGGCCGTCAGCGGGGCAAGCTGTCTGGCAGTCACTGCCTTTGGCCAGGACAAGGAGGGTGTTCAGCAACCGGTGTTCCGGATTGCCAGGGCCGACAACCTGGTGCAAAAGCCCGGCGAGCATCCGCTGGATCCAGCGCTGCGGATCGCCACGGAAGGTTTGGCCCACATTCGCAAGGATATCGATGACTACACCTGCACGATGATCAAGCGCGAGCGAATCAATGGGGTCTTGGGTGAGTACGAGTACATGTACGCCAAGATCCGCAATCGCAAGCTGGACGGCGACAAGATCGTGGTGCCGCTGAGCGTCTACCTCAACTTTGTCAAACCCAAGAGCATTGCCGGCCGCGAAGTCGTCTTTGTGGAAACCAAGAACAACGGCAAGCTGATCGCCCACGAAGGCGGGCCGATTCTGGGCAAGGTTTCCGCTGCCCTCGATCCCAACAGCAAGCTGGCCATGCGGGGGAATCTCTATCCGATCACCGAGATCGGCATCGAAAACCTCGTGGCCAAGCTGGTCGAAAAGGGAACCCGCGACAAGCAAGTTGACCCGACCGGCAAGGAAACGCTCGTCGAGTTCAAAAAAGGAGCGAAAATCAACAAGCGCCCCTGCTTGATGTTGACCGTCAAGCACACCGTGCAGCGGCCACAATATGACTTTGAGGTCGCTCAGGTCTTTATCGATGACGAGCTCAACGTCCCCGTGCGGTACATCGCTTATGGATGGCCACTGACTCCCGGCGACGCGCAGCCGATCCTCGAGGAATTCACGTACGTGGATGTCCAGTTGAATCAGGGGCTCAAGGACATCGACTTCGATCACACGAACCCGTCGTACAAGTTCGGGCCGATTGCCATCGGCGGCGCCAAAGGCGAAGCCAAGAACGGCAACTAGCGCTGGCGGAAGCCTGTGCCCGGTCGATCGTAACCCCCGGTTTTCCAACACACCCTGTGCCTGCCACCACGCAGTACAGGGTGTTTTTGTTGTACGATAGCAATATGAGCGCCAGTCGATCGATAAGACCGGGATCGATCGCCCTGACGTGGCTCTTCAAGGGGCTGCGGATTGCTGCTCTCTCGTATCTCGGGGTGCTGCTGGTGCTGCTGTTTCTGGAGAATTCGCTCATCTACCCAGCCCCCCGCTATCCGGAAGGGGACTGGGTGGCCGCTCACCTGCCGCACGAAGATGTTTCCTTCCACTCGGCGGACGGAACGATGCTTCACGGCTGGTTCGTCGAGCATCCCCAGCCGCGGGCCGTCGTCCTCTACTGCCACGGCAACGGCGAGCACATCGCTTACAACGACCAGTTCCTCAAGATGATGCGCGACGAGATGCGCGTCTCGATCTTCGCCTTTGATTATCGCGGCTACGGCCGCAGCGAAGGCCAGCCCTTTGAGCCGGGCATCCTCGAGGACGGCGAGGCGGCCCAAGCCTGGCTGGCCGAGCGGACCGGCCTGACGCTAAAGGACATCGTGCTGATGGGGCGCTCCATCGGCGGCGGCGTAGCCGTCCACCTGGCGGCCAAAAACGGCGCCCGCGGCTTGATCGTCGAGAGCACTTTTTCGTCTCTGCCCGAAGTGGCCGCACGGCAATTCCCCTGGCTGCCCGTGCACTGGGTCATGAAAAACCGGTACGACTCGGTGACCAAGATTGCCGCTTACCAGGGGCCGCTTTTGCAGAGTCACGGCGACTGCGATACGCTGATTCCGATCCACCTGGGACGGAAGCTGTTCGATGCGGCCAGTGGTCCCAAGGAGTTTTATTGCGTCTCCGGCGGTGACCACAATTGCATGCAGCCGGACGAGTATTACCGGAAGCTGGACGCGTTCCTGGATGCCCTGCCTTGACGCATGATCCTCCACCAGCTCCTCGGCACAGTCCCCTTGCAGCTCTTCATGGAGGAGTACTTCCTCAAGCTGCCGTTTTCACTTGCCGGCGGTTGCGCGCACTTGATGCCACTGGGCAACTGGGATGTGATCG
Organism: Pirellulaceae bacterium; assembly: GCA_035649415.1. Taxonomy (GTDB): domain Bacteria; phylum Planctomycetota; class Planctomycetia; order Pirellulales; family Pirellulaceae; genus DATKDU01. The sequence goes on along the minus strand of DASRJP010000037.1, from coordinate 2,947 downwards.
GCCGATTGCTCACTGCACCCGATGTCGACGTCGTTGTCGGCAGCGGCGGCGAGCGATATGGCGGCCAAAGTCCAAGGGCGGCTGACGAAGCCCGCCACGTTCTCGCCGCTGGCTATACCATTGGCATTCGCCATGCCCAGCGGCACGATCCGTCGCTGGCCACCCTGGCAGGCGGGTTTTTCGAGGCGTTTGCCGCCCCCATCGACATCCACCTCTACTGCACGCCCGCCAACCACCGCGGCTTCGGCTGGCACTATGACGCCGAAGAAGTATTTATCCTCCAGCTTCGCGGCAGCAAAGAGTGGTCGCTGCGGAAAAACACCGTCAATCCCTGGCCGCTGGTGGAGACGCTTCCCAAGGACATGCGCTACGAGCGGGAGATCATGCCGCTGACCCGCTGCAAGCTCGAGGCGGGAGACTGGCTATATATCCCGGGCGGGTACTGGCACATGACGCAGGCCGGCGCGGACGAGTCGGTGTCGCTGTCGGTAGGCGTGCTGTTTCCGGCTGCGATCGATGTCTACGACTTCGTCCGCCAAAGGCTGCTGTCTTCACTCCGCTGGCGACAGCGACTGGGCTGCTTTGGCTCGGCCGCCGTGTGCACGCCTGCGAAAATGGAAGACGACTTGCGTGCTTTGTTTCGCGATCTAGCAGACGACGTGGCCCGCATGATGCGGGACGACGGACTCGTACGAGATTTTATCGATGCAATGCGAAGCAAGCCTAACACCGAATGACACTTATCTCTGCTTCGCCTTGGCGGGCGTCGGGACTTGCGGTTTGGCGGCGGTCTTTGCCGCAGGCTTGGCGGCCGGTTCGGCGGCGGCAGGGGCCGAGCGGGAGTCGGCAAAGAACCGGCTCGTCCCCTCACTGACCAGCCGAGTGCCATCCTCGCCGGAGGTCACTTCGACGCGGAATTGATGCGTACCGGCTTTCTCAGCCTTGGCTTTCACTTTTACCGTCACTTGCTCGCCGGCATCGAGACTGGAAATCGGCTCGAAGACGACCTGGCCCGGAACGATTTTCCCCTTGCCGCCGATCACATCGGTCGGCTCGAGGCCGGCGCCGAACTGCATCAGGACTTTAATCTGCGACGCGGCCCGTGTGCCGCGGTTCATGACCTGAATTTCGTAAACCACGTCGCCGCCGACCGGCGATGGCCCGGGAGGATCGTTGACGACCAGCTTCAACTCCGCTACGGCTTCCACTGCGGTGACCGTCTCAGCCTCCGCGGCTATGCCATGTTTGGCCTCCGCCCGGGCAGTCAGCTTGTTGGGACCTTCCGCCAGGAGCTGGCAGCGGACCTCGTACGACTTCTCTGCACCCGGCGGAACAGCGCCCAGCGTCCATTTGACCGAGCCCTTGCCAGCGGCCGCGCCATCGATCCCCCCGACATATTTTGCGTCTTCGGGAAGCTGGACGGCAATCGAGGTGGCATCGGCTGCGGCATTGCCACGGTTGGCCACGACGATAACGTACGTCGCCTCGGACCCGGCAAACTTGAGCTGTGGCCCTTCCACGGCCACCGCCAGTTCCGCGCTACGTACGAGCACTTTGCCTGCCGCGTCGGCACTCAGATCGCCGTCGGCCTTGGCCACCGCCTTGATCTCCAGATCCCCTGGCCGATTGGCGGCCACTTGAACCGGAATCTCGACCTGTTTTCCCGCGGGCACAGTGCCGACGTCCACTTGCTGCGGCTTGCCGCCGCCCGACGAGAGGCTAACTTGCACGCCGGTGGCATCTCCCGTACCAGGATTACTGAGGTGTAGGGTGAACACCTTTTCTTCGCCAAACAACATGTCGCCCGGCCCGGCAAGCGATAATTGAAGCTGCGGCTGCTTGACGGTGACGCGGGCCGAAGCGCTCGCCGGCTGGCACGTCCAACCGAGTTCCAAATCAAAACCCTCGCCATCGCTGGGTACCAATTGCATTTGCAGGGTTTCGTGCGCTCGCGGCGGGAGGGATGGAATTTTCCAGTTCAGCGCTAGCGCGCCGTTTGTGCCGGGTTGCACTTCGGCCTCGCCAGCCGTCGATTCCCCTTTCGTTAGATTCACCGTGCCAGGCAATGGGATCCGCACCACGACCTCCTGTGCGGCAACGTCCCCGTCGTTGTTGGCATAAATCGTGTACTTGGCCGGTTTGCCGACTTGAATCGAACCAGGGCCGACGAGTTCGATGCGCAGCGCCGGCATGCGACTGGTCACCTGCAAGTCGGAAACGCGCGACGGCGCTGCCGCAGGACTACTTGGGCCTCGACTGCTCGGCGCGGCTCGATTACTGCGCCGTGCCGATGTCGCTCCGGGCGGAGCAGCCAGAATGCCGCGTTCCTCATTGGGGGGAGCAGGGGAGAGCAAATCGGCCGCGTCTGACGATTCTGGAACGCGCTTCAGGACCGAATGCTGTGAATCATCTTCGCCCCCAGGTGGAGCAGCCGTCGATTCTTCGGCGGGAGCGCTGCGATCTTGGAAGCCCGTTCGGCGGCGGAGCTGTGCCTGGCGGACCCCTTCGACTGGCGCAGCTTCACCAGGGCCGGCGGCATGAAGATTCTGTGCCGCGTCCATCGGAAAATGACCTGGCTCCGCGGGCGACACGGCGTCGCCGGCATATTCACCGGCCACCGGCTGGACCTGGGCGTCGCGATGGACGCGAACTGGCGGTCCGCCGACCATGCGATTGGAACGCCGCCAAGGGGTCGTGTCTTGGGCGGGCAACATGGCCACCACAAAACCGACCAGGATCAGACCGGCTACAATCGTCGCAAGGGACCGTCGCATGTGCCAATTCCCGGACAGGGGATTCATCGTCGGCTACTCGTCGTTCCACTGGCCACGAGCGTGCTAGCAGGCAGCCGGCGCAAGGGCAGGGTCGCGCGCACCCAATATCGGTCCGGCAGACTTGACGGGTTTAGTGGACTTTGCCGGCGAAAGGGATTTGTTAAGGGAGGGAA
>DASRJP010000036.1:0-63601 GCA_035649415.1 Pirellulaceae bacterium | reverse complement strand
CTGGGGAGCGGCGCCATCAATCCCAATATCGTTTTTCGCCGGGGAATGCAGCCCAATCCACTCTGGAGCCGTCCGTTCAACAAGCTCGTGTCGCTCGATATCAAGCGCCAGGGGGCACTGCGGTGGATTGTCGGCGGCGAGAGCGGCATGGACGAGCCGGCCCTGGCCGGCTCGTTTTTCCTCGGACCGCCTCTGCCGCTGGGAGGGCAACTGTATGTGCTGGCGGAATTCAACGGTGAAATTCGCCTGCTCTGCCTCGCGGGCCGCAGCGGCGCTTTGGAATGGCAGCAAACGCTGGCGGTCATGACGGAGCAGCAGCCGATCAATTCGGATCCGCTGCGGCGGCTGGCAGGCGCGACGCCGTCGTTCGCCAACGGGCTGCTCATCTGCCCGACGTCTGGGGGCGGCGTTGTCGCCGTCGATCTGGCCACGCGGACGCTGCGCTGGGGCTATCAATACCCACGGTGGGATCTCTCCATCACTTTCGCCCAGCCTGGATTCCGCGTACGCCGCTCGCGCGAGGTGGAACAGGAACCGACGCCAGCGCACTGGACCGACAGCTCCGTTACGATTGCCGACGGCTGCGTGCTGCTCACCCCGCCGGAATCGGACAAGCTGCATTGCCTCGACGTGCTGACCGGCAAGGCAAAATGGGCGCCGCAGCCGCGGGGCGAAATGCTGTTTGTGGCCTGCGTCCACGAAGGGAAGGCCATTCTCGTGGGCCGTAATCAGGTGAAGGCCGTGGCCCTTGCCAGCGGCGATTCGTCGTGGCCCGCCGTGGTGGACCTGGGAACGGAAACGCCGACCGGCCGCGGCTATTACAGCGACCACTTCTATTACCTGCCTGTCAGCTCCTCGCAACTGCTCAAGATCGATCTGGAAAAGGGAGAGGTTTCCAGCCGCGTGAAAACCGAAGTGACGCTGGGCAATCTCGTTTGCTACGAGGACGACCTCGTTTCGCATTCGGGCGAGATGCTGTCTGCGTTTTACCTGACGGAGCCGCTGCGCAAGCGGGTCGATGAGCTGCTTGCCAAAAACGCCTCGGATGTTTGGGCACTGGCGCGAAAGGGAGAAATTCTGCTTCAGGACGGCCAGGCCCGCGAGGCCGTGGATCTGCTCCGCAAAGCCTACGCATTGGATCCGAAGGACGAGGCGACGCGATCCATGCTTGTCCGCGTGATGATTTCCCTGTTGCGCGAGGACTATGAAAAACACGCAGACCTGGTGGACGAAGCGGTGAGGCTGGTCGCCGACCAGCCAACCCAAGCGCGGGAGTTCCAGCGACTGCGGGCGATGGCGCTGCACAAGTCCGGCAAGCTCTGGGAAGCGTTTCAGGCGTACCTCGAGATTGGTCAAGTGCCGCTGCCCGATGCGGACACGCTGGAGGAAGTGGCTCGCGATCACCAGGTACGGCGCGACCGCTGGGTAGCCGGTCGGTTGGCGTCGCTCTACGCAACTGCGGATGAGCCAACTCGCGAAAAGATGACCGCGGAGATCAAGGTCCGACGGGACGACGCACTCCACGCCGCCGACGCTCAAAGCCTGCGCAGTTTTCTGACGTGGTTCGGCTTCCATCCTTTGGCCGATCGTGCTGCGCTCCGCCTGGCACAATTGCTGGCTGCCGGCTCTCAACCGTTGGAGGCCGAGTTGCTCGTTGGCAAGCTGCTGAATTCCTCGGAGCAGGAATTGGCCGGCGCCGCGACGGCGATTCTCGCGTCGATTTACCAAAAGGCCGGGCAGCTCGACCTGGCGGCGGTTTACTACGCCGAGCTGGGGAGCAAATTTGCCGACGTGGTCTGCCTGGATGATCAGACAGGGCGGAAGCTGGCCGAGTCGGCCGCGCAGAACGCGGAGCTCGCGCGGCTGCTTTCGCATGGCGATTGGCCAGGCGGTTTGGCGGAAGTGAAGGTCTCGACTAGCGAATCGCTCCGCGGAGGTCTTGGTTTTGGCGAGATGAAGTATCCGGTCTTCATTAGCGACTTTCGAGGGGCTGCGCCGCGCGGCCTGCGAGCCGTTTACGCCCCGCGCGAACAGGCAATTCAGGTCCGCAACAGCCTGGGTCGAGTGATCGCCAATGTCTCGTTGACGCGGGCGGGATCGGCCGCGATGTTTTACAGCGGCCCCAGCAATCAAACGACCGGTCGGCTCAACGGCCATCTCCTCGTCGCGGGCATGGGCGGCGAACTCGTTGCGCTCAGCGCGCTTTCCGGCAAAGCTACGACCGGAGAGGGCGTTTTGTGGCGGCAGGAAGTGATGCCTCCGGATCCTACCGGCCGCCGCTACATCTCCTCTTCGCAGATGCGGCAAATCTTTAATCCGCTGCTGGGCGGCAATCGCTATGTGTACGGCGACCCACAGAGTCAGATCAGCCTGGGCGCGGTAACGCCGCTGGGAGTCTGCTTCCAGCGGAATCGGCAGCTCGTGTGCGTCGATCCGATCACCGGAAAGAACTTGTGGGAGCGCACGCTGCTGGAGGCCGGCTGCGAGATTTTTGGAGACGAAGAACGGATCGTCGTCGTGCCTCCCAAGTCGGCCGACGCGCTGATCCTCAGCCCGATCGACGGCGACATCGTCGATCGCCGCAAGATCGATCAGTCCGACCGCCGCTGGACCACCTGCGGCCGCAACGTCCTCGTCTGGGAGGAAAGCGGGCCGCAGTTCAAGCTCCAGCTTTATGACGCCTCGAACCAGGGCAACGGTCTCTGGAAGCGCGAAGTGAAGCGCGGCACGCGAGGGACGATCGTGGACGGCCAGGAGCTGGCGCTGCTCGAGCCGGGCGGACAATTCACGATCGTCTCGCTGGTCGATGGCCGCGAGCTTCTCTCCCAGAAACCCAGGGAGCTGGAAACCCTCGGCGACAACGACCTGGAGTCGATCGTCGTGCTCCGCTCCTCCTCGCAGTATCACCTCCTGGCCAACCAGCGGCCCACCGACGCCGACCGCTCGATCAGCGCTTCGCCGCTGCCGTCCGGCGGCATTCAGGGGCCTGCCATTCACGGCCAGTTGCTGGCGTTCGACCGCAACACGGGAGCGACCCAGTGGCCCGCCGCGGCATTCATTTCCCAGCACGGCTTGGCGCCCGATCAGCCGTGCGAATCCCCCTTGCTGGTCTTCGTGCGGAACGTCAATTCGACCCGTCCGGGAGCTGGTGCGACTCGCAACAGCACGTCGCTGCTGGTCATTGACAAGCGGGATGGGCGCATCGTCTTCAATGACGACGGTTTCTTGAGCCAGGCGATTCAGAGCGACATCGTGGCCGATCCAAATCGCAATACGGTCTCGATCACCGTGTCCACGTACCAGAACAGCCGCACGCTGACCGTGGAGCTGACGGACAATCCCGCTCCGCCGCAGCCGCCCGCGCAGACGGGTAGCCGCTCCAGTCTCAGCGCCGGCGAACTGGCCGGCGAAGTCGATGAGGCGACGGCTGCCGCGGTACAAGCCATGCAGCGCGAGGCGCAGGAAGGCATCAATCGCGGGCGAATGATCCTCCCGGCGCGAAACTTCCGTCTGCCAGGATTGCCGCCGGGCATTCCGCTGCCGCGGTAAGCGTCGCAAAAGACCATTTCACAACCAGATTGACAATGAGCGTGGCCGCGGCACACGGAGTGTGCCTGCTACATTAATCCTCCGCCTTTCCTCCCTCGCACATCTTCACGATCTTCGGATCGAACTGAGCGATCGTCTCCACCAGGTCCTGCTGCTGCCGCATCACCTCGTGGATGTCCTTATAGACGTAAGGCACTTCGTCCGATCCGGCGGACAGGACGCGGACTCCCTTCTTCTCGAGGTCCTTCTGCACCGCGCGGAAGCTGTACTGCTCCTTGGCCTGCGTGCGGCTCATCCGCCGGCCGGCGCCGTGCGAAGCGGAGTGGAAGCTTTCCGCGTTTCCCTTGCCGCGGACGACGAATGCCGGCGAAGCCATCGAGCCGGGAATCACGCCCAGCACGCCGGCGCCGGCCGGCGTGGCCCCCTTGCGGTGGACGATCAGCTCCCGCCCGCCGTGCACTTCCTTCCAGGCGAAGTTGTGGTGGTTCTCCACTCCGGTGATGATCCGCGCGCCCAGGAGCCTGGTCACCAGCCGGTGAATCACGTCGTGATTGGCGGCGGCATAATCACCCATCAAGTTCATGGCGGCCCAGTATTCCTGCCCCACCTCGCTGGACAGGTCGAGCCACGCCAGCCGGCCCAGCGCCTCGTGCTGCTTGGGCAGCCGCGCGCGGGCGATGCGGCTGTACGTGTCGCATACGGATGCCCCGGTTCCGCGGCTGCCGGAGTGGCTCAGCAGGGCCACGTACGTGCCCGCGTCCAGGGCGAGCTGCTCGTCGCGCACCGGGAGCGAAAGAATGCCGAATTCGACGAAGTGGTTTCCCGAGCCGCTGGTGCCGAGCTGGCGGCGGGCCTTGTCCTTGTGCTCGCGCGTCACGCGGCAGACGCCCCAGTCCTCGTCCAGCACGGCGTGGTCCTGCGGCTTCTCGTGCTCCGAGCCAATGCCGAAGCGGGTCCCCTTTTCGAGGGCGTGCCGGCAGCGGTCGAAGTTGTCATCGAGCGTGCTCACTGGCACATCGAGCACCGAGAGCTTCATCCGGCAGGCGATATCGACGCCGACGGCATAGGGGATGACCGCGTTCTCCAGCGCCAGCACGCCGCCGATCGGCAGGCCGTAGCCGACGTGGGCGTCGGGCATGAGGGCGGCCCCGCGGGCCAGCGGCACGGCGCAGGCCTGCTTCATCTGCACGTGCGAAGCCGCGTCAATGTCGGTGCCCCATGTGCGGTAGCTGATCGGCTCGGCAGCGAGCGGCGCTGCGTCCTGGCCGCTGCGGGCTGCGACCAGCTCCCGGGCCAGCTCGCCGAAGTGCTTGTCGGCGACGAATTCCTGCGGGCTGGTTAAGAGCTTCTTCAGCGTCTCCTTGAGCTCCTTGCCGCGCAGCAGGTCCCTGGCGGCCGACTGGATGTTCTCCAGCGCCGTCCGCAGGCTGGCCTGCGGCACTCCCAGGTTGCGAAGCTGTCGGGGATTCATGGGATACCTCCATCTTAGAGCCGGATGGGACAGGGCAGCGGAGCGACGGGTTCGAGCGGGGTCAGCGAAAGGGGTCAGGGGGACAGAGGTCAGGAGTCGATCGCTGGGAATAGGCAAAGGGGGGCATCATTTTCAGGACTTAGGAAATTGTCGCTAGGAATCTGACGGTTCTAATTCGCCATTGCTCCTTGAGTTGGGGCGATCGCGCTGGCGGAAACATCGACCGAAGTCGAGTCAGACAAAACGTCTGAAGGGAGCGCCCCATTCGGGGGGGATTGGGCGGTCGGGATGCCGTTGACCTCCGTGCTGATGACCATCGCCTGGCTGCGGCCGCCGGAGAGCGGATCGGCATCATTATCGCGACCGGCGCCAGCCAGCCTGGCCTTGGCCAGAATTGCGGTCAGCAGCAGTTTGTAAAGCCCCGTCGGCCGCGGATACCCCTGATAGCTCCGCTCGTGGCAGACTGGTTCGCCCTGGTCGTTGTAGCGGACCTTTTTCGACTCGATCAACTGATCGGCGGTGAACAGGGCCAGCTCGACCCGCCGCTGGAACTCGGCTAGCTCCCGGCGGGCGACATGGCTGGCCAGCCGGTAGCGCTGCTCGGGAGCGAAAGCTGCGTCGTCGCCGCCGCAGATGGCAAACCACTGGCGCATCCGCTCGACGATCCTGGCCACCCGTCGCGGGCTGATGTTTTCCAGGCAGGCGACTTCCTGGTGGGTCATGTGGCGGATGACGACGTTCTCGAAGATCTTGAGGTTCCGCTCCGACGGCGCGTAATGGCGCATTCGCTCGCGGACGCGGGCCAGGCGGCGAAGCCGCCGGGCGGCAGCAGGGCTCGTGGGGGCGGGCGTGGACAAAGCGGCCTCGCCCTGGTGGATCAGGTCCTGGATGGAGGGTTGTCTGGGCATTGGTGAACTCCTTAATGTCGGGATGTGAGTCGGGTTGGTGAGCAGGCTCTTGAGTCGGGTTACTGAGTCGGTTTTTGAGTCGGTTTGGGTGAGTCGCTGTGGGCCGACTCACTTTTTGGAACCGCTTGCAGGACCAGGCTTTGCGGTGAGTCGCTCGGGCTCTACTTCCGCCAGATGAGTCGGGTGCGAGTCGGCCAGCGACTCAGCCGCAGGGGTCTGGCGCTGGGGCGGCTGCTGGCGGTCTGGGGACCTGGCGCAGCTGGCCAGCTCCCACAGCAGGTCATGGGCCTGTCGCGCGGCCCTCGCGTCCTGCTCCGCCTGGATCAGGTGGCGGACGATGCTCAGCAGCGACTTGAGCGCGGCCGCGACGTTGGTCGGGCTGCGTCGCTTGGACTTGACGGAGACGAGCCTGCCGTCGCCATCGCGGGTCTCGGTGATCTCGACGACATCGCGGGTGGCCGCTGCCAGGGCGGCGCGGACCAGGGGATGCATCGCTTCGAACTGGGGGCTGCGAAACATGGGTCATGCTCCTTGTGAAACGGGTGTACAGTATGCCCCCAGACTATTAGACCCGGGGCATTGACACGTTTGGTCACTAGTGTACTAAAAATCAGATAACTGGCGACGGAAGTCCCGGCCTGGCAAGGATTTGCGCCGGCGAAAATTCTCGCGCGGGGGGCGACGGGGTCGGAGGCTGGAGGTCAGAGGGCAGAGGTCGGAGGTCGGAGGTCAGAGGCCTGCCAGTGGCCGCTTTCAACCGTGGCGGATGCCGGTGATGTCCGAGCAGGATCTGGCCGGCGGCAATCATGGCGCTAGACAACGGGAGCCGATAAATGGCGTGTACCGACGCGCACTCGGGGTGCTGAAAATGTTCAGGTTCACGATTCGAGACATGTTCTGGCTGACCATGATTTTCGGCTTTTGCCTGCATGCCTGGACCGAGCGATTTTCGCGAGACGTGGCCTGGCGGCGGCGAGTAACGGAGGAATCTGCGGAACGGGCCGATGCGGTGCAGCGCGCAAAGGAAGCCGAGTCGAAAGCCAAGATCGCCGACAAGAGGGCTGGCAAGTACGCGCAGGCGGCGCGTCAGTTCCAAAATGAATTGTTCTGGCAACGCCATCCGGGGAGCTTCGAGCTGATCTTTCACAATGACGGCACGGTTACAGGACGGCCATTCGGCGGCTACCTGCGACAGCTACTCACGCCTGAAGAGCTGATGCCCTGGATGGAACTAGCTCAGCATCGCATAGAAGGCCAAAAGCCGGAACGCGACGCAATTGCCAAAGACAGCTCGGCCGAGCCGCCGAGTAGCGAGTGATCCCGGCCGCGCTTATAGCGAGCGGCGAGCGGCACGCCGGCCAGCGGCTAGAATGCGCGGGATGAATTGGCGGTCAATCATCGTCGGTATTGCAATCGCAGCGGTCGTCTGCTGGGCGGCGCTCATCGCCTGGGTCCTATTCACCGTGAGGAGCGCTGTCTAACGGCTAGTGTCGCCACTAGCGCGAGCCGGCCGAGCTAAGCAAAATGCCGGCATCACGGCATGCCAATTTCAATGTCGCCCCGAAAGATCACGACCGGCGTTTTTTCCAGCTCATCGATCCGCCGCGCCTGCGCCCGCCGATCGATCCACCACGCCACTAGCACAGCGGCGAGCAAGGTTAGCCAGAGAAGGTCGCGGATGGTGAATCGCATGGCCCCAGTCACCGCGAGCCGGCCGGGTTCGACAAATCGGAGTCACCCAGAAAGTACAGCGCCCGCTGGCTGGCTTCCATCAGTTCGTCGATCCGCCGCGCCTGCGCCCGCCGATCGATCCACCACGCGACCAGCACGGCGGCGAGCAAGGTCAGCCAGAGTAGGTCGCGGATGGTGAAACGCATTGGGTCAGCGTATCAGGAATCCGCGCCGCCGGTCAAATGACGCCGTTTGGCGGTGGTAGTAGAGTTTGACGCTTTCGCCGCGACCGCTGGGCCGGGCACCCGAATGGTCGCCAGCGGAGCGCTCACTGGTCAGCTACACGAGAGTGATACGTCCCCACCCCTCCCATCTTCTCGATCATCATTCTCCTTTCGCCGCGAAGCGGCGAAAGGAGAATGCGATGGGGGCGAGAAGGGAGGCCCTTTCGATTCGGCCACTGTAGCCGGACAGTGATCGCTCTGCCGGCACAAGGCCGGCGGTCGCGACTGAAAGTATGTGTCACCCGTCGCGGGCTCTTTTCGTGCGTGCTCGGTAGAATGATGCAATGAGATTCTCGATCCGCGACTTGCTGTGGCTAACTCTCCTGGCGGCATTTGCCGTCGCCTGGTGGATCGATCGTAGCCAGCTCGCGGCAGAGGTCGAGCGGCTACGGACTGCTGACATTGCGATGCCGCAAAGCGAAATGGAAGTCGATCCACTTGCCCAGCCGACGAAAAACGGTTGATTGGCGATCGGCAATTCGGGAGAATGGCGGCAATCGGGGAACTGGCCAATGGGCGATAGAGACGAACGCGGCTCGTCGAGCGGCACGTTAACGATCGTGCTGGTTGTCGTTGTGCTGCTTCTCGCGCTGCCGTGCCTGGCCGTCGTCGGCGTGGTCGCGATGCGCCTTGTTTGGGTCGCTCGGCCAGATATGCAACCGCCGCCGATCGTGCAGCCGGTCGAGCCAATCGAGCCGATGGTGCCGACGCCAGTCGAGCCGCCCGCGACGGCACCGAAAGAAGAAACGTAGCCACAAGTGCCAACCGTGTTCACTTGTTGTCGTGGCGGCGTCTGCCTTTAGTAGCCGGGGCGGGACTCGAACCCGCACGGTGGATTACCCACCACAGGATTTTAAATCCTGTGCGTCTGCCATTTCGCCACCCGGCCTTCGCGGCGGCACGATCCTCGCCCTACAATGCCGCGGGGGCAAGCCTAATGCTCCCGCGGCGGGACGAAAAGGGCTTGCCGCTCCCTTCCCCACTGGCGGTGCGACTTGTTGCTCCTGGCTCAAACCCGCGGCATCGACGGCTTCCTCGGCACCCGCGGGTCGCTGATGCTCGACGTCGTCTTTCTGGCCATGTTCGCCGTGCTGCCGCTGATGGGCATCGGCATTCAACTGGCCAAACGCAAGCAGTACGCGCTGCATAAGCGCATGCAACTGGTGGTGGCGGCGGTGCTGCTGGTGGCGGTGGCGCTATTTGAGATCGACATGCAGTTTCTCACGGACTGGGAATCGCGGGCGGAAGGCTCGCCGTACTTCGACCCGGCCCACAAGTGGACCTGCCCGGTCGGTATCGCCCTGATCGTCCACCTGTGCTTCGCGGTGCCGACGTTCGTGCTGTGGATCGTGGTCATCGTGCAAGCCCTGCGGCATTTCCCCTCGCCGCCGGCGCCCGGGCCGCACAGCCGGGCCCACACGCGCCTTTCCAAGCCGGCGGCAGTCGGCCTGCTCATGACGGCGATCACGGGCTGGATCTTCTACGTGATGGCGTTTGTGATTACCAAGTGAGCGGCAGGGCCATGACACCAGACAGGGCAGGGGGGTTCGATCGAGCCGGCGGCGCTCACCGCAGATTGCTGAAGTCCGGCTGCGGCGGTTTGGCATCGTCCAGCGCGCTTGCGCGGCCCTGCGAGCGGTCGCTTAGGCGATACCAGAGGGCGATCCCCACAAACGTCGCAATGGCCAGCACCATGGCCGAGCCAACCAGCACGTCGGAAACCCAGCGTGAAGGGAGCTCCTCCTTGACCAGCCGCACTTGCTGCGCCAGAAACAGCGGCGCCGGCTGCGATAACTGGGCGGGCGCCGTAAAGGTCGAGTGATAGTGCCAGATCTTGAAGAAGACGGCGTCTGCCTCGACGCTCTGCCGCAGGTTGTCTCCCACGGATAAACCGGCCGGCAGCTCGCGGACGCAGATCGTGGCGGGGAAGCTGTTTTCGTACAACACTGCCCCCTCTTTTTTCTTCGGGTCCGCCCGCAGCGAAATCTTTTTTTCCAGCGGCACAGTGAGGTCGACTTCGTAATAGTGGTCGATGTGAAACCGCTGGCGAATGTCCACGTCGTCCACATCGATTCGGGCGACGCGACGCGCTAGGCCCCGCACCGGCAGCACGTGCGCTTGATAAGTCTGGGAATTTTGCAGCAATTGGCTCACATCCATTGCCGGTCGCTGCGGCTTCAAGACAGCAGCGGCCTGGTTGTCTCCCAAAGCGGCGAGGATTTGATAGAAGGGCTCGCGTTCAGACGCCAAAATGCCGGCTCCTTCGGTCTTTCCCACATCCTGAAAGCGGCCGATGTCCACGCCGAGCTTCGCCAGCGCAACGTGAGCCTGATCGATCTGCAAGTTCGCTTGCGGGCGATCGGGATGCCAGGCCAGCCGCTGCGTGGCAAACAGGAGCGGGAGAGGGTCGTCAGCCGCGTCTCCCACCTTCAGAAAGAGCGGGTAACCCGAGGCTGGCTCGTCCAGATCGGCATCGAGTTTCCAGGACGTCGGTATTTCCGCGCAGTAAACGACGGCGACGTACGGCGCATCGAAAATCTGCATCCGCACTTGATAGTAATGATCGAAATCGCAGCGGGCAGCCACTTCGGCAGGCAGGTCGATCTTGGCGACACGCTTCACTCGGCCCGTCAGCGGCAGAATTTTCGCGCGATGATCCGCCCCGGCGGCGGCAAGCTGGTCCCAAGAGACGTCGCGGACGGCCCAGGCCTCGACCTGCTCCTGGCCAAACCGCGGATACAAGCTGAGGATCAGTACGAGCGACTCTTCCTCTGCCGCGGACAATGGCTGGCCGCTGAAAAAACCGGCCCACTGGCTTTCACCGAACCCATACTTTTCCAGAAACTCCCGCGGGCTGGCGATAGGATGCAGCAGCGGCGCCGGACGCTTGCCTGGCGTCTTTTCCCAGGGAAGTTTGTCCGGCGCGGCAGGTTTTCGGTCCGATGCCTTCGCGTCCGCCTGCGATGCGGGCATAGGGGGGTCGGCAACTGGCTCGCCGGCAACGGCTGGAATACGAACCGCCAGCGCGAAAAGTCCGATCGCTAGAATTGCCCCAACTCGTGCGAATCGCGGAGACATGATTCTCCTTCCTCGCCATCAGGCGCCGGGCGCCTGGCCCTCGGCAGCGCGGGCCTGCTGCTCGATGTTTCGCAGCGCCTCGGCGGGAGAGGGCAGAACGTTGGCTCCTTGCAACGAACGCAACGACGCACTCACCGCCAATTCGTCCGTTAGCGCTTTGGGCGCGCGGCGGCGAAAGGACGTCCAATAGACCGCAGCGGCAATCACCGTGGCGACGGCAAGCGCCAGGGCGACCGCCTGCCAGATAATGCGGCTGCCCAGCCGTTCTGTTTCCCGCATGCCCAGACGCTCGGGCTTCCACTGGCCGACGCGGGCCAGCAGCAGCGGCGCATTGTAAGTGCCGCTCTGGCCTGGATACGCGCCGCGTTTGAAGAGGTAGCCATGAAAGGCAACTTCTTCATGCAGGGCCGTCATACCGTCGCGGTCGCGCTCTTTTAATGCCGGAAAGCCGCTGGGCAATTCCAGGGCGTACACCACCAGGGGCGTGTCCGCCGACTCAAAGGGGTGCATCCAGAAGACGTAATACTCGTCGATCCCGAGGTGGTTGCGCGACGCCTGCACGCGATAGGCGCGGCGCACTGAGCCGCGAACGGTAACGATCTGGCCGCGATACCTGGCGGGCTGGCGATAGAGCTGGGCATAGGCAACCTGTCCTTGCGATTTGGCTGCCAGCGACTTTTCGTCAGTGCGGCCCAGTTGCCAGAACAGATGGTGCCAAAGCTGGTTTTCGTCCGGACGCAGGAACGGGCTGTCGTCCCGCACGCGACCGAGATTGAGCTCGCTCAAGCTTTCCAAAAATCCGCTCAGATGCTTGTAGTCATCGGGCAGGATCGTGCGCCCTGCCGCGGCCTCCACCAGGGGGGAATGCACTTCGTCTTTCCAGCGGTCATTGACCTGGCGAAGCACGTCGGTCCATTGCTGCTGCTCCTGCCCCTTGAGCTCCGCAACCGATTGATACGCCGCCACGTGATACTCGGTCCATTTCTGATCGAGCGCAGCAACGAGCCCTGCGGCGGCCGCGCGGTCGCTTTCCGGCCAAAGCTTTTCGTCCTGGACACTTTCCAGCAGCCGGTACAGCAGCGTCCGCTGATCGCTCGAAAGCTGGTTCCAGAGTTCCTTCAGCCCTTGGCTCCAGGCCTTGGCGACTGGATCGAACGCCGGCCGCGTGACTTGATTCGAGCCGGCCTTGTCGACATTCGTCTCGGCACCACTGGCGGTGCTGGGCTCTTCTTGGCCGGGGTCGCGGGCAATCACCACCGTCCCGACTGGTTCTCCGGCCGTGGGCGACAGCCGGGGCGGAACACGGTTTTCGATCCGCTGCGGCGGTGGTTCGGCATCAAAAGCGAAAAACCAACGCCAGCTCCTGGGATCGCGAGCCTTTTCGGCAACAAAGAGTACGAGCATGAGTGCCGCCACCAAGGCGAACAATCGCAGCTTCACGGGCCGACTGGTGTAATCGGGAACACGGCGCAGCCGTCCCTGGTTCTTGCTCGTTTCACTTGAGTCGCCAAAGGTGAGGCCCATGGTGTACTGTGCCCTCTGTGGTGCCTTTGCTAAGGCGCAATCGCCGCCAAACCTGGTGCCGAGAGACATTTTACCCTGTGGAGCCGGCACGTCGTCGTCTGGGGAGAATTCTCCAGCCTCCAGTGGCATCGGCCTGACGCACCTAAGATATTCCTGTCAGGGGGGAAAACTGACCGCAGAATGACACCAGTTTGCAATTCGCAAGTCCTTACGCTGTAATCAAGTATGTCGGCAATCACGGGCGGGAATAATGTCCCCGGGCCCGTGCGAACCATCTATACCCTCCCGATTCCCTTGGCCGGCAAGCGGAATGGCGGGGCCGGAATGTGGAGAGCCGTTTTGGCACTCTCTCTCGACCAGTTCAATGCGCTGGTAGAAGAGCATGCCCCTGCGCTGTACCGGATCGCCTATCGCATGATCGGCGACCGGCACGAGGCTGAGGACATGGTCCAGGAAGCATTCCGTTCCGCCTGGAAAAGCCGCGCCGCCTACGAATCAGGGCGCGGTGACCGGGCGTGGCTGGCCTCCATCTTGCGTCGCCGGGTTGTTGACCGCTGGCGACGCATCACCCTCCCCACGGTCACCATCGGCGACGCAGCGCCAGAACATGGCATCCCCGGCGAGGACCCGCTGGCCGGGGATTACACCGACCAGATGCAGCTTGCGCTGGCGCAACTGCCGGCCGAACTCCGCGAGACGCTGCTGCTGGTGGTCGTCGGTGAATTGACCCATCAGGAAGTGGCAGACCTATTGGAGATACCGCTGGGGACCGTGCTGTCACGGGTGAGCCGGGCCAGGCGGAGGCTGCGCGACCTGCTCGTTTCAGCCGGGACGTAAGGGAGAGAGCAGAGAGCCGAGTCAAATCACGTCGCAATCCGCGCTTCATTCCGCACGCGATATGTCCTTCGATCCCCAGCTCGACGCTCAACTCCGCGATGTGCCGCTCCCCGGCGGCATGGTCGAGCGGATCAAGGCGTCCGTGCAACCGACCGAAGCGGAGCTGGAGGTTCGGCTGCGGCAAGTGGAGGTGCCTTCTGATCTGCTCGAACGACTGCATGCAATCCCGCACGATGATGAGTTGGACCAAAAGCTGATTGATGTGCCGGTTCCGTTCGAGTTGGTGTGGCGTACCCGCCGCGATACATGGAAGCGTCGCACGCGCCGAGCGATCGAGGCGGCGGCCGATCTGGCGCTTGCGCTGCTTCTGTTCCTGGCCATCGGCGGCGGCATGACCCTCGCCGCGGCTGCTTTCCTCGCCTCAATTTATCCTCAAGCAATCCCGCCGGAAGAACCGCCTTTCGTCGTCGTCGCGCACCGGCCTGTGCAGCTTGATGCGACCTACGACAGCGGACCGATCGAGCTGGCGACCTGGCAACCGGCGTTCGTCGGCGACGGAGATGTCGAAGCACGACGCGCCCCACAGACAACCCGCGACGCGCTGGATATTGAACTCCCTCAGATGCCTGCCTGGCCACCTGGTGGTCCTGTCACCGAGTGGTTCACTGCCGCTGGCAGCGGGATCGATCCGCTGGACAGCATCGTTCGGATGCGGTGGGACATCGTTGGCTATCATCAATTCGATGACGACGTCACGCCGGCGCTCGAAGCTCCCCGGTTTCCGATTCCCTCAGGGATCGACCTGCCGGCCGTTCGCGGCTACGACCGTTCGTTCGTCCTGCGGCACGAGGTTTTTCCGCCGACTCGGCCGTCGGCAAATCCTGCGCTGGCGACGGTCGCGCTGCCGCTCGGCACGCGCTCCGATTCCTACCAGGAGGTCGCGTGGCTGGCGCGGGAGGGGAAGTGGCCGAGTGCATCGCAAGTGCGCACCGAAGATTTCCTGGCCGCGATGGCATATCGGTTTGAGCCGGCAATGCCCGGTGAATTGGCGATTCGCACGTCCGCCGGACCTAGCGTGTTTGGTCCCCCCGCGACAGGTTTGGTGCAGATTGCCGCGGTCGCCGGAGAAATTCCGCGGGAGGACAAGGAATCTCACCACCTGGTGCTGGCGATCGACGCATCGGCAAGCATGGCCCGCGGTCATCGCCTGGAGATCGTGCGGCAAGCCGTCGAACGGCTGCTGTCTCGATTGGATCCACGCGATCGCCTGTCGCTGGTGATCTTTCAGGAAGACGTGAAATACCTCGTCGAGCGCGCCACGACGGCGGAACGAGATTCGATTCGCCAGTTTCTGGGGCAGTTGCGTCCCGCCGGCGGCACGGACCTGGCCGAAGGGCTCCAGCAAGCCGTGGCCACGGCACTGGCCGCCAATGAGTCGCCGGCCCATCCACCGCGAATCGTGCTCGTGACGGATAGCCAGGTGTCGCTGCCGCCCCAAACGCTTTCGCTGGTGACCGACATGCTCGCCAGTGCTGCCCAGGCGGGAGTCGGCCTGGACGTGCTGGACCTGAGCGACGAGGCAGAGCCGGATGCCACACTTGCCGGCTGGGCAGAGCTAATGCGCGGCGACGTCCGCCGCCCGCAATCGATCGATCAGGCAGCGTGGCTCTTGATCGAGGCGCTGGCGGGCCGCTCGGCGGTCGTGGCGTCAGAAGCTCGCCTGAGCGTGCGGTTCAACCCGCAGGCGGTTGCCGCGTATCGTCTGATTGGTCACGAGCCCAACCCGATGGCCGGTCTGCGTCCGCCGGCACTGGCTGCCGAGCTGCGGGCGGATGAGGCGGTCACGACGCTGCTGGAGATCTGGTTTCAGCCGAATGACGAAAATGAAGTGGGACAAGTTGAGCTGGTGTGGCGCGATCCGGCGTCCGGCCAGGAGCACAAGCGAACGCAGCGCATCAGCCGCATTCAATTTGCCCCGACGTGGGAACAAACTGCCGTTACGCTCCAGCAAGCGGCTGTGGCGGCCCAAACCGCCGAGGTGCTGCGCGGATCGCGGACAGCGCTGCGGGAACTGGGACAGACTCCGCGAATCAGGGAGAACATCGCCAGCTTGCTGGAGATGACTGCACGCGTCCACCCGCGCCTGGCCGAGCGGCCCGACTTTCAGGCGTGGGTCGCGTTACTCGCCCAACTGGAAAAGGCGTCGCGATAAGCAGGCCCGCGCCGCAGGAAGCATAATGACGAATGGGTCGATTACACGTTCGGCAATATCCTATTGTCATCGAACATGTATTCGCCAGGCAGTTGAACTGCTCGTGCATTCCCGATAATCTCTTCTAGTTCGCAGTGAGGTTCCTCGCAGGCAGCCTTCTTTGCCAGTTACGGAAGTTCGCCATGAACCATCGCTGGGGTTTGCTGTTGGCTTTCGTCGCGGGAATTGCGGCCAGCCTGGCGGCATTGCCGCTGGCGGCGGTCGAACCGGCCAAGGCATTTCTCGATGGGCTGCGCCAGCGGAGATATTACGACCTGGCGATCGAGTACCTCGATACGGTGCCGGACAACCCGGCTGTCCCCATCCCTTTCAAGGAGACGCTGGCGTACGAGCGCGGCGTGACGCTGGTCGAAGGGGCCCGCTGGCAGCGCGACCCGGCCATTCGTGATAAGTGGCTGGACGAAGGGCAGCAGGTGTTGACGGAATTCGTCAACTCGCAGAAAGCCAGCCCGCTGGCCGTTGGAGCGCGCAGCCAGTTGGCGAACGTGATTGTCGAGCGCGCCAAGTCGCGACTCGAAAAGTCGAAAAAACAGGTCGGCGAACCCAAAAACCAACTGCTGGCCGAGTCGCGCAAGTTGTTTCAGGACGCGATCAAGATTTTTGAAGGCCAGGTGAACGAAACTCGCGAGCAGCTCAAGAAGTACCCTGCGTCGCTACAGCCAAACGACGGCAAGCCGTTTGAAGATCGCGCTTACTTCCGCTCGGAGTATCTCCAGTCGCGAATGCTGGTTGTCGCGGCGAAGGAGGAAATGGCGGACACGTATTCAAAGGACAGCCCCGACTACACGAAGCTGATCACCGAATGTGCTGACGGCTACAAAATCATCCACGACGATTACCGTACTTTGCTGGCGGGAATGTTCGCACGAGCGTATCAGGCCCGCTGCCTTCAGAAGCTGGGAAAACACAAGGAGGCGCTGGGGTACTTCAACGAGCTCCTCGCGCAGCCCGACAACAGCGACCTGCACGACATGCGGGTCCTGGCGGCGTCGCTGGCTATCGATTCCTGGATCGCGGACAAACTCTACAAGGAGATCGTGGAGAAGGCCTATCCAATCGTAGACAAGGCGCGCCCCAACGAAGACCGGACCGATGAGTTCATGGAAATGCGGGTCAAGATCGCACGAGGATTCAAGCTGCATGCCGACGCGCTTAAGGCGGAGAATCCGCGCGATCCGTTGATCAAGCAGCTGCTGACGAAGGGGCGCGAGCTGGTGCTGTACGTCGCCCGTTTCAACAGTCCCTACCAGGAGCAGGCACGACGAATGCTGGCGGATTTTGCCGGCGCCGATCCGGATTCGGTTGTCAAAGACAAACCGGATCCCAAGACCTTTCTCGAGGCCCGCGACGCCGGCACCGATGCCGTCACGAAATTGACCAACAGCGAGCTGTTGGTCAAACAGGTTGAGGCGCGTTTGCCGACGATCACCGACGCGGCAGAGCGGGCTCAATTGCAAAAGCAGGTCGAGGAAGCCAAAGCCACCGCCGAAGACGCCCGAGCGAAAGCCAGCCGCTACTGGAAGCTGGCCCTCGATCTGGCAGATGCCAACACGAGCATTGAGGACCTCAACCTGGCCCGGTATATGGAGTGCTACCTCGCTCACGTCGAGGCACGGCATTACGAGGCCGTGGTGCTCGGGGAATTCCTCGCTCAGCGCTATCCCGATAGCCAGGGCGCCCGCCAAGGCGCCAAGATCGCCATGGCGAGCTGGCTGAAGATCTACGCCGAAGCCGGCCAGGACAACGAGTTTGAGTCACAGCGGATCATCGACGTTGCCGACTACATCGTGAAGAAGTGGCCCGATCAGCCCGAAGCGGCCGACGCGCTGAATACGCTGATCCCGTTCATGATCAGGTCCGGAAAACTTAAGGAAGCGGTCGAGTATATGCGAAAGATTCCGGTCGACTCGCCGCACCGCGGCACGGCGGAGCTGAAGACCGGCCAGGCGCTGTGGGCTGCCTATTTGGATAAGTCGCGACTACTGCGCGACATAGAGCAGAATCCGACGGAAGTTCCTCAGGGGGCTGACTTGACCCCGCTCAAACAGGAGCTCGAGGAACTCAAGACCACGGCACAAACAGTGCTGCAGGACGGCGTCGCCCGCATGCAGGCGGCCGGCGAAATGTCCAATGTGGGCGCCACGGCCGTGCTTTCGCTCGCGCAAATTCTCGTGGACACCAACCAGCCGGAAAAGAGCATCGCCACTCTCGAGGACGCCAAGATTGGTCCGCTCACCCTGCTCAAGCAGAACCACCCCGCCACTCAAAAGGAGGGTTTTGACCTCGAAACTTACAAGACGGCGCTGCGGGCCTACATCTCCGGCCTCGGCTCCGCCAAGGATCCGCAGCCGCTGATCGACAAGGCCAAGCAGATGATGGAAGCGCTCAAGGCGGCGATGGGCCAGGGAGGACAGGCCAAGCTCGTGGCGATCTACGTCAGCCTGGCTCGCGACCTGCAAACGCAGATGGAACTGGCCGATGACAACTCCAAGAAAGGCCTTGCCAAGGGCTTTGAGGTATTTCTCAAGGAAGTCGCGGCCGAGGCCACGGAGGCCAACGTGCTGTATTGGGTGGCCGACACCTACCGCGCGATGGGGGAGAGTTTCCTTTCCTCAGGTCGAGAGGGCCGGGCCGCGGCAAAACCGCATCTGGAGTCGGCCATCGCCACCTACAAGAAAATCCTCGACCAGGTGAGCAAGAGCCCTTCTTCGACGCTACCGACGCAAATTCGCCTCCAGATGGGCCGCACTTACAGGTCGATGAACCAGTTCAAGGAAGCGGTCGATCAGTTTGAAGAGGTGCTTAAGCCAGCCAAGGGAAGGTTCCTGCTCCCCGTGCAAATCGAGGCGGCTCAAACCTACCAGGAGTGGGGAGGATTCGGCCCGGATTTTCGGGACCGCTACGGGGACGCGATTCTCGGCGCGCGTCCTGATAAGAACAACCCGGACAAGTCGAAGCAGGGCGAGAGGATCATCTGGGGCTGGGGGGCAATTGCCGCCAAGACCGCGGACAATCCGAAATACGTCGACCAATTCCACCAGGCGCGCTACAACCTGGCGCTGTGCCGCTACCGCTGGGCGATGGCCGAAAAGAATGCCGCTCAGAAGACCGATCGGCTCAAGAAGGCCAAGTCCGACATCGCTGTGATGGCAGCTCTCTATGGCAATCTGGGTGGTCCGAAATGGGAAGGGCAGTACGACAAACTCCTGCGCGACGTGCAAACGGCCTTGGGTGAACCGTCCGTCGGGCTCCAGGCGCTCCGCAGGGCGGAGGCGGCCCCTGGCGGCGCTCAGGGAAAGACGGGCGGCAGCGCGCCCCCCGCAGGGTCAAAAGCACCAGGCGCCAGCCCTCGCTCCACCCCGACGGTCAAACCCACGATTACCAATACGAGTACGAAGTAGCCACCAAAGCGTTTAGTCAAATACTTCCCACTGTTGCTCCGGTCGATTCCGCGTCGGCGCTTTAGTCCGCCGCCCCAAGGCACTATGAGGTTCTTCCATGCGAATATTGCCAGTCGCGGCTGTGACGATGTATGTCGGCTTGGCCGCCTTTCCAACGGCGGCCTTTTGCCAGACCAACGATGCGGTGTACCTCGCCAGCGGCACGGGCGCGGCTCCCAAGCGCGGGGCCATTGTGGCGATGACCGCGACCGAGGTAAAGCTGGACATGTCCGGCGTCGAGCAGTCTTATCCAGTCAATGAAATCAAGCAAATCAAGTTTGCCGACGAGCCGACGGCACTGGAAAACGCTCGCAACGCGATCACGCAGCGGAACTATAACAGTGCCCTGGCGGAGCTCGACAAGATCGATGTCAAGACGCTGAAAAGAGACGTCGAAAAGCACGAGGTGGCATTCATGCGGGCCTATTGCCTGGCTCAACAGGCCATGACCGAAGGGGGCGACAAAGGCGCTGCCGAAACGGCGCTGCGCGATTTTGCCAAGGCGACGGGGGGGCAACATTATCGCTTCTATCAAACCGCGGAGACGCTGGGCGATCTGGCGCTGGCCAGTGGAAAATTCGACGATGCGGTGAAATACTACGGCGACACTGGTCTGGCGGGCGCTCCCTGGCCGGAATACAAACTGCGGGCCAACTTGGCGCTGGGGCGGGCCTATTATCTCGGGGCCAAGTTCAACGAGGCGCTCCAGAGCTACGAAGCCGTGCTGGCCAGTTCGATCGCCTCCCCTGAAATCAACCTGCTCAAGGAATTTGCCCAGGTGGGAAAAGGGGCGTGCCTGGCAGAAACGGGGAAACCGGACGAGGGGATTGCGATCGTCAAGGAAGTGATCAAGAAAAACGACCCCGTGGAGAAGCGATTGTTCGCGCACGCCAACAACGCTCTGGGAAACTGCTACCTCAAGGTTAACCGTCCCAAAGACGCGATGCTGGCGTTCCTGCAAACGGACATCTTGTTTCGCTCGGATGGGGATTCCCATGCCGAGGCCCTTTACCATTTGGGAAAACTTGGCGACGCCTTGAACAAGTCGAACCTGGCCACGGACTCCCGCAACACGCTCCGGCAACAGTATGCCGGCAGCTATTGGCTGGCCAAGCCCTAGCAGGGAGACGAGAGCCGCTGCTGCGGGCGACGTAGCAGCGGTAGGGGATGGGTGGATTGTGCCGTCGCCGAGTTCGATGTTGGCAACGGGCGCTGCGCAAGATGCTTTACGTGCGTCGCACAGCGAGTTTACAATGCCAACTTCGTACCGTGGCGCATCCAGATCCGGCGCTGTGGAACGGCAATTTGTAGAGAGTTAATCACGAAGACTCAAAGAGTTTTGAGTTCGGGAATAGTTACTGCCGCCGGGGCGGAAGTGCATTCCGGGCGGCAGCACATACGTATTGGGGTTCTCGAGCTGGGAGATTCATTTCATGCGGCAAGTGGCAACGAAGAAGATGGCGATCGCTGTGGGCGTGGCGGCACTGATTGTGCTGGGGTTCAATTTCCTGGGCTCGTTGGACCTGATCGCGCCAGCAGCGGCCGTGGCGCAGGAGGAGGGAGAGAAAAACCCTCCCGAGCCGGCGCCCGCGGCTGATGACGGCGCCAAGGCTCCCGCGGCGGACGGCGATGGTTCCTCGACGGCGAAGAAGCCCCAGAACATGCTCGCCTGGTTTTTCGGCGCGCTGGGCTGGCGGTACACCATCTCATTCTTGATCATTTCGTTCACGTTCGTGGCGTTCATCGTCATGAACCTGCTTTCGGCGCGGCGGGATTCGATCTGCCCCAAGCATCTGTCCGAGGCCTTTGAAGCTCAGCTCAACGAGAAAAAATTCCAGGAAGCCTACGATCTGGCCAAGAACGACGAATCGATGCTCGGCCAGGTGCTGGCCGCCGGCATGCAGAACCTTCAGCAAGGCTACGACAAGGCCGTCGCGGCGATGGGACAGGTTGGTGAAGAGGAGAACCTGAAACTCGAGCAGCGACTGAGCATGATCTCGCTCGTCGCCAGCATCGCTCCGATGGTGGGACTGCTGGGCACGGTGGACGGGATGGTGATGGCATTCATGGAAATCGCCGGCTCCGACACGACGCCCAAGCCTTCCAAGCTGGCCGAAGGCGTCTCGACCGCTTTGATCACGACGCTCGTGGGCCTGGTGATTGCCATCCCGGCGATCATCTTCTTCAACATGATGAAGAACCGCATCGCCCGTCTTGTGCTCGAAGTGGGACAGGTCGCCGGTCAGTTGATGGGGCGATTCGAGACCATTGCCGCCAAGAAGTAGGCCTTTCGGTTGACAGCCCTTGGCTGCTCATTTTTCCGCTTGAGCAAGGCAGGCGGTCCACGAGGTTTTCGCCATGAAATTCAAGTCGCGCAGCGGCGGAGGCAGCGTCGAAATCGACATGACGCCGATGATCGACATTTGCTTCCAGTTGCTGACCTTTTTTTGCTTCATTCTCAATTTCTCGGGCGCCGAACAGGACGAACGCGTCCAGCTTCCCGCCAGCACCCTGGCCAAACCGCCAGAAAAGGCGGCCGAAACCCCAATCACCTTGCAAGTGACCAGGGAAGGACGCGTGATTGCCGTCGGGCAGACGCTACCGACTCCGAGTGACGTCCTGCCGCTGCTCAACCTCGAGCGAACGCTGCTGGAGCAGAAGGGACAGTCGCCAGCGGATGCCACGATCATTATCCGCGGTCACCGGGACGCCAAGACTGGCGTGATCCAGGAGTTGATCAAAGTTTGCCAGACTGCCGGGTTTGAAAAGTTCACGCTCCGCGCCAAGGAAGAGCAAAGCTAAGTGGTGGTCTTGCGCCGAGTCGATCCTTAACCAGTCATTAGCAGCCATGTCCGTACCTATCAAAAGAGGCGAAGACCAGAAGATCAGCATCGACATGACGCCGATGATCGATATCGTCTTCCAGCTCCTGAGCTTCTTCATCTTCACGCTGAGGATTTCTGCCCAGGAAGGGGACTTCATGATCAAGATGCCACTCAACGCACGAGCAGCCGGCACGCCAGACCCGGATCAGACGCCCCCGATCAAGATTCGCCTCCGCGCCGGCACCGACGGCTCCTGCCAGGACATCATCATGAACGACCGTTCGTTTGGCGGAGGCATCGACGGTTTTAAGCGTCTGCATCAAGAAGTAGCCAGCCTCGTGGGCGACGGCAGCTTGACTTCGGAGGCGGAAGTCGAACTCGACTGCGACTACAACCTGAAATACGAAAACGTGATCCGCGTGATTACAGCCGTCTCGGGCGAACGGCAGCCCAACGGCGACATTCTCAAGATGATCGAAAAGATCAAGTTCTCGCCGCCCAAGCCGCCACCGATCGAGTAAGTTTCGGGTTCCGAGTTTCGAGTTTCCGATTCTAGAGACTAACTGGAAACGCGGAACACGGTCCTCTCGTCACCCGCGCGGGTGAAACTGCCGGTGCACTTTCTTCAGCCGCGACGAATCGACGTGCGTGTAGATCTGCGTGGTGGCAATGCTCGCGTGCCCCAGCATTTCCTGCACGTGCCGCAGGTCGACTCCGCCGGATAAGAGGTGCGTGGCGAATGAGTGCCGTAGCGTGTGCGGACTGATTGACTCCGGCACGCCGCTGCGGCGGGCGTAACGCTTTACGAGCTGCCAGATCGCTTCCCGTCGCAGCCGCCGGCCGCCGCGCGACAAGAGCAGCCATGCCGCCGCCCCCCCCGCCCGCTGCGTCAGTCGGCCGCGCTCCTGGTGCAGATATTCTTCGATCGCAATGGCGGCGGCATCTCCCAGCGGCACCAGCCTCTGCTTGTTCCCTTTGCCGTGTGCCAGACAGTACCGCTGGTCCAGGTGCAGGTCGCGCAGCTGAAGGTTCGAAACTTCCGACGCCCGGCAGCCGGTGGCATACAGCAGCTCCAGCATCGCGCGATCGCGGCGAAAAAACGGATCGTAGGGCTGCGGCGCCGAGAGCAGCTTTTGCACCATGCCGGGCGTGAGCACTTCCGGCATGCGCTCCCACATTTTTTGCGTGCCCAAGAGCTCCGCCGGGTTGTCCTGCACGATCCCTTCGAGCTGGAGGTAGCGGTAAAGTATCTTCAGCGACACGATGTGCCTGGCGATGCTCGGCGGCGCGAGCTTCTGCTCCTTCAGCCAGGCCATGTAGTCCGACAGGTCCGTAACCCTCAGCCGGTCCATGGCGCGACCGGCCAGCCACTGGCAAAACCGCGCCAAATCGCGGCGATAGGCGGCCAGCGAATTCTCCGCCAGGTGACATTCGCCGCGCAGGTAATCCAGACATGCGGCTGACCACTGCTGGGCCCTCGCAGAGCCGGCGGCAGCGAGCTTGGGTGCTACGAGTTTGGGCTTGAGTCGGCGCATGGGAAATGACCAATGACCAAGCATCAATGACCACTGAAGAACTGCCCCATTGGTCATTGGTGCTTGGTTATTCTTCGATCTGGCCGGTCCGGCGTCTGAACTTGGGCCGCCAATCGCCCGCCTGCGACGCTTCCAGCCTTGTCGCAAACGCCATAACCGCTAGATTCGTTCCCTGTCTCCTGACCTCTAACTTCTGACTACTGACCTCCGACCTCTGCTCTCTGACCTCTGACCCCATGAACATTCTCGTCACCGGCGGCGCAGGTTACGTCGGCTCCCATGCCGTTCGGCTGCTGGCCAGCCGCGGACACGAAGTGTGGATTTATGACAACCTGTCCCGCGGCCATCGCGCCGCCGCGCCTGCGGGACGGCTCATTACCGGCGACCTGGCCGACCAGACCCACATCTTGCGCGTTCTCCAAACCAACGGCATCGAAGCGGTGATGCACTTTGCAGCACTGGCGCTGGTCGGAGAGTCGGTCACCGACCCGGCTCTGTACTACGGCAACAATGTCGTCGGCAGCTATCAGCTTCTGGAAGCGATCCGCAAGGCGGGCGTGCAGCGGCTGGTTTTTTCGAGCACCACAGCGACTTACGGCACTCCGGAGAAAATGCCGATTGCCGAGACGACGACGCAGGCTCCGATCAACCCCTACGGCTTTTCCAAGCTAGCCGTGGAGCGGATGCTCGACGACTATGCCGAGGCGTACGGACTGAGCTTCGCGGCCCTGCGGTACTTCAACGCGGCCGGGGCGTCTGCTGACGGCTCGATCGGCGAAGACCACACGCCCGAGTCGCACTTGATACCGATCGTGCTCCAGGTGGCGCTGGGCCAGCGCGCGTCGATCGCCATATTTGGCGACGATTATCCGACGCCCGACGGGACGTGCATCCGCGACTACGTCCACGTCGAAGACCTCGCGGACGCGCATCTACTGGCGCTTGAGCGCCTGGGACCGGGCCGTCGACTGAAGCTCAACCTGGGGACCGGTAAGGGCTACAGCGTGCGCGAAGTGATCGACGCCTGCCGGCGGATCACCGGCAATTCCATCCCGGCCGTGGTCGGCCCGCGGCGGCCGGGGGACCCGCCGGAGCTGGTGGCGGACAGCTCGCTCGCGCGGCAAACGCTCGGCTGGACGCCCAAGTACAACACCATCGAGTCGATTGTCGAAACCGCCTGGCGCTGGCATCAGAGTCACCCCAAGGGTTTTGGCGACTGATGTAGAACGGAATTCATTCCGTTCATCCATTGTCAGATTCGCACCTTAGGAACGGATTGAAATCCGTTCTACGCATGCAGGACATCATCGTTGAAAAGCCGTACGAGTTCATCCCGCCGTATCGCAGTACGCTATGGTCGAGTCTCTTTCGGGTTCTCGGCTTCCCCGCTTGGCGACTGCGAAGGGTGGACGGGGTCGAGTCGCACGAAATTCGCCACCTCGATCGCTTCCAGGCATCGCTGGCGGCGGGCCACGGCATCCTGCTCACGCCCAACCACCCCCGCACGGCCGACCCGGTGGCGATGGGGCTCTTGGCCACGGCGGCCCCTTGCTTCATGTGGGCCATGGCGAGTTGGCACCTGTTCCAGCAGGGCTGGTTGACCGCGTGGATCATGCGCCGGCTGGGCGGCTTCAGCGTCAACCGCGAAGGAGTCGATCGACAGGCAATCTCGACCGCCGTCGATCTGCTCAGCGAGGCCCAGCGTCCGCTGTTCATCTTTCCCGAAGGGGCCACCAGCCGAATCAACGACAAACTCCAGGCGCTCCTCGACGGCGTCGCCTTTATCGCCCGCGCCGCCGCCAAGAAGCGGGCCAAGCTGTCGCCGCCCGGAAAGGTCGTCGTACACCCGATCGCCGTCAAGTACTTTTTCCGCGGCGACGTCCGCCGCGTGTGCGACGAAGTGCTGACCGACATCGAACAGCGTCTCTCCTGGCAGCCGCAGCGCGACCTGGCGCTATTGGCGCGGATCGTCAAGGTCGGGCAGGCGCTCTTGAGCCTCAAGGAGCTGGAATACTTCGGCCAGACGGAGAGCGGGTCCTTCGGCGAGCGGCTGCAAAAGCTGATGGACCGGCTGCTGGGCCCGATCGAGGAACAGTGGTTCGGCAAGGCCCAAAGCGGGCCGGTGGTGCCGCGGGTACGCAATCTGCGCGCGAAAATTCTTCCCGATATGGTCGCGGGCCGGGTCGATGACGCCGAGCGCGCCTCCCGCTGGCGGCAACTGGCTGACATTTATCTCGCTCAGCAACTGTCCTGTTATCCGCCCGATTATCTGGCCAATCACCCGAGCGTCGATCGGGTTCTCGAGATCGTCGAGAAATTTGAGGAAGACCTGTTCGACAAGGCGCGCGTCCACCGCGGGCGCAAAGTCGTGCTGGAAGTGGGGGAGGCAATCGAGGTCTCTCCCGAGCGCGACCGCAGCGCGACGATCGATCCGCTGATGACTGCCATCGAAGCGTCGCTGCAACGCATGCTCGACCGACTGGCGTCGGAGTCGCCGCGGCTGGAAGGCTAACAGGCTTAGCGAACTTGCGGGCGCGCCTGCGGAGCACCTGAAGGAACGCGGGGTACTGGCTGAGCGGCTTGTCGGGGCGAAGGAGGTTGAGCGGACGGGACCGGCGCGACGCGAAGCGAAATGTCGTCGATCATCCAGCCGCCGTCCACGCGCATGAAAACAAGTGCGAACTGGACCGCCTGCGGCCGCGTTGGAAACTGCCCGACGAGCTGCAGTCGCCCCGGTGATATCTCACTTGGCGGCCTGGTGAGCTGCGGCTCGATCACCAGGATGGGGCTTAAATCGAGTTTCTGCTGGCGCAGATTGGCAAACGTCGCAGCCAGGTCGGCGGCTGATTGCCGTCGGCGAAAGCTTTCGGAAGCCAGATCGCGGAGGACGGTGTAGTTGCCGGTCAAGTTTCCATGATTCACGAGCGTCAGCGTGTTGCGAATCAGCATGAGCTGTGCCGACGCGTCGGGAAGCGAGGACTCCTCCCGAAAATCCGCTGGCTGGCCGCGGGCCGGCAGAGGCGCCAGGCCGACCACAACCAAGACCGTAACCAGCATCGTTCTCAGCGTGTTTCGCATCTCGCCTCCTTGCGAGAGACCAGTTACCAGGCGAAGGTGAAGCCCGCTCGGCCGCCGCCGGTTCCGCTCCCGCCCATGCCGACGGCGCCGCCGCCATTCAAGAACAAGTTGCCCGCAACGCGTGCCGACCCGCCGAAGGCCATCGCGCTCTGGCCGTCGAAGCCCCCCCAGTTCACCGACACGGCGTAGTTCGTGTCTTCGGGAAGCACGTTGGGAATGCCCGACAGGGCCATCGCCATCGCCACCCCTTCGGTCGCCTTGTCCAGGTCGATGCGGAGTGATTGGATGTCCCCGCGGAGCGAATAAATGTCCCCCGCCGAGGCAATGCCGAGCAGCGCCGGATCCGTGGCAGCGAGGTTCCCCTCGGCGTCGGTGGTCACGACCTGCACCGGCCCGGTCTGGGCCGCGGCACTGGCCGTCGAAGTGATCCCGGACGCGGTGTAGGTATTGTCCGTCGTGCCCAGGGCGATTTGATTAGTGCGGGTTGTGGCCGCGCCAGCGCCAATGGCTGTTGAATTGGCGAAACCGGCATCGGCGGACAGGCCCAGGGCGGTCGCGCTGGGCCCGCTGGCGGTGGCGGACTGGCCGACCGCCGTCGAGAAGAGACCGCTGGCCGAGGTGTCAAATCCCAGCGCCGTACCGCCCACTCCGCTGGCGCTCGACAGCGCACCGAGAGCGGTCGTGCCGCCGGAGCTGGCATTGGCGCCGACGCCGATCGCCGTCGCCTGAAAGAAGCTGGCCGAGGCATTCACGCCGAAAGCCGAGGACGAGATGGCGGTGGCGCTGGCGCCCTCGCCGACGGCCGTCGCGAAGTGGTCGCTGGCGGAGGCGCCATGTCCGACTGCCGTTGAGCCCTCTCCATTGGCGAGCGAACCTCGGCCGACCGCCGTCGCTGACAGTCCCGTCGCTTCCGCGTCGTGGCCCAAGGCGGTCGAACCGACCCCGGTAGCGGACGCGAAGTATCCCATCGTGGTCGCATGTTGCGCCGTGGCGCTGGAGGACACGCCAATCGCGGTCGAGGCGGAACCGCTGGCGTCCGCGGACAGCCCCATCGCCGTTGCCAAATCGCCGGTGGCCGTAGCAACGCGTCCGATCGCGGTCGAGCCAAAGCCGCTGGCCACCGACTCATGGCCCAGCGCGGTCGTCTGATCGTCGGTGGCCTGCGCGTTCGTGCCGACAGCCGTGGAGGTCCCCGTCGAGGCCACGGCCCCATCGGCGTCCCCGGTAACGAAGTTCGTTCCGAGAAACTGGCCGCGGGCAGCGCCGGGCGCCAGCAGCCAGCCGCAGGTCAACACCAGAGCGAGTGCAGCCAGGCGGACGGCACGGTTAGGCGGTGGGGGGAATGAGTTCTTGGTCATCTTCGGTCTCCTTCCATCAATCAGGCAAAGCCGCGGCCGGTGCTGGCTCCTCGACGTAGTCGGTGACGTAACCGTCGGCAGTGGCCGCTCGAACTGAGGCCGCGGCAAAGAGGACAGCCGCGGCAATCGGCCAGAGAGATTTCGACATCGCACGTTCCTTGTGCCCTAGCGGCGGCGCGCATTGGCAGCGCCGGCCGAAAGCGTCCATACACTAGCGATATGCGCGCAGTCGCGTGCTGTGACAGCCTGGGCAAGAGAATTCGCGCCGCCAGCCACGGCCAAGGGGGGAGAAGGTGCTAGCGGTCCGGGTCGTCCCGGACCAGGGCCAAAAGCTCGAGATCGGCAAGCTCTTCGTCGATGGAGTCGGTCGTCGGATCGCGGAGAGTCTTGGCGACCTCCTGGATGAGCACCGCCTTGAAGAGCGACCGCGCCCGGCAAAGCATCTGGCGAAAGGCGGCCGCGGAAACGCACCTGCCAAGCCGCTGGCCGGCAACGCGGGCCCGCTCCTGCGAATCCGCCTCGGGGAGTTCGCGTGCAATCTCCAGCGCGACTTCATACCCGCAGGACGGATGTTCCCGAACGTGCCGCTCGATGCCGCGCAGGGCCCGCTCGAGGAGGCAGGCCCGCCACTGCTCGCGCCACTGGTCGTCGGCAGCCGATTCGTCGCTGGCGGCCTCTTCGGCACTGATGCCGTCCGCCTGGCAGCGGTGTGCGGACTTTCTCAGATGCGCGAGAGCGGCCCGCCGCACGGAGACTTTCAAATAATCGCGGAAGCGGCCGCGATCAGGGGTGGCGGCCGTCAAGCCGCGCTGGAGAAAGTGCAGCAAGAAATCTTGCGAGACGTCGTCGGCGTCGTTCGGCTCCTGGAGCAAGGCCAGCAGGTACGCGCGGATGGCCGGGCTGTAGCGCAGCACGAACTGCGCGGGGTCCTTGATCTGCGACCAGCGGGTGCTGATCTCGTCGATGGCCGGCGAACCGGCTGCTTGCCGCCGCTGGCGGAAATGCACCGTCGTCACTTGAGGAGCGCCTCCCGCGGATTGGTCGCGGCGATGGCCTCGCGCCAGCTCCACATGAGCAGCTTTTTGTCCGCCGTGCCCGACAGCAGCCACTGGTCGCGCCCCAAAAAGAGGAGCGTGCGGACCTCCTGTCCTGCGGCCAGCGGCCGGTCGCTCCGGGGAAGGCCCGTGGCATTGTCCCAGACTAAAAGGCCGTCATTGCCAGCCGTAATCAACCAGCGGCCGTCGCGCGACCAGGTCAGGTGCGTGATCGGCGACTGGTGAGCATCGGCCAGTATCCGCTGCTCCCACGTCTCCATGTCCCACAGCACCACGCGCAAGTCGCCGGCCGCCGCCAGCAGGCGATTGTTCGGCGAGAACTCCAGGCAATGGCCAAAGACGCTGTTTTGCCGCTTTGGCTCGGGCATGTGCAGCGTCCGCAGGTGTCCGCCCGATGTTACCTCCAGCACGCAGATATTTCCGCGAACATCGAATGCCGCGAGCGTCCCGCCATCCGGCGAGAACGCCACACATCCGATGGCGAGACGGTAAGGGTTTTCAAAAACATGCGTCTTCTCGATCTCCCATTTGCCGTCATTCCGCTGAAAACGGTGCAGCCACACGCGGCCATGCTGTCCTTCGCCGCGGTCTTCGCCGACCGCCAGGTACCGTCCGCCGGATGAGACGGCGACGCTGGCGGCCTGGCCTTCGAGCTGCTGCAGCCGCTCGTAACGCCCGGTGGGAATGTCGTGTACCTGCACCAGATTGCCAAATGCCGTCACGACGTGCGAATCGGGAGTGAAGGCCACGCAGCGGACTTGCGCCCCTTTTTCGGGACCCTCCAGCCAGCGGGTGCGTTCATCTTCTTCCAAATCCCACACGAGTGCCGTCCCCGCCCCTAGGGCACATGCCAGGTAGCGCCCCGTGGGCGAGACGGCGGCCATTTGCAATTCGCCGTGCAAGCGCCGCGTCCCCGGACGCCAGGCCAGCCCGAGTGCCGACGGGTCGGGCGGCCCTGATGGCGGAGTGGCCAGCGAGGAATTGACCATCGGCATTTGTCGCGCATTGGCGTTCGTCTTACTGAACCACGCGGACGCGGCAGCGATCATTGCCGCCAGGAGTACAGCCGCCAGTGCCGCCGCGCCCAGCTTCGCCGGCCAGCGCCGCCAGACAGCAGACTGCGCCGGGCTCGAACCGGCAACATCCGTCTCAATCGCTTTCACGACGTGCTGCACATCGCTGGGGCAGTCACAGCGCTCGATCGGCTGGCCGACGAGCAACCGCTCAAGGTCGAATTGCAGTTCAGCGGCCGAACGGTAACGGTCGCGCGGCGACTTGGCCAGCGCGCGGCGGACAATGGCCGTGCAGCCCTCCGGCAGTTCGGGCACAAGCGCGCGCGGGTCGGGAATCGGCGAAGCGCAATGCTGAAACATCACCTTCAGCGGGTGATCGGCGACAAAGGGGGGCCGGCCCGTCAGCAGCATGAACCAACTGGCCCCCAGGGAATACAGGTCGCTCTGCGGCTGCGCTTCCCCCTCGCATTGCTCGGGGCTCATGTAATCCGCGGTGCCGAGCACGAGAGTCGTCGAGGATGCCGTCGTCGTGGCGCGGATCGCACGCGAAATACCGAAGTCGGAGATCTTGACTGGGAATGTTGCCACATCGAGCTGCTCACCGCTTTCACCACCGGCACTCGCTTGATTTTGTCCGGCGATGAGCAGGTTGGAGGGCTTGATGTCGCGATGCACAAGACCGGCGGCATGTGCGGCGGAAAGTCCCGCACAGGCCTGGATGGCGATATTCGTCGCCATTTGCCAAGGGAGCTTGCCACGGCGCTTGAGCAAGTCGGCGACGCTCCCCGCCGGCAATAGCTCCATGACGAGAAAATCAATCTCTCCCGCGGAGGCAACATCGAACACCGTCACCACCTGCGGATGGCTGAGGCGTGCCGCGGCACGGGCCTCTTCGAGCAATCGCTCGCGACGCTCTTTGGTGTTGGAGTCGCCGGGGAGGGTTTTGAGGGCGACGCGGCGATCGAGGACGGTATCCTCCGCCTCGAAGACGACGCTCATGCCGCCGCCCAAGGGGCCGATGAGCCGATAGCGGCCGACCATGTCTCCCGGCACCAGCGGCGATGCAACCATCCGTGGCCTCCCTGCGAGCGGCCCAAAGGAACCACCGGCCAGCGCCAACCCTCCTGGCCGAGGGGGTCATTGTAATCGATCGAGGTAAAAAGGCGTTACTCCTCCATCGCGCCTTTCATTGCAGGACGACGAGCGGCCGGCCTGTGACTACTGGCGATTGACTGTTGGCACTAGGGCGGCCTCCCCAGCCCGCCGCCCGGTGTGGTATATTTCACGCCCCACTCGCTGGAATTGAATTCCCCTCCTCCGCATGAGCACGACGCGTTCTTTGGCACCCATCGCGGCACTGCCTGCCTCCGTCCCTTTGGCAATGCCGATTCCCCCTTGGCCGCTGCCCGCGAATGCTCCATCCGGTCTGCTGCCGCGGCTAACCGGCGTTCAAATGCTGTCCGTCGGCGCGTTTGCCCCGCCCCAGGTCGTCCCCAATGAGGACCTGGCCCATCTCGGCTGCGACCCGCAGTGGATCATCCAGCGGACCGGCATTCGCGAGCGGCGGAAGGCGGCCGACGGCGTTGCCACCAGCGACCTGGCCGCCGAGGCCGCCCGGCGATGCCTGGCCGCGGCCGGCGTCAGCGCGGCGGAGGTCGATTTGATCGTGCTGGCCACGATGACCCCCGACAGTGCGACCCCCAGCACCGCTTGTCGCGTGCAGGCACTGATCGGGGCCGCCTGCCCGGCGATGGATTTAAATGCCGCCTGCTCGGGGTTCATGTATGCTCTGGCGACCGGGATGCAGTTCGTGAAGACCGGTTGTGCCCGCCGCGTGCTGGTAATCGGGGCGGAAGTGATGACGCGGCAGGTCAATCCGGCCGACGTGAAGACGTATCCTCTGTTTGGCGACGGCGCAGGGGCGGCTCTCCTTGGCGCCGGCGGGGACGATCAAGGTTTTTTGTCATACTCGCTAGGTGCTGACGGCAGAGGCGGATGCATGCTGGAAGTCCCCGCTGGCGGCTCCCGCGAGCCGCTGACTGCCGCGGGGCTGGCGGCAGGCCGGCAATACATGACGATGGAAGGCCGAGCCGTCTTCAAGTGGGCGGTGCGGCTTTTAAGCGAATCGGTGACCGC
The DNA here is from genome assembly GCA_035649415.1 of Pirellulaceae bacterium. Classification (GTDB taxonomy): domain Bacteria; phylum Planctomycetota; class Planctomycetia; order Pirellulales; family Pirellulaceae; genus DATKDU01. The sequence continues at coordinate 31,567 of DASRJP010000036.1, read as the reverse complement.
GGTCTTGTCGGCCGCCGCGCTGGCCCCGGCAGACATTGACTATTTCGTTTTGCACCAGGCCAACCGACGGATCCTCGATGCGGCCGCGGCCAACCTGGGATTCGATCCCGCGCGCGTCGTCATGAACCTCGATCGATACGGCAATACGTCGGCCGCGAGCATTCCACTAGTACTGGACGAACTGCGCGAGGCAGGCCGGCTTCAGCGCGGTCAGAAGCTGCTGTTGTGCGGCTTTGGCGCGGGACTGACATGGGGCACGGGAATTTTTCAACTCTAGCAATTAGTCCAAGGTCCAAAGTCCAAGGTCCAAAGTCTTCTGACTCCGATTTTGGACCTTGGACCTTGGACTTTGGACTCCAATGAAAACCCTTCGACTTCCCCCCCGTTCGAAAGTCCCCGCCGCCGACACGTGGGATCTGTCGAGTCTCTGCGAGAGCGACGAGCAGTGGGAGAAGTTGTTCGCCGGGCTCGATAAGCTGATCCCCGGCTATGAAAAATTCCGCGGTAAGCTGGGGGACGGCGCCCAGACGCTCGCCGAGTGCCTTCAGTTCGATTACGACTTCGAGCGGCTTGCGGAGCGAGTCGGCGGCTATGCTCACCTGAAGATGACGGAGGATCAGGCCGACAGCAAATATCAGGGGATGGTTGCCCGATTGCAAAACCTCTCCACGCGGGCCAGTCAGGCGTCGAGCTATGTCCGCCCCGAGATTCTCTCGCTCCCGGGGCAGAAACTGACTGCGTATCTGGATGCCGTGGAGTTGAAGCCGTATCGCTTGACGCTTCAGCGGCTGATCCGCTACAAACCCCATACGCTCAGCGCCCGCGAAGAAGAAATCATTGCCATGCAAGGCGAAATGGCCGGGGCAGCCAGCAAGGCGTTCCGCCAACTTCTCGATGCCGACATGAAATTCGGCTTCGTAAAGAACGAAAAGGGGCAGCAGGTCGAGCTGTCCAACGCGACGTTTTCCAAGTTGCTCGTGTCGCCGAGCCGCGGCGTCCGCAAGAAGGCATTCCACCAGTACTACACCCAATTCACCGGCCACGAGAACACGCTCGCGGCGACACTGGCCGGCTCGATCCACAAGGACGTCTACTACGCCAAGGTCCGCGGATACAAGTCAGCCCTGGAGGCGGCACTGTTCCCCGACAATGTTCCGCAATCGGTGTACGACAACCTGATCGCGACGGTGCGGAAGCATCTGCCGACGGTGCATCGGTATTACGACGTTCGCCGGCGGAAGATGAAGCTCAAGGACGTTCATCACTACGACACGTACGTGCCGATTCTCTCCGACCTGGAAATCAAGCGGACCTGGAAGCAGGCGGTGGAACTGGTCATTGAGGCCCTCGCCCCGCTGGGCACGCAATACTGCTCGACGCTGGAAAAAGGGCTCCTCGCCCGCTGGTGCGACCGCTACCCCAACCAGGGGAAGAGCAGCGGCGCTTTCTCCAGCGGCACTTACGACGGGCTGCCGTACATCCTGATGAACTACAACGTCGATGTGTTCAACGACGTCTTTACGCTGGCCCACGAGGCGGGGCACAGCATGCACACCTGGCATTCGGCGAAGAAGCAGCCCTACCAGTACTACGACTACGTGATTTTCGTAGCGGAAGTCGCCAGCACATTCAACGAGGAGCTGCTCAGCCATCACCTGCTGAAAAAAGCTCGCGACGACCGCCAGCGGGCCTACCTCATCAACCGCGAACTGGACGACATCCGTTCCACGCTCGTGCGGCAGACGATGTTTGCCGAGTTCGAGAAGACCACGCACGCGATGGCCGAGGCCGGCGAGCCGCTGACCGTGCAGACGATGAAGGACGCTTATCGCAAACTGCTGGAGGCGTATTTCGGTCCGGACTTCGCGCTCGACGGTGAAATGTCGCTGGAATGCTTCCGCATCCCACACTTCTACCGGGCCTTCTACGTCTACAAGTATGCAACCGGCCTGTCGGCTGCGATTGCACTGTCGCAACGGGTCTTGAGCGGCGGCCCTCGTGAACTGAAGGATTACCTCAGTTTCCTTTCCGGCGGCTGCTCGAAAGACCCGCTGGATTTGTTGCGTGACGCCGGCGTGGATATGGAGAAGCCGGAGCCGGTCGAGACGGCACTGACGCATTTTGGAAAGCTGGTGGAGGAAATGGACGAATTGATTTGACCGGCGAACAGCTTGAGCACGCATCTTGACTCGACCTGGCGACTTTGCATAAATAGTTTTTGATCCATGTCGCGCTTGCCCGATAACCGGATGAGGGACAAGTCATGCTCACCATTGATCATCTCGCTCGCGGCGACCGCGGCCACACCCGCCGCTCGTTTCTCCAGGTCGGGACGTTTGCCCTCGGAGGTTTGACGCTGGCCGAATTGCTGCGGCAGCAGACCCTTGCCGATTCCGCCGCGCCGAAGCCCAAGTCCGCTCTCCTCATCCATCTCAGTGGCGGGCCGTCGCACCTGGACATGTACGACATGAAGCCGGACGCGCCGTCCGAGTATTGCGGCGAATTCAGTCCCATCGCGACGAACGTGCCGGGGATGGAAATCTGCGAGTTAATGCCACTCCAGGCCAAGATTGCCGACAAGTTTGCCATCCTCCGCGGAGCGCAGATCGCCAACTTGCACACCGGGAACATGTTCTACAGCGGTTTTCCGTGGCAAGAGAATCCGCGGGCTTTCGCGCCGGGAGAAGCGCGCCGGCCGGCAGTCGGTTGCGTCGTCAGTCGCCTCCGGCCGGGGGCCAAGGACATTCCGCCGTACGTCAGCATCGAGAACCACCACGACTGGGAGCGGGCGTATTACGCCGGCATCGAGCACGAGCCCGTCCGCGTCGGCAGCGGGGGCCCGCGGGAAGCAATCGACAACATGGGCCGCCACCAGTCGCTGACCGCGCTGCGGCTGGTGGATCGCCAGTGCCTGCTCAAGGACCTGGAAACAGTCCGCCGCGACCTCGAGCAGCAAAGGACCTTCGCGGGCATGGACGGCTTTCGGCAGAAGGCCCTCGACATGGTCACTACCACGCGCGTGCGCGAGGCGTTCGATCTGGAAAAAGAATCGGCCGAGACCCGCGAGCGATACGGCCAGGGGCCGTTCCGCCACGGCCCGCATCCCGGCCGCTCGCTGCTTCTGGCCCGGCGGCTGCTCGAAGCGGGGGTCTCGGTCGTAACCGTCGGCATTCACAACTGGGATACGCACGCCAGCAACTTTACGACGCTGCGCGAGCAATTGCCGGTGCTCGACAAGGCGCTGTTCGCACTCCTGAGCGACCTCTCGGACCGCCGCCTGCTTGATGATGTTGTGATCGTGATGGGGGGCGAATTCGGCCGCACGCCACGGATCGGCGACCAGACGCCCGACGGGCGCGGGCACTGGCCGGACGCCGGCTTTCTGTGGATGGCTGGGGGCGGACTCAAGACCGGACAGATCCTCGGCGCCACAGACGCGCGGGGCGAGGCGGTCGTGGGGAGCCCGATCGGAATGAAGTCCGTCCTGGCGACCGTCTACAAGCAGCTCGGCATCGACCCGGCGATCACGCTCCTCGATCATAACGGCCGGCCACAATACATTCTCGACGAGCGCGAGCCAATTGGCCCGCTGCTGTAAAGCCACGCGGGGAACGCGATTCTCGAAGGCCGCCCAGAAGGCGACAGGCTGTCGCTTCTCGGTCAAATCTGACGCCCCTGGGGTGGTTGGCTCCTAGCAGCTGAGAGTCGCGAGTATGGGAATTGGCCGCCCATTCCGCATTTCGTGCGGCAATCAGCCGTTCGTCACCGCGACACCATAGTTGGCACGAATATTGCCAATGAGTTTAGTCACCGGCAGACCATTACTTTCAGCAAAGTGAAACTGAGCCTAACCGTTCAGAATCACCATGTTGAAGTTATGATCTGCCGCTTTTCGTTTCTTGAGGAGGTGGTGCCACGAGCGGAGGTGTGTCATGCGCTGGCAAGGTAGGGAGGCGAGCGGCAATGTCGAAGATCGCCGCAGCGCGACAGGGCGGGGCATGGCGATCGGAGGCGGTGGCGGGCTGACGCTATTGATCCTTTTGCTGATAGGGATGTTCTTCGGCATCAACCCGCTGCAGTTGATCCAAATTGCGCAGCAGCAGCCAAATGTCCCACGTGGAGGTGTGCAGGCGCCGGCCGACGAAGCCGAAGAGGAACTCAAGCAATTCGTTTCCGTCGTACTTCGCGATACGGAGGACGTGTGGGAGCGAATTTTTCGCGAGCAGGGCCGCAGCTACGAAAAACCGCGACTGGTGCTTTTCTCGGGCCAGGTGGAATCGGCCTGCGGCTATGGGGCGTCCGCCTCCGGGCCGTTTTACTGTCCGAGCGACGAGCGGATCTACATCGACTTGAATTTTTACGACCAGCTCCAGCGCCGCTTCCGCGCGCCGGGCGATTTTGCGCAGGCCTACATTATCGCTCACGAAGTAGGACATCACGTGCAAAACCAGCTAGGCATTGCCGACCGCGTGCGTCGGTTGCAGCAGGGAGTCGGCGAGGAAGAGGCCAATGACCTTTCCGTGCGACTGGAATTGCAGGCGGACTTCTTCGCGGGCGTGTGGGCTCACCACGCCGAAAAGAGCTGGCAAATCCTGGAGCCCGGGGACGTCGAGGAAGCGCTGCGGGCGGCCAGCGCCATCGGCGACGACCGGCTGCAAATGGAACAACAAGGGTATGTCGTCCCGGACTCCTTCACCCATGGCACTTCCGAGCAGCGCGTCCGCTGGTTCCGGCGCGGCTTGCAGACGGGCGACATGTCTCAAGGCGACACGTTCAACGCCGAGCGGCTTTGACGAAGAGATACTTCGGATACGAAATTCAGCCCGCGAGTGACTCTATAGCGAAAGTGCGCGACAAAGGAATGCCAGCCGCGCCGGTTCTTCCGCGCGTGACGGCGTGGGCCGCGGAAAACGGCCCGAACTGGGGGGGAGTGGTCCCCAAAGAGCGAGCGACTCGCGCGGTGGCAACGTAGCTTTGAGTAGCCTCGCCTGTGACGCGCGCTATTCTGCGCGCTTCATGTCCCACGCCACAAGGAACCGTCAATGTCTTCTTCTCTTTCCAAGGTTCAGGGACCGCCGCTCAGGAAAACGGAGGATTGGGTCAAATTCGACGCGACGTACGACACCGAAAAAAAGCAGGTCGGCACTGTGCTGGTGAGAATCGCTGCACTATTGGCTTTGCTTGCGGTCGCGACCGCCGTCATTACGCCGCCACTGCTGTTCTTGCTGCCCGCCTGGAAGGCCGTGCTCCTGACGTTCGGCGTGGTGCTCGTCTATTTAGGGTTATCGTTCCTCATCCGGCCACAAGTGGACCGCGACACGCTCGATTGGCGGCCCGGTTCCTTGACCGCCGGGCCGGCAGCCAACCTCAATCGTCTGCTTGCCATCGCACACTGGATCCTGGCTCCGGGTCGGTTCGCGGCAGAGACGCTACTGGATATCTGCGTCCTGGCCGGCGTGGCCAAGGGAACGCAGACCAGCGGCGATGAGCCCGCACCCGCCACCGCCACCCCGAACGGCAGCGCGCCGCAGCCCTCGCCGTACTCGCGGGTATCGCACTGAAATTCGTTGCAGGTTTCCTAGCGCGACGGACTTCTGGCGGACTGCACCAGGGGCACGTGCGGCGCGGGCAGCCAGTGCTCTGTTTGCCCCGCTGGCTCGCCGCCTACCAGCGACTTCTGCCACTGCACGCTGGCCATCAGGCAGTTGATCCCACTGCCGATGCCCAACAGTGCCACGCGATCGCGGCTGCTGACGAAGCCGCTTTCGGCCGCCAGCGCGAGCGTCACCGGCAGTGCCGCTGAGCCTGTGTTTCCCAGCCAGGGAAACGTCGAGTAGTCCCGCTCCAGCGACAGGCCTAGCGACTGGAGCATCAAATTGCGATGCGCAGCGCCGACCTGGTGGCAGATCGTCTTGTCGATCGAGTTGGCACCCCTTGCTGCGGCGTTCTCTCCACCAGCCGACCAGCCGCTCTGGTTCAAGAACTTTGCGAACGTCGCCGCACCAGTCGCGATTCCTTCTTGCAGCAGTTGCTCCGAATCAGTCTGCATGAGAACCGCCGATCCGCCGCCATCGGCTTCGTGTCCCCCCTGGCACAGGTCGTGATGATGCGTGTGAGCCCGCGCGACCACCGAAGTGAGCTGGTTGCCGCTGCGGCTGATTTCCTTGTGCACCAGCAGCATGGCGGCGGAGGCGGACCCGATCGTTAGCGAGGCGAACGCCGGCTTGACCGTTTTTCGCGTCAGCGTGGTGTCGCGGTTGAGCGCGTCGATCGTGCTCTCCAGGAGCTGGCGGCTGTCCTCAGTGCCGACGACGAGACCGGCGCGGATTTGTCCCAGCTCGATCATGTTGGCCACCTGTACCAGGCCATTCAAAAGGCCCAGGCAGGCATTCGACACGTCGTAAATCAGGCAATCTTCGCTTAGCTCCAGCCGGTCGTGAACGCTGCACGCCGTCGCCGGCTCGAGATAGTCGCGGCAGACAGAGCCATGAACGAGCGCGCCGATCAGTTGCGCGTCGATTCCCGCGACAGCGATAGCCCGAGCGCCGCTGACGACGCTCTGCTCGCTGGGACGCATGCCGCGTGGCCAGAGCCGGCGCTGGCGGATGCCGCTCATCAGTTCCAGGCGACCGTGCGGCAGCTTGAGGCGGTCGTAAAGCGGCACCAGGCGGTCTTCGATTTCCTCGCTGGTGAGGATCTCGCTGGGGAGCGCGTATCCGAGCGCTTCGAGGCAGACGTTTTGATAGCGCATGCTTCAAGCGTAGCGGCCGGGGCGCCAGCGGTAAACGGGCGTCAATCCGAAGGATACGGCGCCGCTTCCCCTTTGATCTCCGAGAGCGCATTGCAGGCGGCCCGCTGCTCGGATTCTTTCTTGTTGCGGCCCCAGGCGGGTTGGTAGCGGATCTTGCCCACCTGGGCCGCCATCTTGAAGCACTTGCTGTGATCGGGCCCCTTTTCATCCAGCAGGTGATAAGTCGGCGTGCTGGCGAATTCGCGCTGGGCGAGCTGTTGGAGCAGCGATTTGTAATTGCCGCCGAGTTCGCCGGCGGCCGCCAGCTCTACTTCTGGACCGATAAAGTTGTTGATGAACTGCCGCGCCGCCCGATCGCCGCCGTCGAGGTAGATGGCGGCCACCAGCGATTCGAACACGTCGGCCAGCAGCGACGGCGGGATGCTGGGATGGGTGGTCATTCCTTTGCCCAGAATCAAGAATTCCTGGAGGCCCAGAGCCTCGCTGACCTTGGCACACGTCTGGCGGCTGACGACGACGCTTTTGATCTTCGTCAGATCCCCTTCCAGGTACTGGGGGAACTGGGTGAAAAGCTGCTCGCAGACGACGAATCCCAGGATGGCATCCCCCAGGAACTCCAGCCGCTCGTTGGATGCCAACCGGTGTTCCGCTCCGGAAGCATGGGTGAGGGCCGACTTAAGGATCGCTTTGTCCTTGAACGTGTAACCCAAGCGCCGCTGGCAGCGCGCAAGGATGTCCTCTTCTTCCGCGGGCAGGGGCGGATCGAATGGCGGCGACTGCGGATGGGACTCGACGACCTCTTGTGACATCAAAATCAACCTCTGCCGCAACCCTACCTGTCGGGATATGATTTGTCAACGCGATCCAAGCCCACATGCGCGTCGTCATCTGCTATCCCATTGAAGAGCGCCACTACCGGCAAATTGTCGCCTCCTGTCCGCCGGGAACGGAGGTGATCGATGCCGGCCAGCAGCGCATCGCTGCCGAGATTCTCGAGGCCGACGTCTTCTGCGGACATGCCAAAGTGCCCATGCCGTGGGCCCAGGTCGTGCGCCGCGGCCGGCTAGCGTGGATTCAGTCTTCCGCCGCAGGTCTGGATCATTGCCTGGTCCCCGAGGTCATCGCCTCCGACGTCGTGGTGTCCAGCGCCTCCGGCTTGTTTGCCGACCAGGTCGCCGAGCAGATGCTGGCGCTCCTTTTGGGCCTGTTGCGCGGGCTGCCAGTTTTCTTCCGCGCCATGCAGAAGCGCGAATTCATCCGCCGGCCGACGCGCGATCTGCACCGGGCCACCGTCGGCATTGTCGGCCTGGGAGGCAACGGCACTCGCATTGCCCAGGTGCTGCGTCCCTTCAAGACCCGGATCATCGCCACCGACATGTTCACGGACGAGGTCCCCGACTGCGTGGACGAGCTGCGGCACGCGGATCAACTCGACTGGCTGCTGGCGGCGGCCGATGTGGTCATCCTTACGGTGCCGCTAAACGCACAGACACAAGGGATGATGGCCGCGCCGCAGTTTTCGCGGATGAAACCTGGCTCGATTCTGATCAACGTTGCCCGCGGTCCAGTCGTCAATGAAGCCGACCTGGTTACAGCTCTTCAGTCGGGCCATCTGGGCGGCGCCGGGCTGGATGTGACCGAGACCGAGCCGCTGCCTCAGACCAGCCCGCTGTGGGATATGCCCAACGTGATCATCACGCCGCACGTCGGCGCGCAGTCACGCTGGCGGGCCGACGACACGACGAATCTTGTCTGCGAGAACCTGCGGCGGTACTTCGCCGGCAACAGGCTGCTGAACGTCGTCGATAAGCGGCTGGGGTATCCGACTCCGCAGGCCAGGCGGGGGGAGTGACGGCCAAAGCTCGAATTGCGACGCGGTTATCCGTTTGGCAATTCCCACTCAATCCCCTCCGGCCCTGCATTGATGACCATCGTCTCGCCGATCATCTCCATCTGACCTCCGCAAGCGTGAATGTGACCGCACACCACCAGCTTGGGCTGGCAGCGCTCGATCGCCTGACGAACGGCACTGCTCCCCAGGCTTTTGCCGCTGGAGGTGACGTCGAGTACACCTTGCGGGGGCGAATGCGAAACCAGAACGGCGCCTTTCGGGCACGCCTCCAGCAACTTGGCGGCATTTTCTTCGGTCAGGTCGAAGCTCCAATCGCCAAACGGTGTGATCGGCACTCCGCCCCCCAGGCCAAAAAATTCCACGCCCGTAAGCTGTGTGCCGCTGCCGTGCAGGACGACGGCCGACGGCCAGTTTCTTGCAGCCTCGATCAGCTCGCTGGCGGACTCGTTGTTGCCCGGGACAAGTACGGTGGGTTTGTCGATGGCCTTCAGGACTGCGATCGTCTGCGCCAGACCGCGACGGACGTTCCCCAGATCGCCAGCGCAGACGACAACGTCCACTTCGCGCGAACGCCTCACCAGCGCCTGCGCCCGCTCGGCGTCGCAGTGTAAGTCGCTAAACAGAAGAAGGTTCATGGAAGACCATTATCCAATTGCTCTTCGGCCGCGGGTCCGTCGCCGTTTATAATGCACCTGGTGACAATCTCAGGCAGACCTTCATGATACCAAGCCGCTACATGCTGCTGACCGCGTTAGCTCTGGCAGTTTTCTCGACTCCCGCCTCAGGCCTCGACTACGTGACGGTCATGCAGGGTCAGCGGCGCGAGCTCTGCGGCCGGATCGAGGTCGAAGCCGAGGACGGCGGCGTTCTGCTTTTAGGCCGCGACGGCGTCCTCTGGCCGGTCCCGAAGGAAGACCTCGTCGAACGTCGCAAGGACGACAAGCCGTTTGTGCCGCTGTCTCGCGAGGAACTGGCCAAGCAAATCACCTCCAACCTGCCAGCCGGATTTCACATCCATAGCACGAAACATTATCTCATCTGCTACAACACGTCCCCCGCCTATGCCGAGTGGGTCGGCGGCCTGTACGAGCGGCTGCATGCCGCATTTTACAACTACTGGCAGCGGCGGAAGGTCGAGCTCAAGGAGCCCGAGTTCCCGCTGGTGGCACTGGTCTTCGACAGTCAGCAGGCCTACGCTCGCTATGCCCGCGCCGAGCTGGGGGACGCAACCAAAACCATCATCGGCTATTACAGTCTCAAGTCGAACCAGGTCAACATGTACGACCTGACCGGCATCGAGGAATTGAACTTCAGCGGCGACCGCAATTCGGCGGCGCGGATCAATGCCATCCTGTCGCAGCCAGGCGCGGAGCGGACGGTCGCCACAATCGTCCACGAAGCGACGCACCAGCTTGCCTTCAACAGCGGCCTGCAAACCCGCTTTGCCGACATCCCGTTCTGGGTCAGCGAAGGGATCGCGATCTACTTCGAGACGCCCGACCTGCAAAGTTCCAAAGGCTGGCGGAACATCGGCGGCATCAACCGCGTGAACCTGTTTAATTTCCGCAAGTCGCTCAAGATTCGTCCGCCCGACGCGCTGGCCCGCCTGCTGTCTGACGACAAGCGTTTCCGCGATCCTCAGACCGCCTCCGACGCTTATGCCGAGGCTTGGGCGCTGAACTATTTCCTGCTCCGCAAGCACGAGGCGGACTATCTCAAGTACCTGGCGGAACTGTCGCAGCTTCAGGCGCTCGTGGAAGAAGGCGCCGAGTTTCGCCTGAGCATGTTCAAGAAGCACTTTGGCGATGACCTGGCGGCACTGGACGCCGAATTCCTGCGGTACATGCGTGCCGTGGACTAACGGATCGGCTGCGATTTACTCTGACGGAGGGGGTCGCATCGCCCGGCGGATCACGTCGGCGTCGAAGTAATTGATGCTCATGCCCGCATCGACCACCAGCGACTGGGCACAAATGCCGCTGGAGCGCGGCGAGAGCAGAAACACGGCGACGTTCGCAGCCTCCTGCGTCTGAACCGCCTCTTTGCGAGGAATGATTTGCTCGGCATAGAGGTACGAATCGACGTAGCCGGGAATGCCGGCGGAGGCGCTGGTTTTCAGCAGGCCCGGTGCGATGGCATTGAAGCGGATTTTCGAGAAGGGACTGAACGACTTGGTGAGGAAAGCCAGCGACGAGTCGAGGGCGGCCTTGATGGGAGCCATGTAGCCATAGTTCTCGCTGGCCATGCGTGTGGTCGAGATCGAAACGGTCACGACCGACGCGTCGGGCTCGAGAAGATTCTTGAGGGCATTGGCCAGGGCGATGAGCGAGTAGCAGGAGATATCCATCGCCCGCAGGAAGGCTTTCTTGGGCGTTTCGTGAAACGGCTTCATGCCTCCTTCGTAGTCGGCAAAGGCGATGGAGTGCAGCAGGCCGTTATAATTCACGCCTCTTGCCGTCAGCTCGTCGGCCAGATGCGCAATCTGCTCCTCGAACTCCACGTCGCAGACGTGAACCTGCTTCCCGGCCAGCAGCTTCGCGAGACTTTCCTTCCGCTCGGCGCTGCGGACGACGTAGGTCACGCTGCCGCCGCATTCCTCCAGAGTGCGCGCGACGGCATAAGCGACGCTCTTTTTGTTGGCGACGCCGAAAACGAGGAAGCGTTTGCCTGAAATTTGGAGATCGTCCATGGTCACTCGCCGGCCGCCGCAGTCACGGCGAAATTGAGCGTCACGGCTGTCTTGCCGCCGCAGGTCACCTTAGCGGCGAGATAAAACGCGTCCTTGAGCCGCTCGGTAAGCGTGGTCTCGATGTCGATCGTGTCTCCGGGGCGAATCATCTTTTTGAACTTCACGTCGTTCAGCCGCGCGGCGACCGGCACTCCTTTTTCCGTTACGCTCATCCTGCTCAAAAGGACCGCCCCGGCCTGCATGGCCGCCTCGCACAGAATTACGCCGGGGACGATAGGGTAGCCCGGATAATGTCCCTGAAAAAAGAATTCATCCTCGCGAAACGTCTTGCGGCACACGATCCGGTTTTCGCCGCGTTCGATGATTTCATCGAGAAGAAGCATCGGCGGGCGATGCGGAATGGCGGCTTCGATTTCGGCGCGAGACATGGATGGTTCAAGGGAAGGCGATCTCGAATCCTGCCTGAACGAAATGATGATCGCCGGTGAGCGCACGGCGAATACCGTGGTCGGACATGATCGTGAAGGAGATGCAGTCGGTGAGGGACCATGCCTTGTCGTGACGTTGGCAAAACAGGCCAACCGCACGCTCTAGCATGTCTTCGCTAAGCGGAATCACCTCCAAGGTTTCGGTCCGGCGGCTCATATCCCAGAATTGTCTGCCGATTCCTTTTACCGCGGGGCCACACAAAGCATCCATGACCTCAATTTGCACGGCAACGGACGTAACCAGGCGCGGTGGAGGATTCAACTGCGTAACTCGCAGATGATGCGGGTCACGAGGATGAAGAAGTGCCAACCAGTAGAACGAGTCTGCAAAAGCGACGCTCACTGCTTGTCGATTCCCTTCGGCGCACCGTGGGCATAGTGATCGTGGTTTTCCGCCAGATCGGTTGGCACTCCTGACCAGTCAACCTGCGCGGAAGCTAGTAATAAGGCGTCGATGAGATCCTTCGTGGAACGGAGGGGCTCCGACACTGGCGGGGCGACCGGTTTGGGCACCACAACTACCTCTACTTCGCCCGGAGCAAGTTGCACATCCGACGGCGGCCTGATTATGCCGTCGCTGCCAATTGTGGTGTGGAATCGGATGGCATCCATTGTGGATCTCCGTGAACTTGGAAGTCTCTACTATTTTGCCATCGATTCGGCCAATTCGGAAGTCGCACTTGCCGCCGCGCTCGATTTCATCAGCTGCGCATCTACCTCGTTGGCCACGATCACGCCGTAGTTAATCGCGCCGAGCCAGCCTGACATGATGATGCCGACGCTGCCGGCGTGGTACAAGCCTTTCACTTGCTGCGGGAGGGCGCGGCTGACGGCCAGCCCCTCGAACTTGGTGCCGAAGCTGGCGCCGGCGACGTGCTGGGTATAGTGCTGAAAGGTCTTGGGCGTCGCCGCTTCTACATGATCAAGCCGCTGGCGGATGTTCGGCACGTAGTGATCGAGATGGTCGAGCGTCCTTTCGATCAGGTCTCGCTTGCTGGCTTCGTATTCCTCGCCTTCCAGTTTGGCCCAGTCGCCGTAATGGGCGTTAGTGCTGCTGACGATCAGGCACCGCGGCCGGCCTTGCGGGCGGGTGCGCGGATAGTAGACCGAATAGGTGCGGCTGGTAATGTCGCGAGATAAGAGCCGCTCGGTGCAGAATTCGCGCGAAGTCGAGGTGAAGAACAGATCGCCAAGGCTTTCGTCGAGCATCTCATCCGGCTTGAGGGCCATGTAGACCTGCGTACTGGAGTTGTTCAGCCGCACGGCCTCGGCATCGGCCACAAACGTTGGGTCGAGATTCTCGCGGCCAACGAGCCGCAGCACCGTCGCCTTCAGATTGGAATTGGAGACGACGGCGCGGGCCTTGATCGCGCGGCCATTGACTTCCACGCCGCGGACCTGGCCGTGCTCGACAAGGATTCTCGTCACGTCACACTTGATCCGCACATCCACGCCGCTGGCCGCAAGCTCTCGCTGCATCAGCCCGATCAGCCGGTCGGTTCCCCCTTCGAACGTGAACACCCCCTTGGACATGAAGTTTGAGAAGACAATGCCGTAGGTGATGGCGGGATCTTCCAGCGTTGAGCCGTTGGCGTAGACGATCGGCTCCATCAGCAGCCGCACCACGTCCTGCCGGCCGGGGAAGAACTCTTCGAAGAGCTGCCCCGTGGTCTTGGACTGGTCGTCGTAAAAATTCATGCCGCGGGCCGTGTCGAAGAATCGCGCCACGACGTCAGGCCCGATTGCGAATTTCTCCGTGAGCAACTTCGTGAAATCGTCGCGGGTGTACGTCGTCGTCAACGAGAACATCGGGTTGTCGAACCGGATGTGCTTGAGCTGGACGATCGAGTCGGCAATTTCGCTGCTCCAATAGCGGCGGCAGCTCTTGACCATGCCGTAGGGGAAGCCGTGCAGCGAGATGTCGAAGATGTGCCCGCCGGGGCGCTTGAACCAGGTGGCCATGCCGCCGAGCTTGTAGTGCTGTTCCAGCAGCAGCACCCGGTGGCCAGCGCGGCCCAGGATATTGGCGGCCGTCAGCCCCGCCAGGCCGCTGCCGATGACGATTACATCGTATTCGTCGGCAGCGCCTTGTAGAAAATCCTTGGGCATTGAAACGTGATTTCAAACGGAGCCGCCCGTCCAATGCGAATGGCAGAATGACGGGGAAATTAGAGTATCGCGCCGCGAGCGTCGTGCGGGAAGGGCGCTCCTACGGCGCCGAGGGCCTGTTCCCTTCCGGCGGCCGAATGTAGAGATTGGCCGCGCCGACGGCATAGTCCTTGGCCCCTTCGACAAAAACCCGCACATGCGCGGCGCCGCGGGCCTCCGACGGGACGGCAAGCACGCCCTGGACGATGATCGCTTGCCCCGGCTCGGCTGCGCTCCTGCCGCGCAAATCGACCTCCTGCCTGCACCAGACGCAGTCGTTGGCCTGCTGATACGTCTCCTGGAGCCGGGACAGGGAGGCGCTGGAAGGGTCGAACCGGTCGCGAGACGGCAAGCTCACTTTCTGCACATCGCGGCGGCACACGAGTTCCAGGACCATCCGCCCGCTGACGGGCGACTCGACCTTGACGTGCAGCGTCGTGCCGGGGACCGCCTTTGGGGCGGTCTCTACCTTGATCTCCTGCGGGTACGAAAGTGTGAGCAAAGGATCGCCGATGAGGTTGAACAGGTGCAAATGCTCGTGTCGCTCATCCGCCAGCATGTCCCGCGCGGGACTGATCACGGAGGCGATGCCGTCCAGCAGCAGCCGATTGGCGTTTTTCAGTCCCCGCGTTTCATCCGGCGGCAACGCCATCCGCCGCTTGGCGTTCTTGATCACTTCGCCCAGTGTCGTCGGCCGGTTTTCAAAATACTCTCCCAGCATTTCGCTCCCCATGACCGCCATCGCGTATGGCATCGTCACCCGCGAGCCGCCGTAAACGGCCACTGGACCTCCCGTCGTGCGGAGCATTTCTTCCGCCAGGCAGTCTTCGCCGCGGTCATAGGCCGCCGTATAGCAAGCCAGCATGATCGCCACTGGAGGCGCCCGTTCGGCCTTGAGCTTCGCGCAGTCGTCGCAATCGAAAATGTGAAACTGATTCCCAGGAACACAGACCCGGTCCAGGCACGTCGGCTGTCCATGCCCGATGTAGACCCAAAACAGACAGCCTTCGTTGTGCCGTGCGACTGCCGTATCGTGGAACTGTCGCGGGTCAGGGCAAAACGGACTGCGCCAACTGCCGAAGGTCATCGAGGTTTGATACGTGGGCGGAATGCCGTCGGTCAACAATTTCTTGGTCGATGTTTCGATGATCGAATCGGTGAGCGCCCCAAAGCCGCCGACACCGGCCACGAAGTTGATTCGCTGCCGCCAGGCGCCGTGATCGAGTGCCGTCTCATAGGCCAGGATCTTGCGGACGATGCGGGCCAGCTCCTGCGGCGTATCGGCGGGCAGCCGGCCGATCGCCAGATCGGGCAGGTCGTCATCGTCCAGGTCGGCATACCAGTTGTCGGTGCCTATTTCCGCTTCGGAGCCGAACTTGACATTGACCTTGGCGGCCACGCGATGGGCCGGGACGCATCTCGCGCGAACGCGCTTGTCAGCAGCGGCGGCCGGTTCGGCGTCCCCGACCAGCAGTACTGACTTGAGATGGCCTTCCTTGGCGGTGTTGCGGATGGCGCCGCGTATTTCCTCGGGGCTCCACATGTTGGGGACATAGAGGAAACGGTGCCCCTGGGCGTGGCGATGGGCCAGGAGCGGATCGAGTGCCGGCACGAACTGGGCGGGACAGACGACGATGGCGTCCACCGGCTCGGCATCAGCAGCTAAGAGCAGCAGGGCAAGCGCGCCTGCAAGCATCGCGAGACTCCCTCGAGGACCACTGGATTATACGCCGCGGAGTGTAGCCGGGATGCTGCCGTGCAGGCAACGCGAAATGCCGTCGTAGCGAACGGAATGTCCGGCTAGACATAGGTTAGTCAATTGACGCTAACCCAAGGAACGGTCATTCAACCGTCGGAACAAGTGGTAAAGACCCACGCCTACCACCAGCAAGCCCGCAACGGCCGGTAGCTTCACCCGATTGAGATCTGGATCCGCGGTGAACCATCCTTGGATGCTTTCTAAAGTGACCGATCCAACGACCAGCAGCGCCACGCCGAGATAAAACAGCGGTGTAACTGGATAGCCCCATGTCGCATAAGGCCGCGGCAAATGCGGGAGACGAAAGCGGAGCACCAGAACGGCGCCGACGACCAGGCCGTAAAAAATAGTTCCCCCGAGCACGACGAAGTCGGTCAGGATGTCGAACGCAACCTTGGGATTTTTGGCAAAGGCAAACACGAGCAGGATTTGGATAATCGACCAGACCGATTGGGTCAGGACGGCATTCGTCGGCGTCTGAAAGCTCCCGTGCACTTTGCCGATCGCCTTGGGAAACAGTCCGTCGCGAGCCATGGCGAAATAAATGCGCGGACCGGCGAGCAGGTTCGAATTCAGCGCGCCGAACATCGAGATCATCACGCCGGCAGACGCCAGTGCTACGCCCCACTCCCCGAATATGACGCGGAACACATCGGCCGCAATCGCTGTCGATGTCTTGGTCTGCGACAGCGGCAGGCAGAAGTGGTAGCCGACGTTTGCGCCGCAGTAGACGATTGTCACGATCAGGACGCCGACTCCTAGTCCGATGGGAACGTTGCGCTTGGGCTCTTTCACCTCCTCGGCCATTGGGCCGATGTTGATCCAGCCATCGTAGGGCCAGAAGACGGCGACCATCGCCATGCCGAAGGCTTTGACGAGGTCGAGCGAAAGAGTCGGCGGCGCGATCGGCTGCAAATTTTTAAAATTCCATTTGCCGAATAGCAGCGGCCCAAGCATCAGCACCAGCAGGAATGAGAGCTTTATGACTGCCGTGAGATTCTGCGTGCGGGCAGCCCAGCGAGTGCCGATTACATTGACCCACGTCAGAAACAGGACGATGGCAATTGTCACCGCGCACTGCCACTCGTGAGACAGAGGAGAGTATTCGATCGGCAGTGAGGGGTCTTGCGATCGCGCAACCGACGCCAGGAAGGCATTGAGATAAATCACGGTTCCGCACGCCAGGCTCCCCAGTGAACCGGTACGAATGATCGAGAACTCGGCCCAGCCCCACAGGAACGCGGTCAGCCGACCATAGGCTTCTCTCAGATAGACGTACGGTCCGCCGGCGTGGGGCAACATGGCCGCCAGTTCGGCAAGCGACAGAGACGCACAGAGCGTGGCAATCCCTCCGACAATCCAAACGGCCATGATAGCGCTGAAGCTGGCCACCTCTTTATCGATATTGCTGACCTTGAGAAAAATCCCCGAGCCGATGATCGAGCCGACCACCAGCATGACGGCATCGAAGGGCCCCAGCACGCGCGGCAGTTCGCCTTCCTTCGGTTGCGGAGAGTCGGCGAGCGGTTCAGTGGCCATGCATTACTCGGGGCAGGAGCGAAGAAGGGTCGCGGCAAGTGACCGCAGCAAGATACCCGATTCGACTTGCAGACGCAAAAACGGGCCGCAATCGCCCGCAAAAGCGGGTCATTTCCCGCCCCTGGAATCGCTCAACTGCCGCGATACAATGCACTGGCTCGATACGATCCTTGACATCCTGCCGCCGGCATTTCAGGCATGCGACCGTTCGCATGGGTCCTGGCCTATTGCCGCCACGTGGACGGATACGAGAGAAATTGCCAGATGGCCGGCGACCTGCTGAAAACCCCGCTGCACCTCTGGCACGCGGCCCACGGCGCGCGGCTGGTGGACTTCGCTGGCTGGCACATGCCGGTGCAGTATGGGTCGATCGTCGAAGAGCACCAGGCCACCCGCAAGGCGGCCACTCTCTTTGACGTTTCGCACATGGGGCGCATCCGATTCGACGGGCCTGGGGCCGAGGCCTTTCTCGACCGGCTGCTTACGCGGAAGGTCGTAGGCATGGGTCCCGGAAAAATCCGCTACTCGCTGATGTGCAAAGAGGACGGCGGCATTCTGGATGACGTGCTGGTCTACCACCTGCACGCGCACAGCGGCGGCCTCTACTACCAACTAGTCGTCAATGCGAGCAACCGGCAGAAAATTCTGTCGTGGCTCGCGGCCCAAAAAAAATCGACCGACGACGTGAAGTTCGCCGACCAGACGCAGGCGACCGCGATGATTGCCGTGCAGGGGCCGCTGGCTCTGCGGGTGGCGGAGCCGCTGGTGGGCGCCGATCTGGGCGGGCTGGCCTATTACACCGGCTGCGAGACGACGATTTGCGGCCATGCCGGCATTGCCAGCCGCACAGGGTACACCGGCGAGGACGGCTGCGAGCTTGTCGTGCCCGCTTCGGCCGCTGTCGAAGCGTGGGAGCGATTGTTCTCGGAAGGTAAGCAGCTTGGCCTAGCCGCTGCCGGCCTTGGTGCGCGCGACACCCTGCGGCTGGAGGCGGCCATGCCACTGTACGGTCATGAGCTAGGCGAAACGATCGACCCGCTGCAGGCGGGGCTGGGCTTTGCGGTCACGCTCCAGGGCCACGACTTCATAGGCAAACGGGCGCTCGCGGCCCGCAAGGACGACTCGTCGCAGCCGGTCCGCGTGGGACTGGAACTAGCCGGCCGCCGCGTCCCCCGCGAACACTACGGCGTACTTTCAGCCGGGCAAACCGTGGGTGAGGTGACTAGCGGGACTTTCTCACCGACACTGCAAAAACCGATTGCTATGGCCTATGTGAAGCCGGCATTTGCCGCCGTCGGCACCGAGCTGACCGTGGACATCCGCGGGACTGCCGAGCCGGCCAAGGTGGTGCCGCTGCCGTTTTATCGACGCGACAAGGTTGATTGATCCTCAACGATGAGTGCGAGGTTGAACATGAACAATCCTGACGACTTGCTGTATGCCGAAACGCACGAATGGGTCCGCGTCGCGGACGAACGTGGCCGGAAGGTGGGGACGATCGGCATCACGGCGTTTGCCATCGAGCAGCTGACTGACCTTGTACACATGGTACTGCCGAAAGTTGGCGCCACGCTAAAACAAGGGGAGGAATTCGGCGAAGTTGAATCGGTCAAGGCGGTGAGCTCGCTCTATAGTCCCATCGACGGCGAAATTGTTGCCGTCAATTCGGATTTGCCGAACAAGCTGGAAACTCTGGGGAGCGATCCGTACGGCGCTGGCTGGCTGATCAAGGTGGCGCTCAGCAGCGAAGCAGGACTGTCGAAACTCATGGACAAGGCGGCCTACGAGAAACAGTGCACCGCCGAAGGCTAAGCTGCTGTCATTCCGCACTCCGCATTCCGCATTGGAAC
The DNA here is from genome assembly GCA_035649415.1 of Pirellulaceae bacterium. Lineage (GTDB taxonomy): Bacteria > Planctomycetota > Planctomycetia > Pirellulales > Pirellulaceae > DATKDU01. The sequence goes on along the minus strand of DASRJP010000036.1, from coordinate 12,491 downwards.
GATGCCCTATTTCTACAACACACCTGAAGACCAGCAGGCGATGCTCGCGGCCATCGGGGCCGGGAGCATTGACGAACTGTTTGACTGCGTGCCGGATGAGTATCGGCTGAAGTGCCCCCTCAACATCCCGCCGGCCTTGTCGGAGATCGAGCTGGCCAGGCACCTGGCGGAACTGGCGGGGAAAAACGACCACGCCGGGTCTAAGGTCTGCTTCCTCGGCGGCGGCAGCTACGACCACTTCGTGCCGGCGGTCGTGGATGCGATCGCTTCCCGCGGCGAGTTCTACACGTCGTATACGCCGTATCAGCCGGAGGTGAGCCAGGGAAACTTGCAGGTGATGTTCGAGTACCAGTCGCTCATCTGCCAGCTCACCGGCATGGACGTCTCCAATGCCAGCCTGTACGACGGCGGCAGTGCCGCCGCGGAAGGAGTTCTGCTGGCGATGAGCGTCACCGGCCGCCACAAAAAAGCGGTCGTGCTGGGGAGCGTCAATCCCGAATATCGCCAGATCCTGGAGACTTACTTCGCGTCGATCGGGGCCCGTCTGACAATGATTTCTTGCCCAAACGGTGTCGCCGATCCGGCGGAGGTGGCCAAAGCTGTCGATACCGACACAGCCTGCGTGCTCGTGCAGCATCCCAACTTCTTCGGCTGCCTGGAAAACGTGTCGGCGCTGGCGAAAATCGCGCACGACGCCGGCGCGCTTTTGGTGCAATCGTTCGATCCGATCAGCCTGGGCATTCTGAAGCGGCCCGGCGATTTGGGGGCTGACGTGGCGGTGGCGGAGGGACAATCGCTGGGCACGCCGATGCTATACGGTGGGCCGTACTTGGGAATCATGGCCTGTAAGGAAGCATTTGTCCGGCGTTTGCCGGGTCGCATCGCCGGACAAACGGTCGATCGCCGCGGCCGCCGCTGCTGGGTGCTGACGCTCCAGACGCGGGAGCAACACATCCGTCGCGAAAAGGCGACGAGCAACATCTGCACCAACCAGGGGCTGTTTGCTCTGCGAGCGGCGATTTATCTGGCCGAACTTGGTCCGCAAGGTCTCAAGGAAACGGCCGAGCTGTGCCTGCGCAAGGCGGCGTATGCGCGATCGCAGCTTATGGGCCAGGCACGGCTGCGTGCGGCGTTCGATCAGCCAGTGTTCAAGGAGTTCGTGGTTCGCGACCGGGATGGGCGCGTGGAAGAATTGATGCGACAGGCATCGAGCAAGGGCTTCCTGGCCGGAATTCCGCTGAGGAAGTGGTACCCCGACTTATCGGACTGCTTCCTGGTTACGGTAACTGAAAAGCGAACCAAAACCGAAATCGATTCGCTCGTACGAGCGCTTTCCGCCTAAGCAATGCGCAATCTCAAGACCAACACCCTCCTCTTCGAGCTATCTAAACCTGGTCGCCGCGGGGCGCGGTTGCCGGCGTGCGACGTCCCTGCGCCAGCCGCGAGCGAATTAGTGCCGGCGGGCGCGCTGGCCCCCGCTCCGCCGCCGCTGCCGGAAGTGGCCGAGCCGGAGGTGATCCGCCACTTCACGAACCTGTCCACGCTCAACATGTCGGTGGACACCCACTTCTATCCGCTTGGCTCCTGCACGATGAAGTACAACAGCAAGCGGAACGAGCGGATGGCTGCACTGCCGGGGATGGCCGATCTGCATCCCCATCAGCCGGACGAAACGACTCAAGGCATGCTGCAGCTTCTTTACGAGTTGCAGCAGATGCTGGCCGAGATCTCAGGGCTGCCGGCCGTGTCGCTACAGCCGGCAGCAGGGGCTCACGGCGAGTTGGCGGCGCTGATGGTGGCCGCGGCCCATTTCCGGCACAAGCGCGCGGCGCGGACGAAAGTGCTCGCCCCCGACAGCGCTCACGGCACCAACCCGGCCAGCGCCCGCATGGCGGGGTTTGACTTCGTGACCGTGAAAAGCGATAGCAGCGGCTTTGTGGACATGGCCGATTTGCAAGCCAAATTGGACGACCAGATTGCCGTGTTCATGATCACCAACCCCAATACGCTGGGGCTGTTCGACCGCCAGGTGTCGCAGATTGCTGACCTGGTCCACGAGCGGGGCGGGCTGATCTACCTCGACGGCGCCAACATGAACGCTATCCTCGGCATTGCGCGGCCGGGCGATTTTGGCGCCGACATGATGCACTTCAACCCGCACAAGACATTCAGCGGACCGCACGGCGGCGGCGGTCCCGGCGCTGGGCCGATTTGCGTCCCGGAAAGACTCGGTCCGTTTCTGCCGACGCCAGTCGTCGAGAAATCCACCAGCGGCTACCGCCTGGCCTATGAGCGGCCGCATTCGATAGGTCGCGTGCGGAGCTTTTTCGGCAACGTCGGCGTGCTGGTGCGGGCCTACTGCTACATCCGCACGCACGGTCCTGACGGCCTGAAAGGGATTGCCGAGAACGCGGTGCTCAATGCCAACTACCTGCTTTCGCGAGTCAAGCACATTTTCCCGGTGCCGCACGGCGAGCGCTGCATGCACGAATTCGTGGCGACGGCGTCGCCGCTGAAGAAAAAGAACGGCGTGAGTGCAATGGACATCGCCAAGCGACTGCTCGACTACGGCTTTCACGCGCCGACCGTTTACTTTCCGCTGACGGTGGCGGAGGCGATGATGATCGAGCCGACGGAGACCGAGAGCAAGGAGACGCTCGACGCTTTTGCCGAGACGCTGTTTCGCATCACGGACGAGTCGCCGGAAATGCTGCACGAATCGCCTCACAGCACGATCATCAGCCGGCCGGACGAGGTTCGCGCGGCGCGGAATCCAGTTTTGAAATGGACGCCGCGGGCAGAGCAGACCTGAGGCCATTGGCGCGCTTCAGTGCGGCGCTGACGAAATGAAAGTTGCCCGCCTGATAGTCGATCCGCCGCAAACTGGCGACTGGAACATGGCCGTGGACGAGGCGCTATTGCGCTCCGCCGGAGTGGGGGTCACGACGCTGCGCTTCTATCAGTGGAGCGAGCCGACGCTATCGCTGGGCTACTTTCAATCGTCCGCTGATCGCCAGTCGCATGCCGCCAGCCTCGATTGCGCCATCGTGCGGCGGGCCAGCGGTGGCGGAGCGATCCTGCACGATCGCGAACTAACCTACAGTTTTGCGGCTCCTATCGCGGATCGGCTTTCGGCCGCCGCTGGTTCACTTTACGCGGCATTTCACGAGACGCTCCTGGAGGCACTGGCGTGCTGGGGCGTGTCCGCCCGGCTTTACGATCGCACGGCAGCGACTGGTCCGCCATCCCAGCCGCAGCCCTTCCTATGCTTCGAGCGCCGTGCAGACGGGGACGTACTAGTGGCTGACAACAAGGTTTGCGGCAGTGCGCAGCGCCGCCACGGTGGGGCGGTGCTCCAGCATGGCAGCGTTATCCTTGGTAGCTCAGCCAGGGCCCCGGAAATCCCCGGAATCGAGCCATTAACGGGATGTTCAATCGGGCGACTGCAACTGGCCCAAACGTGGTCAGCCCGACTTAGGTCGCGGCTGGGATTGAATTGGCAGGCCGGCGACTTGATACCCGAAGAACAGAGCGCTGCCAGGGAATTTCGGCGGAGCAGGTTTGCGACGAAGGCCTGGCTTGAGCGCCGCTGACGCCAGTAGCGGGCCTGACCACAAACCGCACTTCAGAATCGAATCAAATCCAGTTGCAATCCGGCGTGAAATGTGGTGATAATAGAGAGTGGTAGTGCAAAGAGTCGGTTGCCCGAGTTTTCATCTAATACATCGTCGAAGGCAATCCGACTTAGGTGGGTGGTTTGCGTTGCATTCGCAGTCGCCTGGGGTTCCTTGGCAAGGTATGGGTTCGAAGTCTGCTGTTTCGCCTGAAGGCAAAGACCACGACTCGAGCGGTCTGGAATCATTGTGGGTTGGTTCTTTGTTGTGAACGGATTCGAGGTGTGCGCAGGAAAGGCGACTTATGCAGGTGCGACTCAAGATCCTTCAAGGGTCAAAGGCGGGCACAGAAATCAAGATTCCCGGTCCCGAGTGTCTTATCGGACGAGGAGACGATTGTCACCTTCGCACGCAGGCCGATGCGGTCAGCCGCCGACACTGCGTGATCAGGACAACCGAAAACGAAGTGGCGGTCCGAGACTTGGGAAGCCGCAACGGAACGTTCGTTAATGGCGAGCAAATTACAGGAGACGCCGTGCTGCTCAACGGCGATCAGTTGCGCGTCGGACCGCTCGAGTTCCAGGTGATTGCCGAGCAGACGGCCGGCAAGGCCAAGCGTCCGAAAGTCGCCGGGATCAAGGAAGTGGCCGCGCGGACAGCGAATCCGTCGGATTCCAGCGGCAACAACCAGCTCGGTGACGTGGCCGATTGGCTCGATGAGGCGGAACAAGCCGAAAAGGACAAGCGAGTTGCCGATCCCGAGACGCGGCAATTTCACCTGGATGACACCGCTCACAACTTGCCGGTGCCAACTGGGACTGTGGACGATGGCGAAACGAAGGCTCTGGACGCTCAAAAACGACCGGAAAAGAAATCCCCCGGCAAGTTGCCGCCGCGTCCCTCCACCTCGACTAAGGATTCGCGCGAGGCGGCGTCCGACATGCTCAAGAAATTCTTCAATCGCCGTTAGGGAAAACGGGCACAAGCCCTTGCCCCATCGCAGCTTATTGAGCCGTTCGCCAGCGCCCGTGGGGATTCCTGCGGGCGTTTTCTGTTGTCAAAGTCGACTTTTTGATGAAAATCAGACGTACCGGCCAAGAACCAGGTTTCGGCGGTGAATTACTACCTGCGCACATGACGACACGCGCCGGCGTCATCTGAAACCATCTGCGCCGGCAGCGAGTATCCTCTATTGGCAACAGGTCATGACCGCTTGTCCGGCCGTTGATGAACTGCGAGCGGTTGTAAAGCGCTGCCTGGCGGGCGACCAGAGCGCGATGCTTTGGCTCGTGGAACGTTTTCAGGGACAGGTGTTCGGGCTTTGTTACCGGATGCTGGGACAGCGCCAGGATGCCGAGGACGCCTCGCAGGAGACGTTCTTGCGTGTCCTGCGCAACCTGCATCGTTGGGATGCCGCGCGGGACTTCGAGCCCTGGCTGCTGGCCATCGCAGGAAATCGTTGTCGCACGGCACTTGCCACGCGGAAGCGCCGTCCGGCAGCCGAAGCCCTCGCAGACCAGATTGCCGACGGCGAACCCGATCATCGGGGAGCCAGGCAGCTGGCCGAGGAGGTGGATTTGGCCCTAGCCGATGTCCGGGACGACTACCGTCAAGCATTCGTGTTGTTCCACGAGCATGAATTGAGTTATGGTGAAATCGCCGAGTCGATGGGAGTGCCGCTGGGGACCGTGAAGACCTGGGTGCACCGAGCACGCCGGGAGTTGATCGAGCGGCTGCGCGCACGGGGAGTTTTAGAGGATCAACGTCATGCAGTGTCGTGAATTCGAGGAGCGAGTGCAGTTCTTGCTCGATGAGCGACAAGCGCCTCACCAGGACGCGCTGTTGCAGTCACATGCCCAGTCGTGCGCCGGTTGCCGGCAGTTGTTGTTCGATCAGGAGACGCTGTTTCGGGGGATTGGCAGTTTCCAGTTTCCGTCTTTGCCGCGCAACTTTGCTTCGCGGGTCGTGTTGGCTCAGATCGCCGACGCCGACGCGACCACGGTTCGGCCGAGCAAGCAGCGACCGTGGCTATTGGCCATGGGCGTAGTTTCTACCGCCGCCGCAGCTTTAATCGCACTGAGCATCGCCATCAACCGCTGGCCGGACGACCGAGCGGCACCCGGAAAGGTTGGAATGGAGAATCAGCAGGCGAAATCGGTTGCCAGCCCCGGCGATTCGCAACTGGCGAACGAAAAGACGCGCGCAGCCAATCGCGAACGTCCCGAGAGTCCAGGCCTTGATCTACCGGACAACCAGCCACAAACCGCTCCCTCGCTAGCCGCAGCCGATGTCGACTCCCTGGAGCGATACGGTCAGGCCCTGCAAGATCTGGCGGCTCAAGTGCCGCAGGCGGTCGATCGCTTGGACGAGGTGGAAGAGGCCACTCCCGGCCTGCGCCCGGTACGCACCTCGTTTACGTTGGCAATCGGAACGATTCGCCGCACGATTCCGCCTCAGCGCAAGCAAGCGCCGCCGCGGCCGGGCAAACGGGACAGCGGGCTGCTTTGGCCCGGCGCAATTGGAATCGCCTGACCATCGTAGGCGGCATTCATCTCATGCGGGCGCCATCTCTTAGTCCCTGCCCGTAGTGCCGTGAGAATCGGAATAACCGGTTCAGCCGACAGGACGCTTTGAAGCGGCAGAATGCGGCGCCTTTGCGCACATGGGAGCAGGCCCGCCACCCGTCCAATTTGGCGCATCCATACCTTTTTCCTAAACGTTCCATTTTCTCAAGTGACAAGGCCGATCTCCTTTGACGTCATCGCCGCACCTTTGGCTGGAACCGGTCGCTTTAGAGGGGATTGCCGTGGCAAAGAACAATCGAGAAGTGCAGATCGACCGCCGCAAGGAAGAGCGTCGCAAGCAGAACATTCCAGTGCCGGTCGAACGACGCAAGGTAGCGCGTCGGCGGCAGATCGACCCCACGACGTGTGAACGGGATTACACGGCGGACGAAATCGAGTTCATGCAGGCCCTGGATGCGTACAAGCGGGCCAATGGCCGGATGTTTCCCACGTGCAGCGAAATCCTCGAGGTGATTCGCAATCTGGGATACGTGCGCGTCACGCCTGGCGGCCAGCCGATCGTCACCGAGGACTCCAATCAAGCGCCAGCCGAGGCGTCCATTTCCTAGGCCGCCATTCGATCCTACAACCCACGGCCCGCCACGAGCGGGGTAAACGGCAATTCCGGCCGTTTGCCCCGCTTTTTATTTAGCGTCGCCCCGGATGCGAGTGTTCCCCTTGACTGTTGATGATCCACAGCCGATACTATTTTTAGAGTAGTCGAAACTTTGGTTTTGAAAATATAAAACTTTATCCGGGCGGCTCGATCTCGCCCGGAAACGCTCATGTCGCGCACTGTTTCTGGATTGTGGCTGGTTCTGACTTTGCTTCTGGTTCCTCTTGCCGTCGGTTGTGCGGATTCCCCCGCGCCGGGAGCGGACAAGACCTTCGCGGGTAAGCATCCGATCCGCGTCGTGTGCACCACGGGTATGGTGGCCGACCTGGTGCGCAATGTCGGGGGCGAACATGTGCAAGTGACGGCATTGATGAAAGCTGGCGTCGATCCGCATCTGTATCAGGCCTCGCCAGGAGACATTGTTCTGCTCAACGGCGCCGACGCCATCTTCTACTCGGGGCTGCATCTGGAAGGCCGGATGACGGACGTGCTGGAAAGCATGGGCAACCGCAAGCCGGCGGTGGCGGTCGCCTCGGCGATTCCCGCGGACCAGGTTCTGCACGACGAGAGCGGCGCCCACGATCCGCACCTGTGGTTCGACGTTGCGCTCTGGAGCCAGGCGGCAAATGCCATTCGCGACTCGCTGTGCGCATTCGATTCGCCGCATGCAGAGGATTATCGCGCCAACACCGAGAAGTATCAGGAGCGTCTGGCCAGGCTTCATGAGGAGACCAAGGCCGCCATCGAAGCCGTTCCCGAGGATCATCGCGTCATGGTGACGGCTCACGACGCCTTTCGCTATTTTGGGCGCGCCTACAAAGTTGACGTTCGCGGCATTCAAGGAATCAGCACCGATAGCGAAGCGGGAGTGAAGAAAATCAACGAGCTGGTGAACTTCCTCGTCGAACGGAAGATCAAGGCCGTGTTTGTCGAAACCAGCGTGTCTAACGAGAATGTGCGCGCCCTGCTGGAAGGATGTGATGCCAAGGGGCACAACGTGGTCATCGGCGGCGAGCTTTTTTCCGACGCCATGGGGGCCGAGGGAACGCCGGAGGGGACATACGAGGGGATGATACGGCACAACGTGAATACGATCGTCAAGGCGCTCAAGTAGATCCAGATCTGTCGATGCCGCCCGTTTTGGACATTCACGACGTCACGGTCGCCTACCACCGCAAGCCGGTGCTCTGGGATGTCGATCTGGTCATCAAGGAGCCGCAGCTAGCCGCGATCGTCGGTCCGAACGGGGCGGGAAAGAGCACTCTCATCAAGGCGGTGCTGGGCCTGGTGCCAATGGCCAGTGGATCGGTAAAAGTCTTTGGCCAAAGCGTGCCCAAGGTGCGCAAGCGGATTGGATATGTACCGCAGCGGGAGAGCGTCGATTGGGACTTTCCCGTCAGCGTGCTCGACGTGGTCTTGATGGGCACCTACGGCCAGCTCGGCTGGTTTCGGCGGCCCGGCCAAAAGCAGCGACATTGGGCTCGGGAGTGCCTGGCGAAGGTCGGCCTGTCGCAGTACGAGCGGCAGCAGATCGGCCAGCTCTCTGGCGGACAGCAGCAGCGCGTCTTCCTGGCCCGCGCGCTGGCCCAGAAGGCGGATATCTACTTCATGGACGAACCGATGGCCGGCGTCGATGCGGCCACCGAGCGGATCATTTTCGACCTGCTGGCTGACCTTCGCGCCAGCGGCAAAACGATCGTCGCCGTCCATCACGATCTGCGTACGGTGCCGCAGTACTTCGACTACGTTGCTTTGCTCAACGTGCGGCTCGTGGCCAGCGGTCCCGTCGAAACGACCTTCACGCCGGAAAATCTTCGCAAGACCTACGGCGGCCGCCTGGCCGTGCTCGATGCGGCGGCCGAGGCGCTAAAGGCCGGGAGCGGCGCGGCATGATGGGCCTGGAGTACAACACGCTCGTGGTGCTCTCGGGCGTGGGCCTGCTGGGGGCCAGCGCGGGGTTAATCGGTTCCTTCGCCGTCCTGCGCAAGCAGTCGCTGCTGGGGGACGCCGTGGCGCACGCCGGTCTCCCCGGAGTCTGCATCGCCTTTCTCCTGGCTGGCCAGCGGAATTTGCCGCTGATGCTTCTGGGAGCCCTGCTCAGCGGCATCGTGGGGATGATCATCATCGCCGGGCTGCGGCGCTGGACGCGGATCAAGGAAGACTCGGCGATTGGCATCGTGCTGAGCGTCTTTCCCGGCCTGGGCTGCGTGCTAATGCGGCTCATCCAGAACTCGATCAGCGACGGCAGCCAGGCGGGACTGGAATCGTTCATCTTCGGCAAGACGGCGAGCATGACCCGCGGCGACGTCTACTTGATCCTGGCCGCGGCCGGCATCTGCCTGGCGGCGGTGCTATTGCTCTACAAGGAGTTCAAGGTGCTGGCCTTCGACCGCGAGTTTGGCGGCGCGCTGGGCTGGCCCGTTTTCTGGCTCGACTTGCTGCTGATGGCCTTGATCGCACTGGCCGTTGTGATTGGCCTGCCGGCGGTGGGGGCCGTGATGATGGCGGCGCTGCTGATTATCCCTGGCGCCGCCGCCCGTTTCTGGACCGACCGACTCGGCCAGATGCTCACGCTGGCCGTTTGCTTCGGCCTGGCGACCGGAGCGATCGGCACACTTTTGAGTGATCATTACGCAAAATTGCCGGCTGGTCCGATTATCGTGCTGACCGGCTCGGGCATCTTTCTCGTCTCGATGTTGCTGGGGACGCGCCGCGGCATCATAGCGCGGTGGATTGCGTTCCTTCGCGACCGGCGCGCTTTGCGCCAATTCCGGCCGATGGTGCACGCCCCGGAGATATCTCTATCCCCGGCCCAAGCAGCGGTTTCGACTGCGACGGCACTCGAGCCGGACAGCGGACAGCCGCCAAATCAGCGATCGCTTCGAGCGGTCCACGCCAAGCCGGCCACTGGCGCCAGTCACGCGGCATCCTGGTTGATTCCCGTTTGCTATGCCGCGGTCGCGCTGGTGGCAGCGACGCTCTGGCTGATGCAAACGAGCGCCTGGTCAGCGTGGCGCAGCGATCCCAGCCAGCTAAAGCTCCATCTGGGGACGATGGCCATCGGCATCATCTGCAACTCGGCCTGCGCAATCGTTGGCTGTTATCTGGTGCTGCGACGCATGAGCCTGCTCGGGGACGCCATCAGTCATAGCGTGCTGCCGGGGCTCGTGATCGCCTTCATGCTGACCGGAAAAACTTACGGCGTGCCGATGCTGCTGGGGGCGATGGCAGTGGGAATGCTCACCAGCTTTCTCACCCAAACGCTCCACTCGCTCGGCAAGGTCTCCGAGGACGCCAGCATGGGGGTCGTGTTCACGTCGCTGTTCGCCCTCGGAGTGGTGCTCATCGAGTTCAACGCGTCCGGCGCACACATCGACGCCAATTGCGTTCTGTTCGGCCTGATGGAATCGGCCTGGTTGATGACCGAACCGGTGCTGGGCTGGCAAGTGCCGCGGGCCCTGATTTCGCTCTTTCCGATGCTGGCGGTGGTCGTCGTCTTCGTGATCGTGTTCTGGAAAGAGCTGAAGATCGTCTCCTTCGATCCACAGCTTGCCGGGGCCATGGGTTTCCGCGTGGCGGTCGTTCATTACCTACTGATGGCGATCGTCGCCGGCGTGACGGTCTCGGCCTTTGAGTCGGTGGGCTCGATCCTCGTGGTGGCGATGCTCGTGGTCCCGGCAGCGACCGCCTCGCTATTGACCGAGCGGCTGTGGAGCATGATTCTGTGGGCCGTGCTCTTGGGGGCGGTGTCGGCCGTCTTCGGCTATCTCGGCGCCATGTCGCTCAACACGAACGTCGCTGGGATGACGGCCGTGGTCGCCGGAGTGCAATTCGGCGGCGCAGTAATGCTCGCCCCGCGAACGGGGCTGGTGAGCAAGTGGCTGCGGCAATGGTCGCTTGCCGTGCGGATTGTCGCGGAGGACGTTTTGGGGCGGCTCTTTCGTGCCGAAGAGTCGGCCCGGGCCCAGCGAGTTGTGGTCGCAGAACCAAGGCGTTCGGGGCTTCTCGGTTGGCTCGCACAATTGCAACTGGTGCGGCGCGGTTACGTTCGTGAAGCTGCGGATGGTGTGCAATTGACTGATGCCGGCCGCGCCGCGGCGGGAAGGATCGTGCGAGCGCATCGACTCTGGGAATCGTTCTTGGAGGCAAACTTCGACCTGCCGTCCGACCATCTGCACGAGCCGGCCGAGCGGATGGAGCATTTCATCGACGAGGAACTTCAGGCGGAGATCGACGCCGAGCTTGCAGGCCGGACCGTCGATCCGCATGGGAAGGAGATTCCGGCGGGGAAGTAGCCTTCGAAACCCTCTCCCTTTGGGAGAGGGTGGCGGCGCAGCCGCCGGGTGAGGGTTGTCATACGCTTGTGCGTGAATCGGATCCGGCTCACCGCACCCTCACCAGTCGCTTCGCGACTGCCTCTCCCGGAGGGAGAGGGATTGCTACTCATTCCGGTCCGGCGGCTCGACGCTGAGCAAGTGCCGCACAAAGAAGTCGGCCCGCCGCCGGGCGCCGTAGGAAGTCTCGCCGACACCGTGACCGGCCCCGGGAACGATCAGCAGCTCAAAATCTTTTCCGGCTTTGACCAGCGCATTGACGACCTGCATGGTGGAAGCCGGATCGACGTTGCGGTCCAGCTCGCCAACCGTGAGCAGCAGCTTGCCGCGCAGCTTGTGGGCACTGGTGACGTTCGACTGCTCTTCGTAATGCGGCCCGATCGGGTAACCCATCCAGGCCTCGTTCCACCACAGCTTGTCCATGCGATTGTCGTGGCAACCGCAGTCGGCGGCAGCCGCCTTGTAAAACTCGCCGTGGTGGAGAATGCCGGCCAGCGCGTTTTGCCCGCCGGCCGAACCGCCGTAAATGCCGACTTGCGTGAGATCCATGTAGGGTCGCGTCTCGGCCGCGGCCTTCATCCACGCGATCCGATCGGGAAAGCCGGCGTCGGCCAGATTCTTGGCGCAGACGTCGTGGAACGCCTTCGACCGCCAGTTGGTTCCCATACCATCGATCTGTACAACGATGAAACCCAGTTCCGCCAGCTCCTGCTGCCGATAGTACGAACTAAAATCCTTGGGGACGAACGCCCCCTGCGGCCCTGCGTAAATATTCTCGATGACGGGGTATTTTTTGCTCGAGTCGAAGTTCGTCGGCCGCCAGATGACGCCGTAGATGTCGGTCTGCCCATCGCGACCCTTGGCGACGAACCGCTCAGGCGTCTGCCACCCGCTCGCCAGCAATGGGTTCATATCGCCACGCTCCAGCTCGCAGACGAGCTTGCCGTCCTCGGCGCTCCGCAGCTCAGTGACGGCTGGCAAATCGACGCGCGACCAGGTGTCGATCAGATACTTGTTGTCGGGAGAGAACTCGATCCGGTGCGTCCCGTCCGCTGCGGTCAGTCGCACGAGATCCGTGCCGTCGAAATTGACCCGCACGAAGTGGATGTAGTACGGGTCCTGCGCTGGATCGATGCCGGCCACCCGTAACACGAGCTGGCGCTTCTGCTCATCGAACCGCTCGACGCCGCGCACCAGCCAGGGACCGTGCGTGATCGGGTTTTTCACCTGGCCGGTCCTGGCGTCGTACAGATAGAGATGATTCCAGCCGTCCCGCTCGCTCATCCAGATGATCTCGTCCGTCGCTGGCAGGTAGCGAAGGTATTGCTTGTGCGCATAGTCGATGAACGTCGGACTCTGTTCC
>DASRJP010000035.1:0-12719 GCA_035649415.1 Pirellulaceae bacterium | reverse complement strand
GTGGTCGCCGTTGGCCGGGCGACGCACAACGTCAAGATTTATTGGAATGAGACGGTCGCGGGGAAATGACGAATGTCGAAAGCCAAATGTCGAAGGAATGACGAAGCACGAATGTCGAAATGGCCATATTGAATCCTAAAGCCGTGAACCACGCCTGCATCGGCGATCTCCTCCGTCATTAGTGCTTCGTCATTCCGACTTCTTTTCTCATTTGGATTTCGACATTCGACATTTCATGCTCGACAACAGCCCCTTCCGCACGCTCACCCACAAGGACCTCACTGTTGAGGGGTACTCGCGGGCCGCCGTGCAGTCGTGCTGGCGAATTCCGGAGCTCAAGCTCGGCTTCGACCTCGGCGCTCAGCCCTGGGATTTTATGGGCACCCCCGTCTGGTTCGTGTCGCATACGCACCTCGATCACATCGCCGCACTCCCCGTCTACGTCGCCCGCCGGCGTATGATGAAGATGGACCCGCCCACGATCTATCTTCCCGAGCACGCGATCGACCTGATGCAGCACGTCCTCAAGGCGTTCATGCGGCTGGATCGCGGGCGGCTGCCGTGCGAGCTGATTCCGATCCGCCCGGGGGACGACATCGATTTGACGCGCGAGCTGGCGGTGACCGTATCGGCGACGCGGCATACCGTGCCGTCGCTGGGATTCGTCGTCTGGGAACGGCGGAAGAAGCTGAAGGCCGAGTACCAGAACCTTACCGGCGAACAGATTCGCGACCTGCGGTTGTCGGGGACCGAAGTCACCGAGGAGCGCCGCATCCCGCTGGTGGGCTATACCGGCGACACGGCCCCGGAAGGGCTCGACAACTGCCCGGCGATGTACGACGCCAAGATCCTGATCACCGAGATGACGTTCGTCGCCCCCAGCCACAAGAAGGACAAGATCCACAAGCACGGGCACATGCACCTCGACGACTTCGTTGCCCGCCGCCAGCGCTTCAAGAACGAAGTCATCATCGCCATGCACTTTTCCACCCGCTACCACGACAACCAGATCACGCACTGGGTGCAGAAGGCGTTTCCGGACATGCTCGATGGAAGGCTGAAGCTGTGGCTATAACTGAGGTGGCCCTGCTGGCTTCCCCAGCAGGGCCCGCTGTGTACCTACTCAGGCTGCTTGTTTCAGTTCCTCTTTCAGTTCCAGCACCTGCAGCTCGAGTCCCTTCAGCTCCTTGAGGACCTCGACGCGGCTGCGGTTGATGAAGTGCTTCACGACTTCGACGCCGCCGCTGACCAGCAGCACAAAGCCAAAGGCCACGATCCACAATTCGGGGCTGGTCCGCCCCCAAAAACCTGCGATCAACAGCGCGCCGGTCATGAACAGCACGGCAAAGATCCACATGGCTCCAGCGCCCCACTTCTCCACGTACAGTCGGCGTTCCAGTTGATTGAGCATCGCTTGGGTCTCCTCTCGATATCGAGTCAGCTTCTCGCGAGATGGCTCACCTTGAGCCAGGAGTTGCTCGCGCAAAAGGTCAGGATTGCTTGGCATGGTTCCCCCCTCGCAGCAGTGTCGCCAGCGCTCGTTTGCCGTGGTGCAGGCGGGACTTCACGGTCCCCTCCGGGCAGCCCACGATGGCCGCCACGTCGGCTATCGATAGTTCTTCCAGAAAGTGCAGTACCAGCACTTCCCGAAGCCGAACGTCGATTTCGTCAAGCGCCCGGTGCAGCGCCTCGCCATCCTCCGGACCAAACGTCGGCTCGTCGCCGGTCTCGAGGTTTTGTTCGGCATATTCGCGTTCCAGGCGGCTGGCCGATGCCTGCTTGCGCAGATAGTCAACCACCAGCCCGCGAACGATCTGGTACAGCCAGGGCCGCAACTGCTCCGGCCGCTCCAGCCGCCGGACCCGATTTAGCGCCCGCAGCCAGGTTTGCTGCATCACGTCGAGTGCTGCATCCTGGTTTCCCAGCAGCTTGGCGGCGAAGTACATAAGTGGCCTTTCAAACTCGTCCACCAGCTCACGGAACGCTGCCACTTCGCCCGATTGGCATCTCAGGGCGAGCCAGGCGTCTCGGGCTCGTTGGACGGGAGCGTTCATTTGCCTATAAGCCGAAGCCGGGCCGCGACCGGTTCACGGCGGCCCAAAAATCCAGGTTCCATCCCAGTAGAATAGGACTGTGACCAACTCGCCGCCCCGCTCCGCCTACCTGCACGTCCCTTTCTGTCGCCATCGCTGCGGCTATTGCAATTTCACGCTGGTGGCGGGGCGGGATGATCTGATCGACGATTTTCTTCGGGCGCTGGAAATCGAATTGTCGTGGCTGGAAGTGCCGCGGCCGGTCGAGACGCTGTTTCTCGGCGGCGGGACGCCCACGCATTTGCCGCCGCCGCAGCTTGAGCGGCTGCTGGCGCTGGCGACGAAGTGGTTTCCGCTGGCCGGCGCCCAAGCGGAGGAATTGCCGCGGATGAACACGGATAGCACGGATCGAGAATTGCTGGATCCGCGTCATCTGCGTTCATCCGCGGCCAACTTCGAATTCTCCATTGAAGCCAATCCGATCGACTTGAATACGGAGCGCTCGAAGGTCCTGGCGGATGCCGGCGTCACCCGCGTCAGCCTGGGCGTCCAGTCGTTCGACGATCGCAAGCTAACTGTGCTGGAACGCGACCACCGCCGGCGCGAGATCGAGCAGGCGCATGCCGCGGCCAGGTCGTTTGCGGAGAGCGTCTCGCTCGATTTGATTTTCGCCGCACCTGGTGAGACGCTCGATGACTGGCGGCACGACCTCGCTGCCGCATTGGCGCTCGGCCCCCATCACATCTCAACCTACGGCCTCACCTTCGAGAAGGGCACTTCATTCTGGACCCGCCGCCAGCGAGGCGATCTGGCGCAGGCTGCCGAAGACCTAGAGGCGCAGATGTACGAATTGGCCATCGACACGCTGACTGCCGCCGGCTACGAGCACTACGAAGTCTCCAATTTCGCCCGCCCCGGCCACCGCTGCCGCCACAACGAGGTCTACTGGACCGGCGGCAGTTACTTTGCCGCCGGTCCCGGCGCATCGCGGCACATCGCCGGCCGCCGCGAGACCAACCACAAGAGCACGACCACTTACATCCGCCGCGTGCTCGCTGGCCAATCACCCGTCGCCGAATCGGAAGAGCTCTCCGCCGAAGACCGGGCCCGCGAGCGGCTCGTCTTCGGCCTGCGGCGGCTGAAGGGAATCGACCTGGCCGCGTTTGAGCACGAGACGGGTATTTCCGCAAGTGATTTGGACGGCCAGATCCTTGCCCGGTTCACGGAACAAGGGCTGCTGGAGAGGACGGCAACGCACCTGCGCTTGACGCGACTGGGATTGCTCGTCAGCGATGTACTCTGGCCGGAACTCTTACGGCGATAGCCGACGCTGCCTCGATTAACCCAGAATGTAGCTCTTGAGATAGTGGTTCTCGCGGCACAATTCGTCGTGCTGCGCCTTGACCAGGTCGCCGATCGAAATGATTCCGGCCAGCTTACCCCCTTCGAGCACTGGCAAGTGCCGGATGCGGCGCTCGGTCATCACGCCCATCGCGTCGGCGACGTCGTCGTCCAGGGACGCCGTCACGGGGCAGCGCGTCATCCGTTCGGCGACGCATAGCGACTCGAGCGACTCCCGCGTCGTGGCGCAGGCGCGCAGAATGTCCCGCTCCGTGATGATTCCGATCATCTCGTCGATCTCACACACGACGAGCGAACCGCAGTTGTAGCCCACCAGCAAATCCACCACGTCCGCCAACGTGTCCTGCGGACCGCATGTGTGGACAGCGCGCCCCTTGCCCCCGAGTATCTCACGCACCAGCATGATTGACCCCTCCGCCTGTACGGGAACCGGAAAAACGTTCCAGCGCTGCGGCTCTTGTCTGTTCTGCCGCGGCGACGCGATTGGTCGCCAGGACCCAGCGGCAACCCTCTAGCTTAGGTGCTGTCAGCTGGCAGGGTCAATTAGCTTCCCCTGAAAAATTGTGGACATTTCCCCCTCGTGAAATTTGTCACAAGGAGCGTTTTTGTGCTCGGCCGGGTCCGCGCCGCAGACCGCCCTATTAGTAATATTGTGTACACATATCTCACGCTGTCGACGGCTGAACTGCGCGTGTGGCACAACCAAAACACTTTCGACGAATAAGGCTTGAGGCCACGCTCTGCCAGCCATCCACAACATGGCCATCGGCGGTAAAAAGTGGCGTTTCGATGCGGAAAAATCGACCTTGACCGGTTTTGGCGACTGGCATATTCTCCCGCCCATCGCTCCCCTGGCGTTGTCTTCCAGCGGGATCGATGCCGCTGATCTGCGGCTGACCCAGATCGGAAACCTGGTGTGGCCACGTGGCGAGTCCGCACCTGGAGCGTGCCTTTGGGCATGTCTCTGCGGACCGCGGAGCGGGCCGCCGGCATGGAGGCTGGCGGAACGCTTCGTCAAACCCGCGGCTGCTTGCGGACAGGGCGCGCATGGACGCGCTGCCGCTGACCGACCAATCGCTCCCGGAAATCGATGAGTCCTTAGCCCCCCTGGGACTCGTTGGCTCCGGGGGCCTTTTTTTGCGCTAGCGCACATTAACGCGAAGCGAGGGAAAGGGCCGTTTGCCAATGGCAGTCGTTTCCCTCCCAAGCGCATCGGGCCTGTGATTGCGACGCAAGCAAGGCGTCCATCTCCGCACAATCGATATATTTTGCCTGACGAGCAAGCCGATACTGTGCCTGAGATGCTATCTTCCGCACCTGGCCCAACTAGCATGAAAGCATGGCAATTCTGGGCGGATCGCGCGCACCTCGGGTCATCCTCGCCCTGCTAGCGGCGGTCATGCTTTCGGGCTGCGCAGCGCCAGATCCTTGCGGCCGCCAATGCGTCTCGGGCGACCTGGCGATGCGAATCGAACAGGACCTTGGACCCGGCTCTTGCCCCTTTGAGATCGCGCTGCCGGAACTGGCCAACTTCGAGGACGGATTATCGGAAGACGAAGCGGCCGCAATCGGCCTGTGGAACAATCCTGGTTTTCAGGAGCTGCTCGCCGACTTGTACATTACCCGCGCCGATCTGATTCAGGCGCACCAACTGACCAACCCGCAGCTCACCACGATGATTCCCACGGGAGTCAAGCAGTGGGAACTGGCTTTGCTTGTGCCGGTGGACGTGCTTGTGCTGCGGCCACGTCGAGTATCGGCGGCGCAACTCGAGTCGCAGCGCGTGGCCGAGCGACTGGTGCAGGACGGGCTCAACGTCGTCCGCGACGTCCGGCTGGCTTATGTCGATCTGCACCTGGCCGAGGCGCAGGCTCGCTGGTCGCAGGAAGTCTTGGAGCGGCTTTCAGAGTTGGCGCGGATTGCCGAGACTCGAGTCAACCGCGGGGCCGCCAGCGAGCTGGAAATCGCCCCCATTCGCCTGGAAGCCAGGGCCGGACAAGAGCGAGCAGGGCGGGCCGCGCAGGACCAGGAGCTGGCCCGCGAGCGCCTTCGGTATCAGCTTGGTTTGGCGCTGCTCAATGATCCAGTTCAGCTCGCTCAGGACGAAGAACCGCCACCAATGACCGTGAGTGTCGAGGAGCTGGTCAGCGAAGCGGTCGAGTCGCGCCCCGATGTGCGGGCCGTCGATCTGGCGATCGAGGCCGCGGCCCAGCGCCATCGGCTGGCGTATTTCGACTATTTTGGCATCGCGGCAATTCTGCCCGATCTCAACGGAAAGGGGGAAAAAGGATTTGAGGCCGGTCCTGGTCTGCAAATGAATTTACCGCTGTTCCATCACAACCAGGGCGCCAAAGCCCGCACGGCGGCGGAAGCTCTGCGGCTGGAGCGGCAATTCGTCCGCCTGCGCGACAGCGCGGCACTGGAAGTACGCCAAGCGGCAATTCGCCTGGCGCAGGCTGAGCAAAGCCACGCCCAGTGGCGGGATGAGATCGTGCCCCGCGCCCAGGCCGCGGCCGACAGCGCGCGTAAGGCGATGGGGGAAGATGGAACGCCGCTTTTGACCGTGCTGGAGACGACGCGACAATGGCAGATAGCGCGGCAGCGCGAGCTGGAAACTGCCGCGGACGTCCGCCGGGCTTTGGCCGAATTGGAGCGAAGCGTTGGCAGGAAGCTGCGCGATCGTCAAGCGACGACCGCGGAGAGCGAGCCATGAACGCGCGCGTCGTAGAACGGCTTTCATTCCGATCAGCGGACAATTGGAAGAAACCGAAACGAATCGGTCTTTGGGACGGAATGAATTCCGTTCTACTTGTCGTGCTCTGCTGCACCGCTGGCTGCCGGCCCCATTCCGCGACGTCCCCGACCAAGGCCACGCCACCGGCTAAAGTCGCCCACCCGGGAGATGAGTCGGCACTCAATACAATTACCCTCACCGAAGAGGCCGAGCAGCGTCTGGCCATCGAGCTGGCCGAGGTCGAGCGGCACGAAGTTCCGCGGCGTCGAACTCTGGGAGGCGAAGTCGTCGTGCCGCCGGGGCAGTCCATCGTTGTTTCGGCGCCCTTTGCCGGTGTTCTGTCCCCGCCTGAAGGTGGCGAAGTTCCCAAACCGGGCGCTACGCTGGTCGCAGGACAAGTGGTCTTTCGCTTCACGCCGCTGCTGACGCCGGAGCGCGACGTGCTCACGCCGGCCGACCGGATTCGCGTCGCGCAAACCAAAGCCGACGTTGCCGTCGCCAAAATCGAAGCCGAGCGTCAGGTCGAGGCGGCAAAGGTGCAGCTCGAGGCTGCCAAGATCGCCCACGACCGCGCCGTGCAGCTTCTGGTCGACAAAGCGGGCAG
This sequence comes from Pirellulaceae bacterium, assembly GCA_035649415.1. Lineage (GTDB taxonomy): Bacteria > Planctomycetota > Planctomycetia > Pirellulales > Pirellulaceae > DATKDU01. The sequence continues at coordinate 5,986 of DASRJP010000035.1, read as the reverse complement.
TCAGCGCACGGTTGATGAGTCCGAAGTGCAGCGAAGGCTGGCCCAAGAGGCGCTGCGCACGGCCGAAGTGCGGCACAAGTTCCTCGCTGGCATCGAGCTTGACGAAGAGGCAGGGCAAATCAAGCCTCGGGACATCACTGCTCCTGTGGCGGGAGTGCTTAAAAGCATCGAGAGCGCCCCTGGCGAGTCGGTTTCACCAGGAGAGCCGCTGCTGACGCTCGTCCAGCTCGACCGCCTCTGGATCCGCGTTCCCATCTATGCCGGACAGCGCCGCGCCATCGACACCACCGCCCAGGCCCCTGTGAATGAATATGGCCGCCCCGCCGGCGACGCACGCTCCGCTCACTATGCCGCGGCGCCGCCATCGGCGGATCCGCAGGCGGCAACCGTGGACTTGTTCTACGAAATCGAAAATGCCGACGGCAGTTTGTATCCCGGGCAAAAACTTGCCGTGACGCTTTCCGAACAAGGGACAGGGCCGGCGCTGGTGGTGCCGTGGTCCGCCGTTTTGTACGACATCCACGGCGGCACGTGGGTCTACGAGCAGGCGGCGCCGCATACCTTCAGCCGCCGCCGCGTGGAAGTGCAATTCATCGACCAGCAGCGGGCGATCCTGGCGCAAGGGCCGCGCCCGGGCACAAAAATTGTAAGCCAAGGAGCGGCTGAGCTTTTCGGGACCGAATTCGGCATCGGCAAATAACCAACCATTGTGGTGAACTCGCCTCCGCGAGTGCCCATTCCGCTCGCGGAGCGAGCGAACCACGATTCATGCTCCGCACCCTCATCCGCACGTCCCTCCGCCAGCCGATCCTCGTGCTCGGCCTGGCTGCCGCCTTGCTCGCAGTCGGCTATCACGAGCTGCAGCACGCGGCACTGGACGTCTTCCCGGAGTTCGCGCCGCCGCTGGTGGAGATTCAAACCGAAGCGCCGGGGCTCTCCGCCGAGGAAATCGAAAGCCTGGTGACGGTGCCGCTGGAAAACGCTCTCAATGGGACGCCGCACCTCAAGACGATCCGCTCCAAGAGCGTGCTGGGACTGTCGTCGGTGGTTCTGATCCTGCGCGACGGGGCCGATCTGCTTACCGCACGTCAGCTCGTGCAGGAGCGGCTGGCGATCGAATCGCCCCGATTGCCGAAGGTCGCCCGTCCGCCGGTGATTCTCTCGCCGCTCTCCTCGACCAGCCGCGTAATGAAGATCGGCATCTGGTCGGAGAAGCTGACGCAGATCGAGCTGACCGAGCTGGCCCGCTGGACGATCCGGCCGCGGTTGATGGCCGTGCCGGGCGTGGCGAATGTAGCCATCTGGGGTCAGCGCGACCGGCAGTTTCAGGTACTGGTCGATCCGGAGCGGCTGCGGGCGCACTCGCTGACGCTGGCGGACATCGAGCGGGCCGCAGGCGACGCCGCGCTGCTGGACACGGGGGGCTTCGTCGATACGCCCAACCAGCGGCTCCCCGTGCGACATGCGCCGGCCGTTCTGTCGGCGGAGGACCTGGCACGCAGCGTCGTCGCCTTTCGCGGAGGGGCATCTTTGCGGCTGGCCGACGTCGCCCAAGTGCAGGAAGGGCATCCGCCGCCGATCGGCGATGCGATCATCAACGATGTGCCGGGGCTGCTGCTCATCGTCGAAAAACAGCCGACGGGAAATACGCTGGACGTGACCCGCGGCGTCGAGAAGGCGCTGGCCGCGCTTAAACCGGGGCTCGCGGACGTCCACGTCGATCCGACCATCTTCCGCCCGGCGACATTCATCGAAATGTCGCTGGCCAATCTCGGCTCGTCCCTGGTCATCGGCTGCGTCTTGGTCGTCGTCATCCTGGGCCTGTTTCTGTTTGACTGGCGGACGGCGCTGATCAGCATGACCGCCATTCCGCTGTCGCTCGTCGGCGCGGCGCTGATATTGCACTGGTTCGGCGTCACGATGAACACCATGGTCCTGGCCGGGCTGATCATCGCCCTGGGCGAGGTCGTCGATGACGCAATCATCGACGTGGAAAATATCGTGCGGCGGCTGCGGCTCAATCAGGCGGCAGAGCGGCCCCGCTCGGCATTTCGCGTGATCCTGGCTGCCTCCCTGGAAGTTCGAGGCGCAGTCGTCTACGGCACGCTGACGGTGATGCTGGTGATCATGCCGGTCTTCTTCCTGGAGGGATTGGCCGGATCGTTCTTCCGGCCGCTGGCGCTGGCCTATGTGCTGGGCATTTTCGTGTCGCTCGTGGTGGCGCTGACGGTCACGCCGGCGCTGTGCATCCTGCTCTTGCCGTCCAAGGCCTCGCGCCGCCGCGAGTCGCCGCTGTTGTCGCTCCTCAAGCGGCCGTACCGCGCCATCCTGCCGTATTTGATCCCTCACCCCGGAATTGCCCTTTTGACGCTTGCGCTGACACTGGGCGCCGCGATTGGCGGCGCTATGTTCCTTGGCGAGGAATTCCTCCCCAAGTTCCAGGAATACGATTTTTTGATGCACTGGGTGGAGAAGCCGGGGACGAGCATCGAGGCCATGGATCGGATCACCGTCCGGGCCAGCCGAGAGCTGCGGGCGGTGGACGGCGTGCGCAATTTCGGTTCGCACATCGGCCGGGCGGAAGTCGCCGACGAAGTGGTCGGCCCGAACTTCACCGAATTGTGGATCAGCCTTGATCGCGATGTCGATTACGGGAGCAAGGTGGCCCAAATCCAGGAGGTCGTGGACGGCTACCCGGGGCTGTATCGCGATTTGCTGACATATCTCCGCGAGCGGATCAAAGAAGTGCTCACGGGGGCCAGCGCCACGATCGTCGTCCGCATTTACGGCGATGATCTGGCGAAGCTTCGTCAGCAGGCGCAGACGGTCAAGGACGCCATTGCCGACGTCCCGGGGGTCAGCGACTTGAAGGTCGAGCCGCAGGTGCTCGTGCCGCAGATCGACGTCCGCCTCAAGCCACAGGCGGCCGAACAGTTCGGCCTCACGGCCGGCGACGTGCGACGGGCCGCAGTGACGCTGATTCGCGGACGCAATGTAGGGGAAGTGTACCATGAGCAGAAAATCGTCCAGGTCGCCGTGTGGGGCCTGCCTGAGGTCCGCACCGACATCGATGCCGTTCGCCGCTGCCTCATTTCCACCCCCAGCGGCGCGCATGTGCCGCTGGGAGATGTGGCCGACGTGGCGGTCGTGGCGACGCCAAATATTATCCAGCGCGAGGGGACGTCGCGGCGAATCGACGTCACTTGCAATGTCCGCGATCGTGACCTGGCCAGCGTCGCTGGCGACATCGAATCCCGCGTCAAGCAAGTTCCCTTCGAACTGGGATACAGTCCGGAAATCCTCGGCGAATATGCCGCCCAGGCCGCCTCCCGCCGGCAAATGTTCCTCGTCGGCATTGGCGCGATCGTTGGCATCGTGGTGCTGCTGTTTGCCGAACTGCGCGATTGGCGGCACGTTGTTTTGGTGTTACTCAGCTTTCTGTTCGCCTTCATCGGCGGTGTCCTCGGCGCTTGGCTCGGCGGCGGCATCGTGTCGCTCGGCTCCCTGGTCGGCTTCGTCACGGTCGTCGGCATCTCGGTTCGAACCGGGATCATGCTCATCAGTCACTACCGGCACCTGGAAGAAAAGGAAGGTGTGCCGTTTGGCGACGAACTGGCGGTCCGCGGCGCCGAGGAGCGACTGGCCCCGATCGTCATGACCAGCCTCACGACCGTCCTGGCGCTATTGCCGCTGGTGGTCGCCGGCAATCGCCCTGGCCACGAGATCGAATATCCGATGGCGCTGGTAATTCTCGGCGGCCTCACTGCCGCGACGCTGATGAACCTGTTTCTCATGCCGGCGCTGTATCGTGCGATGGGAGCAGCCGCCGCTCGCTGATGGTTTACTTCGCTGTGCGTTTGGAATAGAGTCATGTCGGTTTGGCAGCGGCGACATTTTTTTCAGGCGACCTTCCATGAAATCCTCACGCAGCAGCTTCTTTTCCCGATTCACGACCCTGGCTTTGTTCCTTTCCCTGGCGCTCCTTTTGGCCGCGCCGGCATCGGCCGACGTGCGGCTGCCGGCAATCTTCGCGGACCACATGGTGCTCCAGCAGGGGATCGAGTGCCGCGTGTGGGGCTGGGCCGATCCGGGCGAGGAAGTGACCGTGTCGATCGACGGCGTAAAGCACACTGCATCCGCCGGCAAGGACGGCCGCTGGCAGACGCGGCTGCAAGCACTGTCGGTCACGCGGCCTGGGGAGTCGCTGACCCTCACCGTGCAGGGGAAGAACACGATCGAGATTCAAGACGTCCTCGTCGGCGAAGTGTGGATCTGCTCCGGACAGTCGAACATGGCGTGGGCGGTGTCCCAGGCAAATGACGCCGATCTCGAGACCAAGACCGCGAGATTCTCGAGGATACGCCTGATCTCGGTGCCCCAGGTCGGCACGCAGGAGCCGCAGGACGACTTCAAGGGGAAGTGGGAAGTCTGCACCCCGGAAGCGGCCGCCCAGTTCTCCGCCGTCGGCTACTTCTTCGGCCGGCAATTGCATCAGACGCTCGACGTGCCGGTGGGCCTGATCGACAACGCCTGGGGCGGCTCCGCGTGCGAGGCCTGGGTTCGCCGCGACATCCTCGAGGGCGACGCGAAGTATGCGGCCCTGATGCAGCGCTGGACCCAGACGGAAAAGTCGTTCGACGCCGACAAGGAGCAGGCGGCATTCCAGACGAAGCTCCAGGAATGGCGCGATCTGGCCGCCAAGGCCCGGGCCGAAGGGAAACAGCCTCCTCCGCAGCCCCGCTTCAATAACCCGCTCGTCGGCAATGCCCGCCCGGCGAACATCTATAACGGTGTTCTCAAGCCGACGATCGGTTACGGCATTCGGGGCGTGATCTGGTATCAGGGGGAATCCAATGCGCCGCGGGCGTATCAATACCGCGATCTGTTTCCGCTCATGATCCAGAGCTGGCGCGACGAGTGGCAGCAAGGCGATTTTCCGTTTTACTTCGTCCAGCTTGCCGACTTCAAGGAGGAAAAGCCCGAGCCGGCGGAAAGCGACTGGGCCGAGCTCCGCGAGGCACAGACGATGACCATGGCGCGGCTGCCGAATACCGGCCAGGCGGTAATCATCGACATCGGCGAGGGGAAGGACATCCATCCCAAGAACAAGCAGGACGTGGCCATGCGGCTGGCCCGCTGGGCGCTGGCCCGCGACTACGGCCCGAGCGATCTGGTGTATCGCAGCCCCGAGTACAAGTCGATGGAGAAGCAAGGGAGCAAGATCGTCGTCACGCTCGACCACGTCGGCGGCGGCCTGGCGCCGTTTGACACCGGAGAGCCGGTCGGCTTTGCGATCGCCGGCGAGGACAAAAAGTTCGTCTGGGCCAAGGCAAAGCTGGTCGGAACCGACAAGGTCGAAGTGTGGAGCGACGCCGTCGCCGAGCCCGTTGCCGTCCGCTACGCCTGGGCCGACAACCCGGTCTGCAACCTGTACAGCAAGGAGGGATTGCCGGTGACGCCGTTTCGGACCGACGACTGGCCGGGGGTGACGGCGGAGGCAAAGTAGTCCGCAGCTCCCCGCCAGGACAAACGACGCAACAGGCAAAGGGGGGTATCCATTTTCAGACTTACGTCGCCGAGGCTGCCGGCCGATGGAATCTATTCATTTGCACAGATACCACTTGGAACCGCGCCGCACAGCGCTGCCTTGCCGTAAGTTGCTCAAGACGCAACGTCTGAAGGCAGCGCCTCTTTCGAGGGGGTCTGGCGGGCTGCCGCAGCATTGCGCCGCGCCATGGCTCGATCACGGATGATTAGATTTTCAAAGATCATCGCGGCGGCAATTCGCCGCCGGCAGGCCGCGCGCAGCAGGCCTACGGGTCAGATGCGCCATTGTATACATTTATTAGAGATATCCACTTTACTCCACCTACCACAAGATGTAGTGTCTGAGGTGGAAGGTGGTTTATGGGCGCATTTTTCCCGCACACGGTCGACGAACTTGATCGGTTGTTTCCGGACGAGGATCGGTGCCGAGCTTATTTGG
>DASRJP010000034.1:0-2590 GCA_035649415.1 Pirellulaceae bacterium | reverse complement strand
TTAGCGGCGCTACTTTAGCCAGTTTTGGGTCGCAAAACAGCGAAAGGCTTCCTACTTCTTTGCCGTCGCAATCCGGTTCACGGCCGACAAAATCGCGTGGACCGTTGCCTCGACCGTGTCGGTGCTCACGCCGCGGCCGCGGAAGGTCTGATTGCCGTATTCGACAGTGAGGTTGACTTCGCCCAGGGCGTCGTGTCCCAGTGAGGCGGAACGAACCGAGTAATCGACGCATTTGAGCTTGATGCCGGTGATTTTCTCAACGGCCAGGAAGGCCACGTCGACCGGGCCGTCACCGTCGGAGACTTCCTCGACGAACTCCTTCTCGCCGCGGCGGAGGGTCATCTTGCAGCGGGGCTTTCGCCCACTGCCGATGGAGACCTCAAAGCCGCCAAGCTGCCATTCCTCGCGCGGTGCGCCGCCGTGGAGATGCTGCTCGATCAGGGCGATGACGTCGCCGTCGTAAACTTCCTTCTTCTTATCGGCCAGCTTTTTGAACTCGTCGAACACGGCCTGAATCTGCTCGCCCGAAAGCTTGTAGCCCAGCGACTTGGCCCGGTCGGCCAGTGCCGCGCGGCCGCTATGCTTGCCGAGCACCAGGTCGGTCGCCAGGAAGCCGACGTCCTGCGGCGTCATGATTTCGTAGGTGCGGCGCTCCTTGAGCATGCCGTCCTGATGGATTCCCGATTCGTGGGCAAACGCATTGCGGCCGACAATCGCCTTGTTCCGCGGGATCTGCATGCCGGTGATCGTGACCAGGAGGCGACTTGTCGGCACCAGCCGCGGCGTATTGATCCGCGTCTCACAGTGGTAAAAGTCTGGCCGCGTCCGCATTCCCATCACGACCTCCTCCAGCGAAGCGTTGCCGGCCCGCTCGCCAATGCCGTTGATCGTGCATTCGATCTGCTCCGCGCCGTCTTCGACGCCGGCCAGGCTGTTGGCGACCGCCAGCCCGAGATCGTCGTGGCAGTGGGTGCTGATCGTCGCCTTGTCGATGTTGGGTACGCGGTTTTTGAGCATGGCGATGACCGCGCCGTATTCCTTGGGCGTGGCATAGCCGACCGTGTCGGGGATGTTGACCGTCGTGGCGCCGGCCTCGATCGCCGCCTCGACCACCTGGCAGAGGAAGTCGTGCTCGGTGCGGGCGGCATCTTCGGGGGAGAACTCGACGTCATCGACGTAGCTGGCCGCCCGCCGCGTCCCTTTGACGGCCCGCTCCAGGATTTCCTCGCGGGTCATCTTGAGCTTGAACTCGCGGTGGATGGCGCTGGTCGCCAGGAAGACGTGAATCCGCGACTGCTGGGCTTGCTTGAGGGCTTCCCAGGCCCGGTCGATGTCGGCATCGTTGCAGCGGGCCAGGCCGCAGATGACAGCCCCGCGCACCGTGTTGGCGATTTCGCGCACTGACTCGAAGTCGCCGGGGGACGCGATCGGAAAACCGGCCTCGATGATGTCCACGCCCAGTTCCACCAGGGCGTGGGCCATCTCCAGCTTCTCCTCGCGGTTCATGGAGAAGCCGGGGGACTGCTCGCCGTCCCGCAGGGTGGTGTCAAAGATCTTGATTCGCCGAGAATTGTTGGTTTCGGTCATGACTTGGTCCTTGATCGGCCGCTGGGCCGGATACTTGTATTGTGATGCCTTAAGGGAGTGGTTGAAAGCGACGCGGCAATCCGGCCTGGCGCCGGCGCGGCAAGGTAGAGTTGATTGCGGCCGCAATTGCTGGCGTTCATCGAAACGGTTCCTTCAACGAAAAAACCCCGAGGCCTCGCCGGCCTCGGGGTTCTGATTGTCTCGTGCAATCGCAACGGACCCCTACCGCCTGGCGGTGGCCGCAAGAAGCAGGCCCAGGTTGGTAAGGAGCAGGTGCGACATGGTCAAAATCGGCAAAGAACGCGGATTCAACTTCTAAGGAGACTCTACTTCTGGTATGGAAATAGGTCAAGGCGGGCGGGCACGCAATTTTCGCTCCAAGCAGCGAATAACGCCGATAGGAGCAAGTCAGACGCAAGCAGGTTCGCGCTCCACATGCGGACATTCCCAGACGGCACACGGAGTGTGCCTACTACGCGATTGCCATGCAACTCTTCTGCAAAAAATGCGGCAAGCAGGTCCTGGCCGAAGACATGGATCTTGAAATGGCGCTGGGCAAGTGCCGCGGGTGCAGCTCGGTCTTCAGCATTCTGGACGCGCTGAAGGATGACCCCGACCCGGGCGTCGCCACGGTGAAGCGCGAGCGCCTGCCGGTGCCGATGCCCAAGGGTTACAAGATTGACGAGTTTGGCCGCGAGCTGACGATCACCTACCGCTGGTTCACGCCGATGGCATTTGGCCTGCTTCTTTTCTGTGTCGTCTGGGATGGGTTCCTGGTGTTTTGGTATACGATGGGATTCAATGGCCTAATGAACGGGCAGATGGGCTGGGGTGCGCTGTTCATGCTACTGTTCCCCATCTTGCACGTCGCCGTTGGCATCGGCGTAACCTACGGCGTCATCTGCATGTTCCTCAACCGCACCGAGATCCGCGTGACGGGGGGCGATCTGTCCATCTGGCACGGCCCGGTCCCATGCCCCGGCAATTGCCGCATCGCCACCAG
>DASRJP010000033.1:0-4136 GCA_035649415.1 Pirellulaceae bacterium | reverse complement strand
AGTCCGGCCGTCAGCGCGAGCAGGAATATCATCGCCCGAGCTAAACGGGACTTCCAGCCCGTAGGTTGTGTCCAGCCGACGGTGCAGAGCCGCGTTATCAGCGCGATAAAGAGCGTCAGGGAAAATGGAAACACCGAGTGGATTGCCAGTTCCAGGCCCCATTGTCCGAGGGTCGCCCAACTCTTATCGCGGAACATTTCCCACGCCACAAAACTGAGCGGAATGCCGCAGCCCAGCGCGACGGCGATCGACGCGAGGACCACGCGGCGGCGGCTCTTTTCAGGCCATGTTCTGGCGGCCCTCCATATCCCATACGGCATCACCAGACAGATGACCAACCCGGTGATCTGCGTCCCAAGAACTCCAATGTCGTTGGCGGTCTCACGTGGCCAGTTCTGCCCCAGCGACGGCTGACCCTGCCCCAGATAGAGCGGCACATTGAACCATCTCCACAGCAGCGAAGTCAGCCAGAGCACGCACATTGCTAGGAGAATGGCCCGTACCCGCCGCGGGCCTCGGGCAATTTGGTGGGCGAGAACCGCCAACAACGAGAAGGGGACCGCTGCCGCCGAGGCCAGGAGCAAAACGTAGAAGTGGTCTCGGAGGGACAACTGGTATTGGGGTGTAACCCACCGGCCCGTCACCCCCAACCACGTTCCCAGAACGAGCATCAGCACCAGCAGATCGGCCAACCGGAATCGCCACCAGACGGTGCGCGAATTGGCAGCGGGCTCGCGCGGCGAAGAAAACCGCGCCAGGACCAGCGACAGGCCGATGGTGAGTGCCGCACTCAGCAGCAAGACGATAGCCGGCTCGTAGGCCCGCACGGTTGCCAGCAGCGCAATCGGCGTCCACACGACCAGCACCCGCAGCAGCCACGGCAGCCGGCTGGTCGCCGCCCAGAGCGCCAAGAGCTGCACAACGCCGACGGTGACGACGTAGACAGCCAGCAGCAGCCAGGGGTACTGAGACAATCGCGAATCTCCGTGGAATGCGAACGCGGCCAAGGTCACTTCAGCGGGACTTGCAGCAAGCGGACATCGTAAGGGTACTTGCCGTCCCTTGGCGGGCGATGCAGGAAAATGCCGCCGTCATCCTTTCCGTCGGGCCCGACGCTGTACAGTTCGAACGTTCCCGCGCGTAGTCGGTAGACAAGCGCCCTACCGGAGTGTGGATCGATTGGTACTTCTGCCAGATAGTCGGGCGTCAATTCCGCCAGCGACGCCGGCAGCCGGCCGTGGTCGCGTTGAAAGAGGCCGATTGCCAGGTCGGTTTGAAGGAGGCGGTTGGTCAGCTCTGCCGGTTTTCGCCCGTCAAGCGCACCCGCAAGGAACGAGGAACGGGCAAACGGTGCGTGACCGTTCAGGACCGTTCGCAGTTTTTCCCGCCAGCCTTGGCGACTTTCGAACTGGGCCTGTTGCCATGCGGCGACCGTTTCGGCCGGGAAGCGCTCGTCGAGGGTCTTGTCAAGCAACTCGATCAGTTCGCGGGCTTTGGCTGCGCTGATGCGAGTGCGTAGAACGGTCAGCAGTCGATAGCCCTCGTCCGCGTGGCCCGAGGAGCCTCCGTGGTCGACCATCGCGTCGAAGCGGACGATCGCCATCGCATAGTCGGCCGCCCGATCGTGCGCTCCGGCGACGACCGACTCGTCGGCAAGTTGCGCGAGGTGGTCAGTCACCGATCTCACCACGTTGCCAGTGGGCCAGTCCCCCGGCTCGGCTCCCCAAAATTCCGGCTCCGAGAAATACCTCGGTGCGTAATTCGACTCGCGAAGCAGCTTGACGGCCTCATCCAGCCCGGATCGAGTCGCGCCCGAAAGCTGATTGCTCCAGCGAACATCTTCCGAAACGCGCCTGGCGATGGCGACAATCTGGTGGTAATGATTGACCAGCCGAGGCTCGAACTTGGGAAAAGGGGTGTAACGGACCATGTGCCAGTAGATCCAGGCGGCCGCCAAACCGGCAGCCGAGGCAAGCGCCAATAGGGCGCCGCGCGCCAAGCGGGGCTTCCAGCCAACCGCCTGACCCCAGCCCAAAGAACAGAGCCACGTCACCAGCGCTATGAAACCGGCTAGGGCCACTAATTGAATCGAATGAATTGCGATTTCAACAATTCGGAGCCGCATGGTTTCCCAGGAGACCCTCCAAAACTCGTCCCACATAAGCGCGATGATCGGAAGCGAAATGACAAATGCCACGGCGATTGCCAAAATCACCACTCGGCGGTGGTTTCGCTGGTTCAGCTTCCGTGCCAAGCGCACAGAGATTATCGGAAGTGCCAGGCAAACGGCGAGAATCAATGGCATTATCCCTTCCACGACGATCCAGAAAGTTTCCTGTCCGGACCACGTGTGCAGCGATGACGGGCCACCATCCAGGTACAGCGGCGCGTTTCTGGCCCGGAGCAGCAAAGCAGATATCCAGATCACGGTCAGCGTTGCAATGCTCGCCGCCACGCGCCATGGGCCAGTTACGGCGCGGTGCGAGCATACGGTGAGGATCGACAGCGGCATTGCGAATAGAGCGACATAAAGCGGAAGGACAAGTTGGTAGCGTACGGGTACGTTCATTTGCGAAGCCGTCAGGCCCAGCCATGTTCCCAGAAATAGCATGAACACCAGCAGGTCAGCCAACCGGAATCGCCACCAGACGGTGCGCGAATTGGCAGCGGGCTCGCGCGGCGAAGAAAACCGCGCCAGGACCAGAGACAGGCCGATGGTGAGTGCCGCACTCAGCAGCAAGACGATAGCCGGCTCGTAGGCCCGCACGGTCGCCAGCAGCGCAATCGGCGTCCACACGACCAGCACCCGCACCAGCCACGGTAGCCGGCTGGTCGCCGCCCACAGCGCCAAGAGCTGCACAACGCCGACGGTGACGACGTAGACTGCCAGCAGCAGCCAGGGGTACTGAGACACGCGGATTGCCTCCGCAGTTAGACGCTGCCGAAGACTTTTTCTCCGTGCAGCAGCGTCGCGATCACGTTCAGCGGCCCGCTATCGCCGGTGGGCAACTTGAACAAGAACAAATCGGCTGCCCCCCCCGCTTCCAGCCCTTTCGAGGGCTCGCCGATCAGCCGGGCCGGAGTGAGACTTGCCATCTCAATGGCCGTCGCCAGATCGACGCCGGCAAAACGCATCACGTTGGCAACGCACAGATCCAGTGGCAGCGACGCGCCGGCCAGAATGTCCCTCTGGCCGGCCGGCACGAGCTTGCCGCTGGGGAGCACTTCCAACTCGCCAAGGCCTGTTTGATACCGCCCTGGCGGCATTCCCCCCATACCGGTGATGTCGCTGACCAGCACGCAGCGCTTCGGCGTTTTGGCCCGCACCATCGCTTTCACCACGGCCGGCGGCAAATGATGCCCGTCGGCAATCAGGCTGGCGGTGAGCCGATCCTCAGCAAGCTGGTCCCAGATGTAATTGGGATGGCGGCGGATAACCGGGTGCGCGCCGTTGCCCAGGTGGGTGCTCATCCGCGCCCCGGCATCGACGGCGACTTTGATCTGGTCGCTAGTAGCCTGCGTGTGACCGATGGCGACCAGCACGCCGGTGCTGGCGACTTTGGTTATGAACTCGGGCGCGCCGTCGTACTCCGGCGACAGCGTCAGCAGCTTGATCTTCCCGTCGGCGGCGTCCTGAAGCCGGCAGAATTCCCCCCAATCGGGTTTGCGGACATGCTTCCGCGGATGAGCGCCGCGCGGGCCGTCGTCGGGGGCGATGTACGGCCCTTCCATGTGGATGCCGGCGATCCGGCGGCCCACTTCCGGCAGCTCGCGCATCGCGCGGGCGATCGTGGAAAAGCTGTGATGGAAGATGTCGTAGCTGTCGGTGGTGCAGGTGGCGAGGAAGCGCGTCACGCCGAAGCGGTCCTGCGACAGCGCGACCTGGCGAACCTTGTCGAGCGACAGCTCCGGGTCGTTGAACTCGATGCCGCCGTAGCCGTTGATTTGCAGATCGACGAGGCCCGGTGCGACCAGCGGCAGATCGGCGTGGTCGGCCGCGGCCTCAATGCGGGCAATCCGCGGCCCATCCAGCGTAATGTTGACGGGACGGAGCGTGTCGTAGCGACGGGCGGTGAGTTGCATGGCGGGTTCGTTCTGCATTGCACGGATTTACAGCAAGGCGTATTCTACACGAT
>DASRJP010000032.1:0-34595 GCA_035649415.1 Pirellulaceae bacterium | reverse complement strand
TGATGAATGCCCAGGAGATGGCCGATTTCGTGAGCGGCAGTCGCCTGTAGCTTGTGGGCGTTCCATGTTTCCGCCTTGTCGAAGCTCAACTCAAGCTGCCGGTTACCGGGCGGTCCGACATCAGCCACAGCAACGACGCTGGTGGGCTGATCATTGAGCAGACGCACGTTGACGATCACGTTTGCATCGGCCTTGTTGCCGGTCTGCTTGACGTTGATGCGGCAGACCAGCGCCCACGATTCCCAGGCCTGCGTCAACAAGATCAATGTTTGAATTTCAGTCAACCCTGGTATCGTGGGTAGTTCATCTCCCTCGATGAAGTATCGAAGTGCATGCATGCCGTCATTAGGTCGCACGCTGGTGTTCGATTTAGGTCGAGGTCTGCCTTCTTCATAATGTCCGAATGCACGATTGAAGAGCCAATGCAAGGTCCGCTGGCCAAGCACGCCATCCGGCTTGAGATGCTCGCCGGTGTTCGACTGTAACCCTCTCAACAGGTTGATCAGCTTCGGCACCAGTTCATCGGTTGCTTCGGCCGCCTTCGTCTTGCCGATGCCATCGGTGAAAAGTTTGTCATCGATCATCTTGGTGATCGCCGTCACCAGGTCGTCCTTTCCGAGAAGCAGGTCGCCAGCGTCTTTGACGAGTGAGTCGTCGTCCGCGTATACGTCGAACAGTTTTTTCGCTAAGGCGATTACAAAAGGAGAAACGGCCATCGTCGAGCCCCCTTCCAAAAAGGTGATAGATCAAAGCAGGATTACGTGGGTACGCAAAAATGACGTTCGCAATTTCTGCGCGCAAATCTCGGACGATGTTAGTATCCGAGCCGCGCCATTTGGCGCCTATGCCGATAGTGAATGCGTGACATCGCACGAACATGATGCACGGCGGCATGGGTGTAGATTCCGCCGCCATAGGCGGACGTGCCACCCCCCTGCGTTCCGGCTGGGGGTCCGCCTGTCATTGCGGCCTTGATGTGCTGTTCGTCAAATTCGAGAAGTATTCCCAGCACTACGAGCGGAGCTTGTACAAGAGCTTCACGAAACCGGGCCTTGTTTTCCTTAAGAACCTCCAGCTCCCAGACGTCGGTAAACTCTTTCCACAATTCCACGATCAAGGCCGTGGCGGCATTTCGCTCGGGCAGTACTTTGAGGAATTCCTTTTTCTGGTCATGCCACGCTTCAATAAACCGATCGGGGTCGGTATCCGCTGGAAACTGGTTCGCCACTGCCATCATGGCCCGGTGCAGCTCAACGGCATCCAAGATGGGCCGTTGAGCGAATTCCGTGATCCCTTCCTTTCCATCAGGTCGCTTGGCAAGCTTGTCCTGGAAAAAGGTGACTGGCAATACCAAGCTTTCGCTTTTGGGCAAGACTGCGGTCTGCTTGGCCCAACTTTTGGCGGCTTCGAGCCGTTCTCCCATTTTTTTCAGCTCAAGGCTTGGCGCCATCGGCGCGGCGGGCGGCGTTTCAATTTGCCCTTCGCTAAGCGGTTTCTCAGCGCTCCCAGTTTGGCGCAGCCTGGTGCCACCCGATTCCGCCGTGAGTGAGTATTCTTTAGAAGGAGTCTTGGTTTTCAGCTTGAAGATGTAACTCGCTTTGGCTTGAGCCGCTGGCATCTTTAAAGTTGGCGCATCGGGCAGCATCGCCGGAGCGGCGGTCCCTGTTATGTCGTTCTTCTCTTCATCGAGAACGGTGACTTTCCATTCAAATTGGCCGGCGGCTGGCATCTCTGGTGCAGGAACCAGCGCAACCTGGAAGGCTTCGCCAACTTTCGGCGCCTCGGGCGCCAGTGTTAGCCTCTCTTGGGCGAACGCACCCGTCGCCAGCAATACGACGGGCAACATTAACGTGATGGGACGAGGTCGCATTTTTTGGCTCCTGGCATCGAGGATTGATTGCCGGTAGCATCGATGCTGCCCCCGGCACGCGACAAAGATTCCCCCAAGTTAGCGAGGGGAAGGCGCGATAGCAACTAGCTAGACTGCCTAGATTAACAAACTGCGGTCGCTGGATGCCCTAGAAGCGATGTGGCGGCAGGGCGTCGCTCTTTTGAGAATTGAGCGTCCCAGACCTGAAGCGACCAGTCCCGCGGCCGAACTAGTCGCCCAAAACCTTGCCGCCGGCGGTCAAAAACGACACCTGCGAGACGTCGCGATTCGACTTGGAATGCCGTGGGACCAGCCCAAAATGAGCCTTCCAATAGGGGCTCTCCTGGCTGCGGCGAGTTTCCTCGATCGGTTCGGGTACAGGCACCGGGATGATCTCCGTCGGGACAGTCGGCTGGGCTCCTTGCGGTGGGGCCATGTCCGTGCACGGAAGTGGGCAGTAACCGTTTGGTCCGTCGCAGGGCTGCTTGACCGGCTGCTGGATGAGCGGTTGCCGGCGGATGCGGGCCGCTTCCATTTGCGGCTGCTGCATGCCGATGCTCAGCCGTACCGGCAGCTTGAGCGGGATCTCCGCCGCCCGCAGCGGCTGTTTGAGTGGCTGCTGTTCGATTTCCCGCAGTGCTTCCGGGCCGCCGCATTTCTGTTCCGCTTCGCACGGCTTGTGGCAGCAGCGCGGGCAGTGCCGGCGGAGCAATCCCGGCTCGCAGCCGCAGGGACGATCGCAGCATTCGCACGGCTTACGAACTGGTTGTCGCACGGGCGCTTGAACCGGCTGGCGCTCACGCTCCTTGAGCAGCTCCTGGAGCTTCTCGGTATCGACTTCGAGCTCGCCCACTTCCATTCCCTGCACGACGTTGAACGCGACCTTCGATTCCACCTGCTCGCGAACATTCGCGTGAACCCGCTCCTGGAGCGCTTCCTGATTGGCCATGCAGAATTCCATCTCCAGCCGCATTCTTTCGGCTTCGATGCGCGCTGCTTCCACCTCTCGCTCCGCCGCCACCCGGCGGGCCTCTTCCCGCTGCTGGGCCAGCTCTTCCCGCGTGTCCTGCCGGATGCGGGACATGTCTTGCCACTCCTGGGCCCGAATCAGCGTGGCGTTGTACATCCCCGTGATGTGACGGCAGCCGGTTCCGATGGTAACGATCGTCGCGAGACTGACGCCTAGGAAAGCGATGCGGAAAAGAGCAGATGCGTGCAGCGTAGTCATGGAACAGGTCCTGCCCCGAAATGGTATTGGTCTGGTAGTACGACCTGTAATCGTGAATCGTGTCGTAGCGGTCGTTCGCTTGACTCTCCTCAGGGGGGTCCGGTTGTAACGGCCAGGCGGCAGAATGTTGCAGCAGGTTGTCGCCACGGAGCCATCCGCGGATTGGGGTTGTACCGCTTGTAGCGGTTGTAGCGAGGGTGCAAACCGGGCCAACCCTGTCGGGGGTGCGCAGCGGCGGCCCAAAATCGCTACGCTAGTGGACGCCTCGAATGCCATCCCCTGCGTCACCAGCTCCCGACCTTCCCGATCAGCCCCCGCTGGAGCGCGGACTGGGCGTCTGGCAGGCCACGGCCCTCAACGTGGCCAACATGGTCGGCATCGGGCCGTTCATCACCATTCCCGGCTTCATTGCCGCCATGCATGGACCGCAGGCGCTCATCGCCTGGGTGATTGCTGCCGTGCTGGTCATGTGCGACGGCCTGGTGTGGAGCGAACTGGGGGCGGCACTCCCCGGCAGCGGCGGGTCGTACCATTTCCTGCGCGAGGTTTTCGGCGGCTACCGCTGGGGGCGATTGATTCCGTTTCTCTTCATCTGGCAGTTCCTCGTCAGCGGCGCGCTGGAGATGGCGTCGGGGTACATCGGGGCGCTGGGGTATCTCGCCTACATCTTTCCGCAGCTCGGCCCGCCGTCTGGCCAGACCGGAATTCCCTGGGGAACAAGGTGGATTGCCGTCGGCGCCGTGGCCCTGGTTACACTGCTCCTGTTCCAGCGGATTCGGCACATCGGCTGGCTGGGGATCGTCCTTTGCACGGGGACGATCGTCACCGTGCTCATCGTGATTGCCGCGGGGCTGGCGAACTTCAACGCGTCGCTGATTGACTTCCCGCCGAATGCCTTCCGGCTGGACGCACAATTTGCCAGCGGCCTCGGCGCGGCGATGCTGATCGCGGTTTACGACTATCTGGGCTACTTCAACGTCTGCCATCTGGGGGACGAAGTCCGCGAGCCACACAAGACGATCCCGCGGGCCGTGATGGGCTCGATCGTCATCGTGGCCAGCGTCTACCTGACGATGAACATCGCGATCCTCGGCGTCGTCCCGTGGCGCGAGGCGATGCAGTCGCAGAATATCGGCGCGGATTTCATGGAGCGGCTCTACGGCCGCGGCGTCGCCGAAGCATTCACCTGGTTCATCCTCTGGACCGCGATGGCCTGCCTGTTCGCCATTACGCTGGGGTATTCACGCATTCCGTATGCAGCGGCACTGCGCGGTGACTTCTTTCGCATCTTCGCCTACGTCCATCCTACGCGGCGTTACCCGGTGGTCTCGCTGGCGGTGCTGGGAGTGCTGACCGCGGCCTTCTGCTTTCTGGACTTGGGGCTGGTGATCAGCGCGACGGTCTGCGTGCGGATCGTCGTCGAGTTCATCGGCCAGATTGCCGCCTTGCACGTCGTCCACACCACCAGGCCCGACATACATCTGCCGTTTCGCATGTGGCTTTATCCGCTGCCGAGCATCGTCGCCCTGGTTGGCTGGCTGTATGTGCTCGGCACTTCCGGATTGCCGGTGATCTGGCTCAGCCTGATCGTCATCGTTACAGGTATGATTGCCTTCGAGCTGCGTCAGTTTTGGTCCCAGTGGAAGAAATCTTCGGAAGCCTCGCCATGAAACGATTCCCATTGAGCGCCTTGATTTGCCTCGCACTATGCACCTCGCCGCTGCTGGCGCAAGACGAGACCGACATCCGCCAGCTCAAGCTCAAGGATTGGGAGCCGAAATCGATGCTGGCCGTCAAGGAAACGACGCTGGAAAAGCCAGCGTTCTCAGCCGTCGACGTGCACAATCATCTGGGCGGCGGCAAGCAATTCCTCACGGCCGATCGCGTGGGGAAATACCTCGAGGAGATGAATGCCGCTGGCGTGCGGACGGTCGTGAATCTCGACGGCGGCTGGGGGGAACAGCTCAAGGAAACACTCGCGGCGCTCGACGAGGCCCATCCCGACAGGTTCCTGACCTTCGCCCTGATCGACTTCCGCGGCATCGACGACGCCGGCTGGACCGACCGTGAGGTGAAGCGGCTGGAAGAGTCGTTTGCGGCAGGCGCCAAGGGGCTTAAGTTCCACAAGACGCTTGGCCTGGGCTATCGCTATAAGGATGGACGGCTGGTAGCGGTCGATGACCCCAAGCTGGCGCCGATCTTCGAGCTCTGCGGCAAGCAAAACCGGCCGGTGATGATCCACACCGCCGACCCGGCCGCATTCTTCACGCCGCTGGATCGCTTCAACGAACGGTGGCACGAGCTGAACGAGCATCCCAACTGGCTGTTCTACGGCGACAAGTTCCCCAAGCGCGAGGACTTGCTGACGCAGTTCATCAGCGTCGTCGCACGCCATCCGCAGACGACGTTCATCGGTGCACACTTCGGCAACAACGTCGAGGACCTGGCGACCGTCGGCAAATGGCTCGATGAGCATCCGAATCTCTACGTCGATATCGATGCCCGCATCTCCGAGCTGGGCCGGCAGCCGTATACCGCTCGCAAATTCTTTCTGAAGTACCAGGACCGGATCATGTTCGGCACCGACACCACGCCGCGGCGTGAGGCGTTCCGCATCTACTACCGGTTTCTGGAAACCGACGACGAGTACTTCGACTGCCGCGACAGCCACCACCTGCAAGGGTTCTGGATGATCTACGGCATTTATCTGCCGCCAGAAGTTCTGGAGAAGGTGTATTTCAAGAATGCGGAGCGAGTGCTGTTTCCGTACAACTCGCGGCGCGGCGGATAGCGGGGCGGCAGATCGAAGAAAAAGAAGAGCGGGCCGCAGCTTCCGGTTCTGCGGCCCGCTCGCTTCCATCCTGGATACTAGGCGTCGCCAAGGCTACTCGCGCTTCGCCTTGGGAACGGCGGGGGTTGCGGCTCCAGCCTTGCCCGGGGTGCGGGAGACGCGCGGCTCGCTGCCTTCGCCCTTGAGCTGCTCCATGATCTGTTTGGCTTCACGGAGGTGCCCCTGGGCCATCTGGATCGACTTGTCGAGATCGGCCCGGAGCGTCGGCGAGGCATGGTTCTTGAGGACGGTCAACTGATCGATCGTTATCAGATGGGTCATAACCTCATGTCCCATGTAGCACTGGTCAAACTCCGTCCCCTTTTTGCTCCCCAGTTCCTTCTTGACGGTGCTGAGGCACTGGTCGGCAAGCTGCTGGTGGATTGCCACCCAGTTGAGTGCTCCGCCAGCGCCAGTTCGCACTGCAAAGCCCGGCCGCTCGCCCGGCTGCACTTCGACTTCCAGACCGCCCTTGGCCGCTTCCCGCACTGCCTCGCGGCGCTCCTCACGGCGCTCTTCGCGCGCCTCGCGGCGTTCTTCAGCCGGCGTATCTGCCGGGGGTTCGACCCGCGCTCCGCCTTCCGGCCGCGCGCCGGCGGGGCGTCGCGGCGCTGGCGCAGCGCCCGGTGCCGGGGCGCGTTCGATCTCATCGCCGGCCCTGGCCGACACGAGATTTCCGGCCAGTTCCTTCATCTTGTCGCAGCCTGGCGTATGGTCGTTGACCATCTTCTCGGCAAACTGTTTGGCCTCGGGATTCTCTAGCCGATCCTGGGCAAACGTCGCGATCTCGATGTGGTTGCGGCAGCAGCCATAGATCAAGGCTGCAATCTGTTGATCACCCTGCGCCGCGCCGGGGGCTCGCTCCGCCGGTGCACGTTCGCCTGGGGCCGCGCGATCAAGCTGGGCACCGGGTCTTGCCTTGTCGGTTTTGCGAGCATCTTGCGCAAGCAGCGACACCGACAAGCAGCCAACCATCACCAGCGTCCATCCAAATAGGTTGCGCATGGCAACACTCCTCGATAGGGAAATCGGGAACTGAAAAGTGCGGGAACTGGACTCCACCGCAGATTCGATGCCAAGCGGCGGCTGGCGTCGGCAACCTTGTGTACGGCAGTGCCATCGCGCGGAAATGGCGCAGCAATCCAAGAGCTAAGCGCGCCACTCCGCGCGAATTTCCGTCCCAACGCCAGACTGTCAGAAAATGGCGACAGAATGTCCGTTACTCATCGCGATGCATCAATTTGCGCTTGCTAGCGACGCGGCACAGGCAGATAATGGACAGCGCTGCCCAGGCCGCGCCACTCATCCACGCTCCGTAGCGGAAGCTGAGCGGACGGTATGCGTACGTAATGCGATGTTCGCCCGCGGGGAGCAAAATGCCGCGGCAAATGCGATTGGTTCGCAGAATATCAACCGTCCGTGTTGTACCGTCAGTCTCGACCGTCGCCGTCCAGCCGGGGGCATACGCATCGCTCAAAATGACGAGCCCCGGTGACGCCAGGGTGACGTCGATCTCGACACGCTGGGGCTGATACTCCGTGATCCGACACACTTCCCTCGCCTGCGAATCCGCAACCTGCGGCAACGTCAGCGGCAAATCCGTCTCGACCACGGCGCTTGAGCCAAAGTCGCGCGGCCGACGCTGGTCCCCTTCTTCCGCAAGAGGAAACAAGACGTCTCGCGTGCGCTCATCGACGGCCGCTAGGCTCCGCCCGGTCAGCGGCGGCATCTTCATGGCGCGGTGCACGATCCAGGCGCGCGGCAGCGCGTCTACCATCCGCCACAAGGCGGCTCCTTCCGGGCGAGGCACGCCTGGCGGGAAGGCTACGGGCGTGGCAAAAAGCGGCTCGTTGGCGAGAGCCGGCTGCCATCCCCTGGGAAGGATGAGGAAATGTGTTGCCAGAAGTCGCAGCGCGGCGGGATGGGGCATTTCGCTTGCGCGAGCTTCCGCCACCCGCGGGCCGTAACTTTTGGCCACGGCGAAAAACGACTCCCAATCGACTGGCTTGAGCGATCCGTACGATTCGACCAGGGAAATGCCGTGGTTCAGACCATACTTGGGAAAAAGAGAATCTCGTTCCCAGGCGGCAATCCGGGACAGACGATCGTTTTTGCCACTGACTGAGAAGCTGGCGGGCCTCCAGCGCATCAGGCTCGCGCGATACACGCGTGGCGCATCCCCCAGGGCAAGCGAGGGCACGGGTCCGGAGGCGCCCATCGCTTCGATCGCCGAAGGGGACCGCCGCCAGATGTCGGCCGGCGCCGTCGGGACAAGCCAATAGTTGGCCAAGGCCACATCGATGGCGACGAGTGCGAGCATCCCCCACTGCCAGGTGGCCCGGTCGTCATGCCATAACCTTTTACACAGCCAATGTGCAGCGACACAGACAACGACCGCTTGTAACAGGGCCAAATACACATCGCGCTGCGATCCGAGCAGGTCAAACGGTCCCAGCGACGCGTCTGCCTGACGTGTAAGCCAGGCGGAAATCTGTTTGCCGAGCGGTTGGCCAGCGTCGATCGCGTGGTCTAGCCAGGAAAAACCCAGCCAACAAGCGACCAGCAGCCCAAGGCTCATTACCGCCAGAATCTTGAGGCAAGTCAGCAGTCTCGGTGACGGCGTCGACAGCGAACGATCCCAACCGCGGGCGGCAAGCTGGCTGGCCGCCAGTGCCGCAACGACCAGTAGCTTGGCGGGGTAGCGGAACTTGACGTATGCCGGCAGGAATGTAACCAGCAGCCAATACAATCCCCCCACGGGCGATCCAATCGGCACGTCGTCGGGATTGCCGGCAAGAGACGTGGCGTAAACCTCCCGCGCGCACCAGCCCAAGCCGTACCAGCCGAAGCTGCCGAGCGTAAACAGGAGCAGCAGCCAGGAGAGCCAGACGCACACCGGATCGCTGCGGCGGAAGCGCCACTGACCGAGCGCCAAGAGCAACGGCAGCAGGCCAAGATAAAGAGTGGGCGTCCAAATGCGCCCTTCTGCCGGAACCAGGCTCATCCAGCGATGATGGATCGGAAACATCCGCCCGCCGATGTTCGGCCAGATCAGCTCGATTAGCCGCCAGGGAGGAACGCTGAATTCATACGTCCGCTCGTGATGCGTCGTCGCCTCGGGCTGACCGAACAGGCCTTTGGCAACGCCGGCAAGTGCGTTGTCGTCGTTACCCTCGCGTCGGGCAAGATATCCTGCCGCCTCATAGATGTTGCGCGGGCACTGGTAGTATGACCGGTCGCTCGTGGCGGCGGCCTCGGTCGACGGCAGGATTTGCACGGCGGCTAAGGCGAAGCCACACGCTGCCGCCAGACCGATCCGCGTCAAGTGTCCACAAACCCGCCGTGCCAGCGACAGACGACGGTCGATTGGCGGGGCAGGCGTTTCCCCTGCTGACGCGTCGGGTCGGAATAAGCTCACCGCCGCATAGATTATCGCCATCAGCAGCGCGTGATACGCCATTTGCGGATCGCCTCCCAGAACCATCAGCGCGAGCACGCCTCCCAGCGTCAGCGCTGCCAGCCAGCTCCGATTGACGAGCATCCGGTCGATGGCCCAGGCCGCAAACGGCAGCCATGCCGCGCCGACGAGAAAGACCACGTTGGCGTGCTGGAAGACGACGACGCCTCCGCAGGAGTAGGCGATGGCGGCCGCTGCCGCGGCGGGGATGCTGGCTTGCCAGTGCCGAGCGAGCAGATACGCGCCGAACGCGGCCAGCACCACATGCCCGACGACGTACAGCTTGTAACGCCAGGTGAATTCGAAGGGCAGCGCCAGCAGCAGCCGACCTGGATAGAACAGACTCGAGCTGGCATCGGCCAGCAGCGGCAGCCCAGTATTCTCATAGGGATTCCACAGTGGGGGCCCGCCGGCCGGCCAGCGATTGCAGGTCCACTCCAGCAGCGGATGATAGAAATGGGCCGCGTCGCGCATCGCCAGCGAGCGGTCGCCCAGAAGCACGGGCCCAAACAAGACCAGAATCGGTGCGGCGACGAGCAGAACCGCTGCCCAAGTTCCCCGCAGACGTCCCCGAATGCTGCTCTGGTCCATGGCATCGCCTCGCGCGTTGTACTAGCGCTGGGGCGACGGCATCTTAACTCACGCGGAGCATCCCCGCACGCTGTGCGGTCGGCACAGCGGCACACTGCACATGCCCGGCGCCTACTTAATGAGCGGCCAGCGTTTGGTACTCGCGCAGCAAGTCCTGGCGGAGATGAGCCAGATTGGCCCGCAGACAATGGCGCGCCGGGCGGGGAGGGAGCGCGGATCTCAGCGACTGCCACCGGCGGTAGTTCGGCCCCACGGGCGACTGCTTGCCGACGAGACTGGCGAGCAGAGAGCCGAGCGTGGAGTCGTCGAGTGCAACCGACAAATCCATGCCCAACTGGGACGATTCGGCAAGGCGGATGATACCGATGACGCGGCTGGCTGGTTTCGACATTGGGCCGGAAGTAGTAAGAGGTGGAATCGGTTCAAACCGCGGTGAGGCGCAGGGGCAATGACGGTCAATATCAGGCGCTGGCCCGGCGGGTCACAAACCCTGCCAGGGGACGGCGGGCCAGCTCTCTTAGTTGTTGGCGCTGGCCGGCCTGGGGGCCGCCGAAAATGTGGAGATCCAAAGGGCGGACGTGCAGCGCCTGTCGGATTTCGGCCAGCAGGTGGCGCACCTGCCCGGCCGCGGCATCCAGACCCAGTACGTCGTACGGAATTGTTGCGTAGTCGTCGTCGTGGGCGCGAATGCCGCCGCCGCGCGGGTCCTCGACTTGGATGTTGATCTGAAATTCGTAACATCCCATCTCCAACCGGTCGCCATCGTCGAGGGAGACGGACTCGACGATGCGGCCGTTGACCCGCAGCTCGGGCGGAGCGCCCAGGTGACGCACATTCACCCCTTCGGTAGACACATAGACGTAGGCATAGGCCTCCGGAAATTGCTCGTCGGCCAGCACCAGGTCGCAGTCGATTGCTCTGCCAATCAGGAATACGGGCGGAGCGACCCGCCGCAGCAGCCGGCGGGCGCGGCCGCGAACGATCTCCAGCGTGACGCGCGGCAGGTATGGCAAAACGTGCGGGCCAGGCTGACTTTGCGTATCGAGCCGCATGTGAGGAGCGTCCATCGCGTCATCCCTGCGTCGGAAGCGTTGGGCCGAGAGGCAGGCCAGAGATTTTCATCGGCGCGCGCCCTTGCCCCCTGACACGCCGAAGGAGAATCCACAAGAGTTTTTCACAAGCTCGC
Source organism: Pirellulaceae bacterium (assembly GCA_035649415.1). Lineage (GTDB taxonomy): Bacteria > Planctomycetota > Planctomycetia > Pirellulales > Pirellulaceae > DATKDU01. The sequence continues at coordinate 23,433 of DASRJP010000032.1, read as the reverse complement.
AGCGCAGCGCGGCGTTATATCCGGCGATGGCGGGCCATCCGCAACTGCGCGCGGGCTTGAGCGATGGTCCGCTGCTTGATCTCGCGCTGGTCGGCAGTGCCGGCCGGCAAGGAAGAAGCAGCGGCCAGCGCCATCTCCGCCGCGTCGCCATCCACCTGGGCGGCGGGGATGGCCCGGTTGGTGAGCACCGAAACGACGTTGTCCGCCACTTGCACGAAGCCGCCGTCAACGTAGTACGTGGCGGTTGCGCCGCCCGAGCGGATGCGCATCTCGCCAAAGCCCAGCCGCCCGATCATCGGACTGTGATTGGGCGCAATCCCGATTTCGCCGTCATAAAGCGGCAGGGCCACAAAATCGGCCTCCTGCTGGACGGCCGTTTGCTCCGGCGTGACGACGATGCATTGCATTGGCTTGGGCATGATTTGAATGCGAACGCGAAGTGCAGGCCAACTCCTGACCCCTGACTATTTCCCCTTCACCATCCTCTTGGCCTGCTCGTCCGCCTGCTCGATCGCTCCGACGTACATGAAGGCGTCTTCGGGCAGGTGATCCCACTTTCCCTCGCACAGCTCATCAAAGGAGCGGATCGAATCGGCCAGAGGAGTGATTTCCCCCTTCTTGCCGGTGAAAACCTCGGCCACGATAAACGGCTGCGACAGGAATCGCTCGATCCGGCGGGCGCGATGAACGACCAGCTTATCCTCTTCGGAAAGCTCTTCCACGCCGAGGATGGCGATGATGTCCTGGAGCTCGCGGTAGCGCTGGAGAATCGTCTGCACCCGACGGGCGACGCGATAGTGGTGCTCGCCGACGTAATGCGGATCGAGAATGCGGCTGGACGATGCCAGCGGATCTACCGCCGGGTAGATCCCCTTCTCAGTAATCGCCCGCTCCAGATAAATGAACGCGTCGAGCTGGCCAAAGGCGGTCGCCGGGGCTGGATCGGTCGGATCGTCGGCCGGCACGTACACGGCCTGCACCGAAGTGATGGCCCCCTTCTTGGTGGAGGCGATCCGCTCCTGAAGCTGGCCCATTTCCGTGGCCAGCGTCGGCTGGTAACCGACTGCCGACGGCATGCGTCCCAGCAGTGCCGACACTTCCGAGCCGGCCTGCGAGAAGCGGAAGATGTTATCGATGAACAACAGCGTGTCCTTGCCGGTCATGTCGCGGAAGTATTCGGCCATGGTCAGCCCGGAGAGCGCGACGCGGAGCCGCGCGCCTGGCGGCTCGTTCATCTGGCCGAAGACCATGCAGGTCTGCTCGATGACGCTGCGGCCGTCGGCCATCTTGTTTTCCTGCATTTCCAGCCACAGGTCGGTCCCTTCGCGGGTCCGCTCGCCGACGCCAGCGAACACCGAATAGCCGCCGAAGCTGGCCGCTACGCGGGCAATCAGCTCGGTGAGAATGACCGTCTTGCCCAGCCCCGCCCCGCCGAACAAACCCGCCTTGCCGCCGCGGACAAACGGCGTCAAGAGGTCGATGACCTTGATGCCGGTCGGGAACACCTCCGTGCTGGTGGAAAGTTCGGAGACGACCGGCGCCGGTCGGTGGATGGGCCAGCGTTCCTTGGCGGTCACTGGGCCGTGGCCGTCGATGGGCTCACCGAGCAGGTTGAACACGCGGCCGAGGGTCACGTCCCCGACGGGAACGGTGACCGGCCCGCCAGTGTCCACGCATTCCTGCCCGCGCATCAGGCCGTCGGTGCCCCCCAGGGCGACGCAGCGGACGCGGCTGCCGCCAAGATGCTGCTGCACCTCGCCCGTGAGGTTGATGGCGACGCCTTTCTGGTCGGATTCGATCTTCACCGCGTTGTAGATCGCAGGCAGATTCTCGTCGGAGAATTCGACGTCGAACGTGGAACCGATGACTTGGGTGATGCGGCCGACGTTATTTGCCGTAGTAGTAACCATTTGGTTTAAAAGCTCTCGCAAAAACTGCTGGTGTCGGAGTATGTGGGTGTGAGGGTGTGAGCGTCGCTTTGCAACGTCTCCCACACTCGCATACCCTCACACTCCCACACCCCGCTGACCTGTAAACGACTATCACTTCAGCGCTTCGACGCCCCCGATGATCTCCATGATCTCGCCCGTAATCTGCGATTGGCGGGCCCGGTTGTACGTCATCGAAAGCTGCTTGATCATATCCGTCGCGTTCTCCGTAGCACTTTTCATGGCCACCATGCGGGCGATCTGCTCGCTCACCGCCGCGTCCAGAAAGCACTTGAACAGCCGCACCTTGAAACTCGTCGGCACCACTTCTCTCAGGATGCTCTCGGCACTCGGCAAAAACTCGTACATCGACTCGCCGGCGGCCTTTTGCGCCTTCTCCTCGCCGCCGAGCGAGCCCAGCGGCAGGAGCGTCTCCACCACGGCGACCTGTTTGGACATGCTCAAAAACTTGGTGTAGGCCACATCGAGCCGGTCGAGCTCGCCGGCGACGTAGGCGCTGAGATACCGGTTGGCCATCTGCTCGACGTCCGCGAAGCGCGGCTGGTCCTCAAACTTCGTGAACGTCTGCGAAACCGAAATCTTGCGGAACTTGAACGCGGCAATGCCGCGTTTGCCCGAAACTTCCAGCTTGAGATCGGGGATCGACCCCTTCACCTCGGCTTGCCGGGCAATGGCCGCACGGATGACCGAGCTGTTGTAGCCTCCGCACAAGCCGCGATTGGCGGTCAGCACCAGCAGGATGCCATGCTCGGTGGTGGGATGCCCTTCCAGCAGCGGATGGCTGACGGTTAACCCGCTCTGCGCCAGATCGGACACCAGCTTGGTAATCCGCGTGGTGTAGGCCGTGGCGGCACTGGCGCGGTCCATGGCCTTTTTAAACCGCGCGGTGGCGATCAGCTCCATCGTCCGCGTGATCTTGCGGATGTTGCGGATCGACTTGCGGCGTTTATCGAGGGCGCGAGCTTTGGCCATGGTGCAGAGATTAGCTGATCATGCGGATTGTGTAAGGATATCGATAATACACGCCCTTGTTGGCTTCCACGCCGGCCAGGATCGAATACACAAGAGCGCCAACGCCAATGACGGGCAAGAGGATCGCTCCAATGCAGGTGGCTGCACAAATCAGTGCGACGATCATCACGGCAAGTTGAAAGTTAAGCGCCTCTTTCGCCTGATCGTTGATGAACGCCGATTTGTCCTTGTAAATCAACCAGATCACCAGGGGACCAATGAAACCCAGCAGGAGTGGGGAGAGGTGGGCCAGCATCGCCCAGGTGCGGTCCTCCGAGGTTGTTTCCCCTGGTTTCATTTCGGAAACTGGCGGATAGGCCGACATCGCTACTGCTCCAAGACTGACCACGAGCTACTTCGCCGCCGGCTTCCATCCCCGCTTGAATTCCGTAATCGCCGCCAGGAGCTGCTCCTTCAGGTCGGCCGGCAATTCCTTCTTCTCGGCAATCGTGCTCCGCAGTTGCCCCTTGACGTCCCGCATGTATTGCAAAAACGCCTTCTCGAACGCGCTCACCTGCGTCACCGGTACGTCGTCGAGCCCCCCCTTGTTGGCCGCGAAGATGGCGATCGCCTGGTCCACCACTTCCATCGGCTGGTACTGCGACTGCTTGAGCAGCTCGACCATCCGGTAGCCGCGGTCGAGCCGGGCCTGCGTCGCGGCGTCGAGATCCGTGCCCAATTGTGCGAACGCTTCCAGCTCGCGGAAGGCAGCCAGCGCCAGACGCAGGCCGCCGGCCACTTCCCTGTCCTTCATGGCCTTGATCTGGGCCGCGCCGCCGACGCGGGAGACCGAAATGCCGACGTTCATCGCGGGGCGGACCCCTTTGAAGAACAAGTCAGGCTGCAAATAAATCTGTCCGTCGGTGATCGAGATGACGTTGGTCGGAATGTAGGCCGACACTTCGCCTTCCAGCGTCTCGATGATCGGCAGGCTGGTGAGCGAGCCGCCGCCAAGCTCGTTGGACAGCTTCACCGACCGCTCCAGCAGGCGGCTATGGGCGTAAAACACGTCTCCCGGATAGGCCTCGCGTCCCGGCGGGCGACGCATGAGGAGCGACAGCTCGCGGTACGCCTGGGCCTGCTTGGACAGGTCGTCGTAAACGATCAGGGCGTGCTGGCCACCGTACGTGAAGTGCTCGGCCATCGCGGTGCCGGCATAGGCCGCGTAGAACTGGAGCGGGGCGGGGGCGCTGGCGCCAGCCAGGATCACGGTCGTGTACTCCATCGCCCCGTGCTCCTGGAGCACGCGGATGGTGTTGGCCACCGACGATTCCTTCAGCCCGATTGCCACGTAGAAGCACTTCACGCCGGAGTGCTTCTGGTTGATGATCGTGTCGATGGCGATCGTGGTCTTGCCCGTTTTGCGATCGCCGATGATCAGCTCCCGCTGCCCGCGGCCGATCGGCGTCATCGCGTCGATGGCCTTGATCCCCGTTTGCAGCGGCTCGCGCACCGGCTGCCGGCCGGCAATGCCCGGGGCGATCATTTCCACCGCGCGGCGTTCGGACGTATTCACCGGGCCTTTGCCGTCCAGGGGATTTCCCAGCGGATCGAGGACGCGGCCAATGACGGCCTCCCCCACGGGAACAGACAGCAACCGGCCGAGCGCCTTGACTTCGTCTCCTTCCTCGATTTCCAGGTAGCCGCCGAGGATGATCACGCCGACGCTGTTTTCTTCCAGATTGAAAGCGACGCCGATCACGCCGCTGGGAAACTGGACCATTTCCCCCGACATGCAGCCAGACAGCCCGTACACGCGAGCGATGCCGTCCCCCACCTCCAGGACGGTGCCGACCTCGCGGACGTCGAGCTGGCTTTCGTAGTGCGTGATCTCCTGCTCGATGACGGAAGCGATTTCACCAGCGTTGAATTTCATGGGAAGCGATGGGATTCAGGGTTCAGAGTTATGGGATCAGGGGTCACATGCAGCACGCTACGAACTGACGGCAAACCTTTCCAGCGACTGGCGGAAGCGGGTGGCGGCCTTGTCCACTGCCGCCTGACGCATCTGGACCAGGCGGGAGGAGACGCTGCCGTCGAAAACCGTGTCGCCGATCCGTACCACGAGGCCGCCGACCATTTCCGCATCGAGCTGCGCCTTCAGCACGACCTCCTGGCCCAGCAGCGCCGACAGGCGCTTGACAATCAGTTCGCGGAGCGGATTACTCAGCGGCGCCGCCGTCGTCACCCACACCTCCACCCGGCCCTGTAGCTCGTTGAGCTGCTTCTGCGCCGCCGCGGCAATCGCCCGCAGGCAGTCCAGCCGCCCATGCTGGGACAGGACCTTGAGAAATCTGAGCAGTACGTCCGACATCCGACCGGAAAACGCCCGATCGATCAGCGCTGCCTTTTCCTCGTGACCGATGCGCGGCGAAGACAGTGCCGCTTGGAGCTGCGGCAGCTTGTCGAGCACGTCCACAATCAGCGACTGCAATTCCTCGACGACCGCATCGGTCTGGCCGGCTTTCTCGGCAGCGCCGAGCAGCGCCTTGGCGTAGACCGCGCCGATTTGCTGCCGGCGGGGGTCGATGGTCGTGCTCTGGGAAGCGTCAGCCATTGGTAATTCAAGCGATCGTAGGGCTAGTTCGCGCTCCCCGCGCTGGGGAATTGCTTGAGCGCGTCCTGGATCAGCTGGTCGTGATCGGCCGGACGCAGTTCGCGGCGAATGATATTGCGAGCCAGTGTGACGGCCGTGTCAACGCTCCGCTCGGCAATCTCCTGCAAAGCCTGATTTTTGGCCGCGCTGATATCCGCCACGGCCCGCTCCCGCTCTTTGGCCGCGGCCGCCTGCGCGTCGGCAATCAGCTTCTGCCCCGCGGCTTCTGCGCCTTGCCGCGCTTCGGCCACGATCTGCTGCGCCTCGGCCGCAGCGGCGGCGAGCTTCGCCTCGTACTGCTGAAGCTGGGCTGCCGCCTGCTCGGCGGCAATCCGCGCCTGCTCAAGCTTGTCGGCAATGCCCTTCTCCCGCAGCTCCAGGCCGTGGGCGATGGGCTTCCAGGCGAATTTCGTGAGGATCGCCACGAGGAGCACAAACACGACGAAGGTGAAAATCGCCGTATCGGCCTTGAGGGCGATCGGATTGGTCAGCGATTGCATGTAATGCGTCAGCTCGGTCGTCATGTTCGCATGCGACAGGTCGGTCGGATCGTCGTGCTCGGCATGTTCGCCTTTGGCGCCGTGCTCTTCACCCGCCTTGGATTTCGAATCGGCCGCCGCCTTGGCGCGAGGCTCTTCATCCTTGGCCTTCTTTTCCTGCGCGGGGGCCATGCCGGCCAGCACCGCGGCCAGCAGCATTACGACAAATGGAGACATGCGAGCAAGCATCACCAAACCTCACAGTCGCGTGCAAATCGTGGGGAACAATCCCAGGCATCTTGAGCTAGGTGCCCATGAAGCAGATGATCAGCGCGAAAAAGGTAAAACCTTCGATCAGCGCCGCGGAAATGATCATGGCCGTCTGGATATTGCCGGCAACTTCAGGCTGGCGGGCCATGCTTTCCAGCGCACTGCCGGCGAGGCGGCCGATGCCGTAGCCTGCGCCGATGGCGATCAGGCCGGCGCCGGCATACTTGGAATCCAAGATGGAAGTGCCCTGCGCCATCGCCGGCGCTGCCGCCAGCAGAGCGATCATCGTTGCCGACAAGCCGGTTTTGATCATCTTGTACACGGAAAAAACTCCTGGAAGTGATGTTGAAAGTGAATGGTTGAATACGTCAAAAGCCGAGTCGGCTAGTGTTCGTGTAGGGCGGCCCCAATGAACAGCGCGGAAAGGAACGCGAAAATGTAAGCCTGCAAAAAGGCCACAAACAGTTCCAGCAGGCTCAGCGTGGCGGAGCCCAGGACCGACATCGGTGCGGCGATGGCCCACTGCCAGTTGGCCATGCTCGTGGCGGCCGCGACCGAAAAAGCGATGCCCATGATGGCCACCAGCACCAGGTGGCCGGCCATGATATTCGCCATGAGACGCACGCTGAGCACGGCGTGTTTGATCACCAGGCCAATCAGCTCGATGACAAACAGCATCGGCTTGATGAAGATCGCCATGATCAGTGGCAGGTCCATGTGAGGGACCAGATTCTTGAAAAAGCCAGGGACTCCAAAGCGGATCGTGCCCGCAAACAGGGTGTACACGAACGTGACCATGGCCAGCGCCAGCGTGACGCCGGACGCTCCCGTCGGCGAGCCGAGCCACGGGAGCATGCCCATCAGGTTGCAGCCCAGCACGAAGAAAAATATCGTCCACAGAAAGGGCGTAAAGCGGAAAGCGTCGTGATGCCCGATGGAGGGCTCGGCCACCTGGTCGCGGATGAAGACGACGAACGTCTCCAGCAAGTTCCACATCTTCCCCTTCGGGGCGTCGCCGTGGCGCACCTTGCGTGCCAGCCAGATGAATGCCGCGCCGATGACGAAGGCCACGATCAGCTCGATGATCATGAACTTCGAAATCGCAAATTCATACCACTGATTGGCGTCGTGAGCTTCGTACAAGTTGCGCAGCTTCGCGTTGAACGGCTGCGGAATCACCACTTTGCCGGAGAGATGGTAGTTATAAGCCTTGAGCTTTTCTTCGCTCCAGTCGCGACCGTTGTCCCGACAATACTGTTTGTACTGGGCGACGTTGTTGGCCTCGCGGCGAATCTCCTTCCAGACCGCCGATGACAACGGATCACTGCGCCACTGGGAGAACGACCAGTAGTCGCCATATTTGATCCTGTGCGCCTCTTCGTGCAGAAAGTCGTCGAAGTATAGGTCCTGGACGCTCTGATACGCGCTGTCGGTGTTTGCTTCTTTGCCGCCGCCCGACTGCTTTTGACGCTCGTGAAATCCACGCAGCTGCGTGGCCTTCCAGGCAGGATACTGGGATTTGTGAAACGCAAAGGCGGTTTCCAGGAACTCGTCGAATGGCTTGCCGAAATTGTCGTGACTTTCGTGCTGCCACTTGTGCCACTGCTCGCGGACATATTCACGCTCGAGCAGACGCACGCTGGACACCTTTTGCTCGAGCAGATCGTAAATCCGATCAAAGTGCCAGTTCTGGTACTCTTCATCGAGCGAAACCCACACGTCCAGCCGATCCGGATAATCGTGGAGACTCTTGTAGTCGGCAGGACAAAGGAACTTCGGCAGTTCGAAGTAGTAGCTGTCCTTGATGTGCAAGACCGGGTTAGCCATCGCTCATGCCGCCTTGGTGACGCTCGACTTTGAAACCGAAACCAGTTGCACCAGCAGCCAGGTTTCCACCGTCAGCGCCACCAGGTAATAGCCCAACAGCATCTCTTGCACGCCCATACCCCGCATCCGATCGCCAAACTGCGGCACCGCAAGCAGCGCCACGAAGGGGACAGCCATCCGCACGATCATTCCGAGCAGAATGCCAGTGACCGGTTGCCCCGTACGCTGCGCCGTGACCGTTAAGATCAGCGAAACGCCAGCGGCCAGACCGCAGACCATTGCCGTTGCTGATGCCACAAGCAGACCGCTCCAGCCAGCGCGCCATCCGCCATAGGCGGCAAACGCGGGCCAGGCCAGCGCGAGGACGCCAGCGAGGATGAGTAGCGACCGCGTGAGTGCGTGTCGGCCGGCAGAGTTCACGCAGGCAGCTTGCTCGGAGTCCACGATCGCTCTTCCACTTAGCGCTGTTGGTCGCCCTTGCCCTTGGGAGGCGGCTGTGTCCAGCGGATCATCTGCCAGAGTCCCACCGCGAAACCGGCGACAAAACCGCAGATCGCCCAATACGAAGTGCCAAAACGCTTGTCGAGGTAATGGCCCGCAATTCCCGGCAACACCATTTGCAAACCGACTGTGGTGATCTTGGCGACCCACTCCATCGCCAAAGCCATCGGACTCGGCTTGCGGGGTTCAGGGCTCACACATCAAGGGCCGCCAGCGACCCGAGCGACCAGCGCATCCACGGAAAGGACACAGCAGATGCGACGGCAGCGACGGATTTGCCCGGCGGGACGACGAAGCGTGCAGGCAGTTTTCCAGGACGATTGGGCGACATTCGGCGCTGGAAAGTGAGGTAATCTATCGACCACGATGGGGTCGGTCAACCGACCGAGGGTGGAATTCGTGTTTTTTTTCACAAAGTCGCCGCGCAGCACGCAAGTCTTTTTCGGGCAATCCTTTCAGCCGGTATCCAGGCCGCTAATTCGACACGACTTCGTGCGCTTCCTTGAGACTGGATCATGACGCTCAATCATTCGGCGTCGCGGTATCGCGGCAAAGTACTTTCTAGTGCGATTTCCCGTCAGGAAATCAGTCTCAGTATCCCCCCTTCAGGAGGAGCCCACGGTTGCCTTTTTGAATCATCTCGATTACACTCAAATTCCGGCGGCAATGTGCATCCTACTACAAGTGGGGGGCAGTTGCAGCTGTCGCTGGTGGAGCCTGCGGGGGTTCGAACAGAGGGTCGCGCCGGTCGAGCGAGTAAAAGGCGCCAGCCCCGGAAGCTACATCATTAATTCGACTGCGATCGGGACTTGATGAGTGCCAGGGCGATCTCAGCAAGTGTTTGTCGCCACAGCCTTTAGTCAAGTTTCCCGGTTTCCCGCCGCGTAGATGATCCCGCCTTAGCCTCGGCTGCACATCAGCCGGTCGGTTCATAGCACGGTTCACGGAGGTCCGGGTTGAGAGGGTGTACTTGCGCGCTGCGCACGACGGGCGTCGCGCTGGTCGTTTTCTTCGAGGAATGTGTCGCGTGATTACCACGGCTAGCCTGATGTCGCAGAATCTGAAGGATCTGGCAGCGATGGCCAAGCGCAAGGGAGTCTCCGGCTGGAGTTCGATGCGCAAGCAGCAACTTGTCAAGGCCTTAGCCCGACGAGCGAAAGCACAGGCCAATTCAAGAGACGCAACAAGATCCAGTAAATCCACCAGGCGACCCGCGGCCACGCGGGTCGTGCGGCCTGCCAAGAACCATGCCGCCAGACTAAACGGTAAAGCTCACGGCCGCGCGGCAAAATCCGCCAAAGCCGTCGTCCGCATCCAAAAGGTACATGCCGAGCGCGAGCGGCTCAAAGATCTCTCCTACCGCTCGTCCACCATTCGTGGAAACGGAAGGCCGGCGCGCGACCGCATCGTCCTGATGGTCCGCGACTCCTATTGGCTGCAAGCCGTCTGGACTGTCACGCCGCACAGCGTCAAACGTGCCGAAGCTGCACTGGCTGCCTACTGGCACACTGCCCGGCCGTGCCTGCGGTTGCTGGAAGTCGATGGCGGTCTGACCACCAGCACTGCCGAGCGGGTCGTGCGCGAGGTCGAGATTCACGGCGGAGTCAACAACTGGTACATCGAGGTCGCTGAGCCGCCTCACAGCTTCCGGGTGGACATCGGCTACCGCGCCAGCAACGGCAAATTCTATGTGATCGCCCGCAGCCAGGCCGTTACGACTCCGGCGCCCGGCAGCAGCGACGCAATCGACGACAACTGGTCTGACATCGCCGCCAACTACGAGAAAGTCTACGCGATGAGCGGCGGCTATTCGGAGGAGCATTCCAGCGGCGACCTCCAGGAGTTGTTCGAGGAACGGCTCAAGCGCCCCATGCTCAATCCAACCTCCGCCCAGTTTGGCAGCGGCGCCGAACGGATTCTCAACCGCCATCGCGATTTCGGCTTTCATGTCGATGCCGAGATGATTCTCTTCGGCAAGACCAAGTCGGATGCCCGCGTGATGCTGGCGGGTGAGCCGGTCAAGCTGCGGCCCGACGGCAGCTTTACGGTGCGGCTGAGCATGCCCGACAAGCGACAAGTGCTGCCGGTCGTGGCCAGCAGTGCCGACGGCGTCGAGCAGCGCACGGTCGTGATCGCCATCGAGCGCAACACGAAGGTGCTGGAGCCGATGGTGCGCGAGGCCAACGAGTAGATGCCGGGCCAACTGCGTTTGGACCGCTGGTGCAATGGCTGACCTGATCAACATGGCTGTGGCCATCGGGATTGGCGCACTGGTCATCGGGGGCCTGTGGTATGCGGCCCGGCCGCCGTGCGTCTTGCTGCTGGCTCTCGAGCAGGGAAGGCTGCGGGTGGTTCGCGGCAAATCGACGACCGCATTTCTGGAAGCGGCCCAGTCGATCTGCACCGAATTCGGTCTCATTCAGGGGGAAATCCGCGGCTATCGGCGCGGCAGCCGCGTGACGTTTGCCTTCTCGCCGTCGATTCCACCCGAGGTTCAACAGCGGCTACGGAATGTGTGGCAGTTGCATCGGTGAATTTCCTTGTTGATTTCAAGCGTGACGTGTCGGCCAATTGCCACTTGTCTTCAGCATCACGGTTCAGACTTGTCCGCCCGGCGGGCCGCTGATACCATTCCCCACGACAATCCTCTGCCATGCTCGTGTCTGCGCCTGGAACTTTTTTGGGGAGCCGATACAAGTCCGCAGGGGAGCCGAATTTGGCCGCGGTTGCGAGTCCAGTCGACGCCCGTGCGCTACCCGCGCATCCGTCGAATAACTCTCCCCAAGGCTCTGGCTCCCACTTTTTACTTGCGGGCTCTCAAAAACCCGGGCCCACGGCATTGCGGCGGAGAATTGTCTTTTGAATGCCATGACTTCCGAGTTGGACCTTAAGTGCGATCGATTGATCGCAGCCCTCCGCGAGCTGGGAAGCTGCGTCGTCGCTTTTTCAGGCGGCGTGGACAGCGCCGTGGTCGCCCAGGCGGCGCACCTGGCCCTGGGGGAAAAGGCCATTGCCGCCACCGGCGCTAGTGCCAGTCTGGCGGATGGCGAGCTATCCGCTGCAAAGCAAGTCGCTGCCCACATTGGCATTCGGCATTTGGTCATCGATACGCAAGAGTTCTCGCAGCCACAGTACGTGCGCAATGCGCCGGACCGCTGTTACCACTGCAAGACCGAACTCTACGAACAGATCGAGCGAATCCTGCCGGAACTAGGCGCCTGCACCATCGTCAACGGCGCGAATGCCGACGACGCGGACGACTATCGCCCCGGGATGCAGGCGGCGGGCGAGCATCGCGTCCGCAGTCCACTAGCCGAATGCGGCCTGACCAAAGCGGAGGTGCGCCAGTTAGCGGCCGAGTGGGGACTTTCGGTATGGGACAAGCCGGCCAGTCCGTGCCTTTCCAGCCGGGTCGCTTATGGACAAGAGGTAACGCCGGACCGTCTGGCGATGATCGATCGGGCCGAGCAATTCTTGCGGCAAAACGGCTTCCGCGTGTGCCGCGTGCGGTATCACGAAGGGGACCTGGCTCGCGTGGAAGTGCCGCGGGAAGAGATCTCCCGTTTGTGCAGCTCGCCTCTGCGCGAAGCGCTGGAAGCGGAGCTAAGGCGCGTGGGCTTCCGGCTGGTGACGATCGACCTGTCGGGTTTTCGGTCGGGGAGCCTTAACGAGCTGATTCAAATCGGCTCGATGTAGGTGATCGGTTCACGACTGCACACCGCCGCGGGAACTACTTCTTCCCCGCCTTCTTTCCCCCCGCGCTGCGGGCGGGTGGCTTGCGAACCCAGATGTCGCACAGTTGATTGGGACTGGCGCCGTATACCTGGCCGAAGGTCTGGGTGAAGTCTCCTCCCTTGCGGAGCTGATCGAGCAGCACGCCGAACTTGCGGCTGTCGGTCATGAGGAACTTGACGAAGCTGTAGGCGGCGATATCTGCCGAATCGGCGTCGAGCTTTCCGGCGATGAATGCATCCGCGGCGGGCATTCTGGCGACGACGTCGAGCACGGCGTCGTCCCAGGCGGCCACTCGCGCGTCTTTGCCATCGATGCGCGAGGCGACGACCCGACCTGTTCCCGCTGCGAACCAGCGCGGCGAACCGGTCTTTCCCAGCGATGCTGCATAGCAAGCGCCGATCTGTTCCGCCAGCATCGCGTCGATCGACGCGTCGGCCGTCTTGGGCGGCATCAGCGCGGCATAAGCATCAACGACGCTGAAGCGAAAGTGGCTGCGCCAAGTCGGCGGCAGTTCGCGCTGCTCCACCATCTTTCCAAACTCGCCGTATTCATATCGGTCGCGAAATACGAAGATCGTCATCCGACCTTTGAGCAGAGGCTGACCGTCCGGCGCCTTGAGAATCGCGCCGACTTTCGGCGTTATCGCCTCGGCCCGTTCCGCCACGTTCCGCAGTGCGTTAGGCCCCAAGTTTCCGAGTATCAAGAAATTCTCCGACTCCTCCCGATCGGCGTCGATTCCCGGCATTCCCAGCCGCCAGTTTTCCAACGCCAGCTTCGCCCGGTCGGCGCTCAATTCCTGGTGCGTGGCGCTCATGGCCCGCGATAGTGCCGCGACCTGGGCAATCGGAATCTTCGCGTCACTCCAGTCGTAGGCTGCCCCTTCGTCGATCCATTTCTCGATTTTGGCGATCACGTCATCCGCCAGCGGCGGAAGGTTGACGGGCATTCGCTGGCCGCTGGCCGTTCCCTTGAGCTTTTTGACGAGAAAGCTGTCGGCTCCCTTTCCCGGCATGATCGGCGCTCCGCCGTCGCCACCGCGGAGCAGCCCCTCGAACGTGTTCAAACTGAAATTGTTGCGCGGCTGATTGGTGCCGTGGCAGCCCATGCAGTTCTTTGCCAGGACGGGCGCCACGTCCTTCGAGAAGCTGATCGTCTCCTTGCCGGTCGCGGTCTTGACCTCGATCTTTGGCGGCTGCGGCGCCGGAATATTGCCAACGAGCATTGTGAGATTGGCCGTCGCATCCGGCCCGTCGAACTTCGCCCCTTCAGCAATCCATTTCTTCAGCTTCTCGGTTTCGGCGTCGGGAATGCCGGCGCCGTTTGGCGGCATTTCCTTCCCCACGATCTTCTCGATCACCACGCTGCCAGAAGGGTCGCCGGCAAAGACCACCTTGCCGGCTTTGGATCCCTTCATGAGCGAGTCATACGTTGCCATCGACAAATCACCACGCGAATTTCGGACGTGACAGTTTCCGCAGCGGGAGACGATGATCGGCGCGACATCCTTGACGAAGCTGATGGTCCCTGCGCCGGCCGCCGGCTTGTCCCCTTTTTTCTCCAGCGGTTTAAGTTCAGGCAGTTTGATTCCCTCGAGCTCCAGCAGCGAATGAGCCCTCAGCAGCCGGCTATAAGGCGCCGATAACTGCGTAATGACCTGCTCATCCCCTTCGGCGGCGAGCTTTTCGAGGCGCGACTGCGCTTCCTTGATCGCCTCCCCTGCTTCCTTGAGATTGCTTTCCTTGTAGAGGTTTCCCGCCTTCGTTAGCAGCGTGCCGATGGCGGCAATTTCCTTGCGCTGTTCGGCGGTCGGCGCGGCGCCAGCGAAATTGGAATTCGCGGCGGTCAAGACAAGACATAGCGCCGTCAAGGCAGCTAGCCGGCGAAGCGTCATCAGCAAGTCCCCTTACTAGGCCCCCCAGCGGCCAATTCGGTCAGCAGCCCTTTAGGTGCGTTATTATAAGGCCCAAAACCCCCTTCGTCGGCGCAGACCGCGAGCCGCTTGCGCTACTTTAAGCGGCTCATGGGGGGTCTTGTACTCACCCTTTCCGGTGGTGCCGGCGGACGATGTACTTCGCGGACGCCTGCTGGACCAGTTCGGCGCGGCGGCTGGCTTTGTATCCATGCTCGACCGCGAACCACTCGGCAAACCGTTCGCGATCCAGCGACCGGGAATTGCGGCTGTCCAGCACGTGCCCGAGCTCGTGAATGAGAACGTTATTCAGGTAAAAGTCTCGAATTGCCGACTCGGTCCAAACCAGCTTCCATTCGCGGCGGCTCGATTGCACCCACCGAGCGCCATACATGCGGGCTTCGATTTGCTGTGCCGGCTTGGGCGGATCGGTGAACGTCTCAACCAGGTTCTCTTCAATCGGATACAGGTAGATCGTCGATCCCCACTGCATGCCGTAGCAAGGAGCAATCCGCTTTTTCCGCGTCATCTGGCTCATTTGCACGACTTCCAGCGGCTGACGCATCCAGTCCGGAAGCTGTGCCAGCCGGCAGCGGACGTCTTCGGAAGTTAGCACGTGCCGATAGCCCTCGCCCGGCGGTTTGACGATCACGCGGTAGCTATCGCCTCCGCTGCTCCCCGGTTCATACCATTCCTCGGGAGGCAGGTATGGCCCCCGCAGCGGGGCCCGCGTCGCCCGCACCCCCATTCCCGCGGCCACGACGCGCTGGGACACCACGGCGCGGTTTCGCGCCGAAGCAGCCTGCTTTCGGGTGATGTGGCTCCGGGGGAACATGGACTCTGGCGTTCAACTTGGGGTAGCGAGGCGTCTCTCTGCGAACCATGACTTGCCGTCCTGGCCCACGCTCCGGGCCTTTTTTTGGCTCTGTTTCGGGACCCTTCCTTGGACCCATCGTTTTGCTCCACTCCCATCCTACGAACCCCGATAGGTAGAATTCAAGCATTATTCGCAAGTGACTATTTGGAAAGGACTTGCGATTGGCTTCGACCTGGACGTGGAAGACGAAAAGAGAGGATTTCGAGCCGTCAAAACCGGACCCCCGCTGGGCTGCACAGTGCGGCAAAGAAGGGACGCGACAGAAGGTCGCATGCCGGTGTCGCGTCAGGACGCAAAAGAGTGCCGCTCGGTCGCTGACTGGCTCGTGTCCAATCCGCTGGGACCGGGAGCGGGCGCTTGCTGATTCATCATGACCAGCGCCCCAACACCGGCCACGACCGCCAAAATAAGCACCGCTATAATCACGCCCCAAATCCACATCTGATCGGCCTTCTTCACCTTGGGCTGCGGCGCTGGCCTGGCAGGTAACTCCGGCTTTTTCTGGGTGGTGGCGGCGGCTGGTGAACGTTTCGGCTCGATTGGGCGCGTGCCCGCGGCGGGCGTCGCGGTGCTAATCGGTTTGTTGGCCGTTGGTCCCGCGGTATTCAACTTGAGAATCAGGTCCTTGTCGGATTCAGTCGGGCGAACGGCGGGATTGCTGATCGGCTTGGCGACGGGGAGCGGCTTGTCGGACTTCCCGGGCGCTTTGCCGCGGCCCGAGTCGCCGCTCTTATGTTCTTTGGAAGGATCGAGTCCTTTGACCGTCCCTTCTTTGGTCTCGTCGGAGACGGTATCGCCGGCCGGGCTGGGAAGCAGCCGGTGGCCCCCGCTAGATCCGCCGGGACGACTGCCGCTGCGCGAGCCGCTGGACGACCCGCTGCCGACGCGGACGGGACGTCGGGCGCCGGAGGTGAGGGCTGCCGCCTTGAGCGCCATTTCCGTGCTGCCGGGCTCGAACTTGTAACCGTGATTGGAGAGCCACGTCTCCAGGGCGTCGGCCACTTCCCGCATCGTCTGGTAGCGGCGTTCCGGCTTCTTCTGCATCATCTTCACGCAGATATCCACCAGGTCGCGCGGGCATTCCGGCCGGTCTTTGCGAATGTCCTCCGGCATTTGCGTTTGGTGCTTGGCAATCCGCTGGGCGAGCGTCCCCTCGGGAAACGGCGGATGGCCGGTCAGCAGGAAGTAAAGCGTGCAGCCCAGGCTGTAAATGTCCGTCCGCGAGTCCACTTTGTGGCTGTTGACCGCCTGCTCCGGAGACAGGTAATCCGCCGTTCCCAGCACATTTTCATTGTGAGCGACGGTGAGCGAGGCGTTCTCCTCGTCGGCGTACAGCGCCAAACCCAGGTCCAGGATTTTCACGACCCCCTTTTCATCCACTAGCAGATTGGCCGGCTTGACGTCGCGGTGGATCAGGTTGTTTTCGTGAGCGTAGGTGAATCCTTCGGCCGCCTGAGCCACATAATTGCAGGCCAATTCCAGCGGCAGCGATCCTTCCTGCTTGACGATCGTCTGCAAGTCCTTCCCCTCGATGTATTCCATCACCAGGTAATGCTGGTCGCCGTCGTTATCGACGTCGTACGCCCGCACGATGTTGGGGTGGTCCAGCGAGGCGGTCGCCTGCGCTTCGAGATGGAACCGCGCCAGGTACGACGAATCGTTGACTCGCTTTTTCGGCAGCACCTTGATCGCCCGCTGCCGCTTGAGCATCGTGTGCTCGGCCAAATAGACGGCACTCATCCCGCCCGAACCGATATGCCGCAGCAGTTTGTACTTGCCGAGCTTGAATTTTTTGTACTTGCGGCTGAAGAGCATCTCGCACTGCCAGGCGGTCAAGAGGCTGGCCTGGATCAGGTGGGCGGCCACAACGTCCGCATCGTCGGGCAGCGCGCCGCCGCTTTGAGACCGCAACAGGTCGAGGGATTTGCGCAGCGCCTCTTCTTCGACGAGTTGGCTGCGCTCGACGTAGTCAATGAAACTGGCGACGCTTAAACTGGCCATACCGCGAGGGTTGGACGTTGCTTGGCGATGTCAGCCCCGATGCACCTTCAAAGCAGAGTCAACAGTCTCCCCGTATGTCGGCCGCGCTCCTTGCCGAAAAACTAAAGGCATCCTCGACGGTTGGCGCCTGCGCCCGGAAAGCAGCCACGGGCGGTTCGAGGATGTCGGAATGGACGGGAAAAACTCGGAATGAGAAAACGATGAAAAGGTTACACCCGCTAGGGGCAGGCGTAAAGCATCTTTCCACCTATTTTAGCAAGAATCGGGCCACTTCAAACTGTCACCACCCTCGCGTTGACTAAAAACCACTACTGGCGAAGAATCGTGATTGGGCCTGGAGCGCCCGGTTTCCCCGCGAAAAACGCCAGACATCGGTCGTTTTCGGCTGATCGAAATCGTGGCTCCTATCGGGGTTGCTTTTTTTTGCCGACCGTCGATTTCGAGCGCTTCCAAAGCGCGGCCGTCCGCCAAGATGACTCACCAGGTACTCCTCTTTACGCGCATTGGCTGCCACCTGTGCGATGAAGCGGAGCAGCTCCTCCGTCGCCATGGCCTTGCGCCGCAAAAAGTCGATATCGACGCGTCCCCTGAGCTGCGCGCCCGTTATGACACGTGCGTTCCCGTGGTAATCATTAACGGTCGAGAACGCTTCCGCGGGCGAGTGAACGAAGTTCTCCTGCAAAGGCTGCTGCGACATGGCTCATGACCGCCGGCTGCTGGCCGTGCTGGCCAAGTTCTGGGCGCCGGGCCAGGTCAAGACCCGCCTGGCCGCCGTCATCGGCGACCGCGCCGCGGCGGAATTGCACCAGCAGTTTGTGGAGACCACGCTGGCCCGAATGGCGAGCCAAGGGGACGAGCGTTGGCTGGCGGCCACGCCGGACGAAGCCGTGCCGCAGTTTGCCCATCTGGTGGGCGAGATGACCGGCCACTGGTCGGTCGTGCCCCAGCAGCCTGGCGATTTGGGGGACCGCATGCAGCGATTGTTCGCAAATGGGTTTGGCGCTGGACAAGAGCGAGTCGTGCTGGTCGGCGCGGACAGCCCGGACCTGCCCACCTCCCTCGTAGAAGATGCTTTCCAGCGGCTCCGCGATTGCCCGGTCGTGATCGGGCCGAGTGCCGATGGGGGCTATTACCTGATCGGCGCAGCGCGAGACGTGCCGCCGATCTTCGATCACATGCCTTGGAGCACGTCGTCGCTCGGCGAGTGTACGATCCGGCGCCTGACCAAAGCGGGAATCGGCTTCTCGCTGCTTCCGCCGTGGCGCGATGTGGACGATCATGCGGATCTGGTCGCTCTCTACGAGCGGCTCACGCCGAGCGTGACTGAAGCGGATGCGCCGCTGCGCCAGCTGCGGCAAACGATCGCCCGCTGGGCTCCGCCGGCTGTCTCCGCTACTGGCGCCTGACGATGTACGATTTCGCAATCATCGGCGGCGGTGTCATCGGCCTATCGCTGGCCTGGCAGTTAGCACGTCGCGGCAGCCGTGTGCGGCTTATCGACCGCGGCCAGCCCGGGAAGGAAGCCTCCTGGGCCGGGGCAGGCATCCTGCCGCCCGCATCGCTGTCGCACGCGCTGCATCCGTACGATCGATTGCGTGCACTGGCCAGCCAACTGCACGTCGAGTGGTCCGCCGAACTTAGAAGCGAAACGGGGATCGACACCGGTTACCGCCGCTGCGGCGGCTGGCACGTGGCGCGCACCGCGGGAGAGGCCGCGGCATTGGCTGCCTGGGTGGAAGCGAGCCGCGAAGAGAGAATACTCGTGGAGCGGGTGCCGCTCGACGAATTGCCGGGTCTGGAGCCCGGCCTTTCGCTGGGAAGCGGTGCGGCTCGGGTGCGTGCCTGTTACCTGGCGCCGGACGAAGCGCAGCTTCGCAACCCGCGCCATTTACAGGCGCTGGCGGCGGCGTGTGCGGCACGGGGAGTGGAAGTGACGCCGCACGTCGAGGCCGCGCAGGCAGTCATCCAGCGAGGGCAGATTGTCGAGCTCCAAACCAGCGCTGGCCCGATTCGCGCCGGCGGCTACTGCTACACCGCCGGCGCTTGGACTGGCCAGCTAATGGCCCAGCTCGGAGTGCCGCTGAACGTGCTGCCGATCCGCGGGCAGATCGTCTTGTTCCGCTGTCAGCGCCCGCCACTTGCGCGAATCGTCAACGAAGGTTCGCGGTATCTGGTGCCGCGCGACGACGGGCGGCTGCTGGCCGGCTCGACCGAAGAGGAAGTCGGCTTCGACAAGCGGACCACCAGCGAAGCGATCCGCGAGCTCACGCAGTTTGCCTGCCAGCTCGTGCCGACGCTAGCCGCCGCCGAAGTCGAGCAAACCTGGGCCGGCCTGCGTCCTGGCTCGCTGGACGGGCTACCGTACATGGGCCGGCTGCCCGGACATGCGAACGCGTTCGTCGCCGCCGGTCATTTTCGCAGCGGGCTCTATTTGTCGCCGGCAGTGGCGGTCGTCATGAGCCAGCTACTGCTCGGCGAAACGCCGCAGATCGATCTGGGGCCGTTTGGAGTGCTACGTTAACTTGCCCTTAGCCGGAGGACAACGTCCTCCGGAACGCGGCACGTCTACCGGAGGACGTTGTCCTCCGGCTAAGAACGTCAGTTCTTCTTTGGCAAAATCACCAGCCCCTTCACGCCGAGGTCGATGCGGAACAGGCCTCCTTCGCCCGATTCCTTGCCAATGCCGCCGGTGATGAAAAGCTGATCGTGCTTGGGGCCACCGAAGGCGACGTTGCTGGTGGTGACGTTGCCGCCGTCGTACTGGCGAATGAGTTTTCCGCTAGGGTCGAGGACCTGTACCTGCTTCATGCCGTAGTGGGCCACGTACAAATTGCCGGCCGCGTCGAGGCAGATGCCATCGGGCTGGTCCTGCAAAATGTCGCCGGACGGATGCTTCGGCAGATCGGCGAACTTATTTCGCTTGCCGACTTTGCCCGGGCCGCTCACGTCGTAAATGTGAATCTGGTTGGTTTGGCTCTCGGCCAGGTAGAGCTTCTTGCCGTCGGCAGTCAGGGCAATGCCGTTGGGGAAGGCCAGGCCCGAATCGACCAGGTGTGTCTTTCCGGCTTTGTCCACGTAATGGACCGTGCCGATTGGGTTCTTCAGATCGCTGTCGCCTGGGTCGCTGAAGTAGAAACCGCCATTGGGCGTGTCGAGCGTCAGGTCATTGGGTCCGCGGAGCGGCTTGCCGCCGCACTCGCTGCTGGCCAGGTTGAGAAGCTTCCCTTCCGCCGAAAATTTCAGCGTGCCGTCGGCGGGGATTTTCAGCACCGCGTGGTGCATGGCGTCGCAAACCAGGTGAGTGCCGTCGGCCAGGATTTTGTGTCCATTGGGGGCCCCGGTGACGGCCCAAACTTTGTGTTTGCCGTCGAGCGTGAACTGGGTGATCGTGTCCTTCCAGGAGATGTAGCCGCGCCCCTCGTGATCGAACACGACGCCTTCGCAGTAACTGGGCACGCGGAACACTTCGACCGTCTTGGCCTTGGCTGGATCGGGAAGCTCCTGGGCGAGTAGGGGTGAGGCAGCGAATGCCAGCAGCAAAGCGAGCCGAGTCATGGTGGTTGTCTCCGCAAGAGGAATGAGCGACTTGCGGAGAGTGTACCTCAACGTAGGACAGGTTTGTAACCTATCGCACGTGAATTGATTCAGGACAGGTTGAAAACCTGTCCTACCGGATCACCAGCGGGCTGCGGGCATTGATTTCGTTCACCTGGTCATTGAGCGTACACAGGTCGTAGAGCAGCCCTAGGCCAAGCAAGCCGGCCGTGCACAGCCAGATAATCCCGCTGACAACCTTTCCCATGTAGAACCGGTGGATGCCGAACAAGCCGAGGAAGATGAGCAATAGCCAGGCGGCCGTGTAGTCGATCGGGCCGGGGACGTATTTTCCGTCGGCCTCGGCATCCATGCTGGGAATCAAGAAGGCATCCACGATCCAGCCGATCAGGCACAGGCCCCCCGTGAATAGCCAGATCAACCCGGTTACCGGCTTGCCGTAGTAGAAGCGGTGTAGCCCCATGAATCCAAAGACCCAGCACAGGTAGCCGATCACGATCGAGTGCGTGTTGGGCCGCGGTAAGACGGTAGTCGTGGTCATTTCCCTCCTCATGGTGAGCTGCGAAACCAATGGAAGGATATTCGCCGCCGCCGCGGCAATCTTGCCATCTACCCGCTTCGCATACGCGGGCCGCGGCGGTTAACCCGTGAACGCGCTCGTTCGGCCGAGACGACTACTTCTTAGCCGCTGCAAACCGCTTGGCCACTTCGTTCCAGTTGATCACGTTCCAGAACGCGGCAATGTAGTCCGGCCGGCGGTTCTGGTAGTTGAGGTAGTAGGCGTGCTCCCACACGTCCAGGCCAAGTATGGGCTTCTTGCCTTCCATGAGCGGGCTGTCCTGATTGGCCGTGCTGGAAACTTCCAGCTTGCCGCCAGCGACCGAAAGCCAGGCCCAGCCGGAGCCAAACCGCGTCGCGCCGGCTTTGGCGAACGCTTCCTTGAACGAATCGAAGCTGCCAAACGCGCTGTCGATTGCCGCGGCCAGCTCGCCGCTCGGCTTGCCGCCGCCCCCCGGGCCCATGATCGTCCAAAAGAGCGAATGGTTAGCGTGCCCGCCGCCGTTGTTGCGCACCGTGGTGCGAATGCTTTCGGGGACCTTGTTCAAATCGGAAATGAGCTGCTCGACGCTCAGCTTCTCGAGCTCCGAATCCTTGATGGCCGTGTTGACGTTGTTGATGTAGGCCTGATGGTGCTTGGTGTGATGAATTTCCATCGTCCGCGCGTCGATGTGCGGCTCGAGGGCGTTATTGGCGTAAGGCAGCGCCGGAAGCGTGTAGGCCATCTGTGGTTCTCCTCTGGCAAAAGCGAAGCGGCGTCAGGCGGCGGGAGCGGAAATTCGCGGCACGCCGCCGCTGAAACGACGAAGTCACGCCACACCCGGCAGCATACCGACGCCGTTAACGAGCGACAATGAGGGGCAATTTGTCGTCAGGCGAGATACACGTACGCGTAGTACGTGAACGCCGACAAAAAGGCCACGTTGACCATCGCAAACGTGACGCCGATGGGACCGGACAGCTCCTGCGGATTCTTGCGGTTCTCGCTCCACCAAAGTCGCAGCGGCAACAGCCCGAAACCGACGCAGACGAGCATGTAGATGGCAAACGTCCCCAGCGCTCGCAGCACCCCCTCAGTGAAGCCGTAGGAGTGCAAGCCCAGCCCCAGTTCGTTGACGCCGAACCATGACCAGCTCGTTACGATATTGCCGCAGATGGCAAGTAGCGCCAGCCCGCGGTCCTTGACCAGCTTGTCCCATTTGGCGTGCAGCACCAGGGCGTTCCACAGCACGATGATCAGCGCGCCGTTTTCCTTCGGGTCCCAGCCCCAGAAGCGGCCCCACGAATCGTCCGCCCACAGGCCGCCGAGCACCGTGCCGAAAAAGCTCAGCGTGATGGCAAAGCAGGTCACGCCGTAGATCATCCGCGCCAGCTCCGCGCGCACGTTCTCCGAAAGCCGCGGCGTGCAAATGCCGAGGATCACGTAGCACAGGCCGAAGAAGCCGGCCAGGTAGGTGGCCGTGTAGCCGAGCGTGATGAGCACGACGTGCGTCGCCAGCCAGAATTGCGTGTCGAGCACCGCCTGGAGGACCGAGATCGTATCGCCCCCGGCCGCCAGGAAGTAGGCGATGAGCAGCGACGCGAAGCCGGTGAGGGCTCCCACGATGTTCCCCAGTCCATTGAGGAAGAGCGTCTCGGCGACCAGGCAGAACAGCACACACCCCCAGCCGATAAAGACCGCCGACGAATACAGATTGGTCACCGGCGGCCGCCCTGAGATATAAATCCGTGCGGCCAGCGCCAGCGTGTGCAGAATCAGCGTCACGATGATGATCGTCATGGCCGCCAGGTTTGCCGGCCGCGACTGGAACAAGAATCCGCCCAGCGCCACGACGAGCGCCAGCACGTACAGCGTCGCGCCCACGTAAAACGGCGAGACATGATTGAAATACGACTCCGACGCGACCTTGTCCTCAACAAAGTCCGGCGGCGCTAGCTTTTTCAGCTCCGCCTGGTACTGCGTCAGCGCCCGCTGAAAATCCGTCGGCCGGTCCGACGCATATGCGCCGAGCATTTCTGCAAACTGCTGCGTCAGCGGGTTGGCCTCCTGCCTCGTCGCCTGCGACCGGAGTGCCTCCCAGAACGCCAGCGGATACGGCAGCCAGTGCTCCTGCGCCGGATCGTCTTTCTCGGGCCTGATGGGAATCAACAGCGCCAATTGCCGT
>DASRJP010000031.1:0-3980 GCA_035649415.1 Pirellulaceae bacterium | reverse complement strand
AGCTGCTTCGGCAGTCCTACCGTGCTGATCGTGATCCGCCGCTGGCTGATTCCCAGGCCGTCGTCGGCACTGGCGATTTCCAGTGCCGGCAGCAGGTCATCGAGGTTGGCCAGTGGCTCCCCCATCCCCATCACCACGATGTAGCCGATTCGCTCTTCCGCTGGCAGAAGCCGCGCCAGCAGCAGCATTTGCTCGACGATTTCGCCCGTGGTCAGGTTGCGATCCACGCCGTCCAAGCCGCTGGCACAAAAGACGCAGCCCATGGCGCAGCCCACCTGCGTGCTGATGCAAATGCTGCGGCGGTCGTCATCCCGCAGCAGCACGCACTCGATGCGGCCGCCGTCCGCCAGCTCCAAAAGCAACTTCTCGGTCCCATCGGGCGACTGCTCGTGGCGGGCGATCTTGCTCGTCCAGATCTGCCACTTGGCCGCCAGATCATCCCGCAGCTTTTTCGGCAGATCGGTCATCTCGTCGAAGCTGCCAGCTCGCTTCTCGTAGATCCACTTGCGAACCTGCGCAGCGCGATACGCCGGATGGCCGCGGTCGGCCAGCCAGGACTTCAGATCGGCGGTGGGCTCGAGTAAGTGCTGCACGAGAAATGACCAATGACCAAGTCCCAATGACCAATGGGAGCGGTTCATTGGTCATTGGGACTTGGACATTGGTCATTCTTATCCGCCGCTGGGCTTTAAGACAGCCCTCAGTTCCTCGATCCGCTCCGCCAGCCGCCCGCTGGTGAGCTCCGCCTCAAAGGCCGCCAGATCGGGATAGAGCACGTGGCTGAGAAACTTGACCGACCAGTTGTGGGCCAGCGGGCCGATCGTGATGACAATCCGCCCATGCCGCCACGCCTCCCACATCTCAATCGCGGTCCCCATCGACGCTTCCGGCACAAAGGCCAAGAGCACGTCCGTCTCCGCGCACATTCGGTTGTGGTGCAAAAAGACCGACCGGCCCTGATCGAAATCGTAGTCAAGGGACATCTGGTGGTCGGCCAGCGGATCGTACACCTCCGCCTGCGGCAAATGCTGCTCGAGCAGCTTTCGCAACTGCCCGCGGTAGACTTGCGGGTGCATCTCGACCCCCGCATGAGAGCCTTGCATGATGCCGGCGAGGAACAATCGCATGGGAAATGAGCGAGGGTTGTGGCGGTTCCGCGTCAACTTGGAAACGGGAATGCTAATTGAATGACCAATGACCAAGCCCCAATGACCAATGCGTCAGAGTTTCATTGGTCATTGGGGCTTGGTCATTGGTCATTCGTTATCATAGGAGTCTTCACTTTCCGTAACGATGCCGCTTTAAGCAATTACCGTGGCCAAAACGAAATCCCCTAGCCCCTCGTCTTCCCTCGACCTGGTCCTGGCCCTGATGGCCATTCCCGGCAAGAGCGGAGAGGAATCGATGGTGGCGAAGTTCATTTGCGAAGAGCTGCTCGCCGCCGGCGCTCCTCCAGATGCGATCACCACCGACAACGCCCACCAACACACCCTCATCAAGGGGAACACGGGCAACCTGATCTTGAAACTCCCCGGCACGCTCAAAGCGCCGCGGCGAATGCTCTCGGCCCACATGGACACCGTGCCGATCTGCGTCGGCTGTAAACCGCAGCTCGACGGGGATTATGTCCGCTCTGGCAACCCGGCCACCGGCCTCGGAGGCGACGACCGGGCCGGCGCCGCGACGATCCTCACGGCCGCACTGGAAATCCTCAAGCACAACCTCCCACACCCGCCGCTCACCTTCTGCTGGTTCATCCAGGAGGAAGTCGGCCTGCAAGGGGCGCGGCATCTGCAGAAAAACCTCCTTGGCAAGCCCGCCATGTGCTTCAACTGGGACGGCGGCGCACCCGAAAAGGTGACCATCGGCGCTACCGGCGGCTATCGCATGGACATCGCCGTCGAAGGGGTCGCCAGCCATGCCGGCGTCGCGCCGGAGCGGGGGGTGAGCGCGATTGCCATCGCTTCGCTCGCGATTGCCGACTTGCACCGCGGCGGCTGGCACGGGCTGGTCGAAAGGGGAAAGCAGCGCGGCACCAGCAACGTCGGCGTGTTTGCCGGCGGCGACGCGACGAACGTCGTCACCGATCGCGTTGCCATTCGCGCCGAAGCCCGCAGCCACAATCCAAAATTCCGGGAGAAGATCATTCGCGAAATCGAGAAGTCGTTTCAGCGAGCCGCCAAGGAAGTTAAGTCCTGGGAAGGCAAGCGCGGCCGGGTCACGATCGACGGCCGGCTCGACTACGAGGCCTTCAAGCTCGATCCGGCCAGCGACTGCGTGAAGCTCGCGCAGGCAGCAGTGACTGCCGCCGGCCGCGAGCCCCTGCTGGCCATCAGCAACGGCGGCTTGGACGCCAACTGGCTCAATGCCCACGGCATTCCCGCCGTCACGCTCGGCTGCGGCCAGATGAACGTCCACATGACAAGCGAGATGCTCGACATCAAGGGGTATCAGGACGCCTGCCGAATTGCACTGCGGCTGGCGACAGGAGCTGGATAGGTTGGCGCAAATTGATCCAAGGGAGCATCCATGTCCACTCCACACGCGAAAATTTATACCACCACGCCCCTCTTCGTCGTGGCCGACATGCCGCGGTCGCTCGACTTCTATTCCAGGCTCGGATTCACCGAGCATTCGCTGTGGGGCGAGCCCACCTGCTTCGCCATGGTCCGGTGCGGCGGCTTTGAGATCATGCTCTCGCTGGCCGAATCGCCCGATCGCGTCCGTCCCAATGGCCCGGGCGGCATTTGGGACATGTACATCCGCTTGGCGGACATCGCGGCAGAAATCGCGGCGCTGGAGTCTGCGGGAATCAAGCTCGACCGCGGTCCGACCGACGCGTTCTATCAGATGCGGGAGATCGAAGTGCTCGATCCGGACGGTTACCGCATCTGTGTGGCGCAAGACGTAAGTTGACCACTGTGCACCGGTGCTCCTACGATTGCTGTGGGAGACCATCGCATGCGAGAACATTTTCACAAGATTGCTCATGCCATCTCCGAACTCGTGGGAACGGCCTGGGCCTTTCTCCTGGCGGTCGCAGTCATTCTGTTGTGGGCGGCCACGGGTCCGCTGTTCCACTATTCGGACACCTGGCAGCTCGTGATCAACACGGGGACCACGATCGTCACGTTCCTGATGGTGTTTCTCATCCAGAACACCCAGAACCGCGACGCCAAGGCGATCCACCTCAAGCTCGACGAGCTGATCCGCGCCGTGGCCGAGGCGCGGACGGGGCTGGTGGACCTGGAAGAGCTGTCCGAAGAGGAGCTGGACAAGCTGCACCATGAGTTTCAGGAGCTGCGGAAGCGGAAAGCGGCGGGCGAGGAAGCCGCCTCGACCTCCGCGAACTGACGCCGGACGTTCGCCTATAATGCACCGATGGACCTCGATGACGAACTCTGCCTCTGCTTCCACGTCACCAAGCGCAAGGTGATCAATTACCTTCGCGTGGAGAAGCCCAAGCGCGTGGCCCAGCTTGCCGATTGCTACGGCGCCGGGACCGGCTGCGGCTGGTGCCGCCCCTATCTCCAGAAGCTGTTCGACCAGGCGGTGGCCGGCGGCGAAATTGAGGAAGAGCTCCCCACGCCGCAGGAGTATGCGCAGATGCGCACCAAGTACGTCCGCGCCGGCGGTGGCACTCCGCCGCCAGGCGCCACGCCGATTGAGGAAGCGGAGTAGTTAGAGGTCAGAGGTCAGAGCCGACCAACCCCTAGCCCCTAGCCCCTAGCCCCTAGTCCTGCTCTGGTGCACAACAGTCATGTAAATTGTCAAAGATCAAAGACGCACTCGTCCGAGTGAGTCGGTTTTTGAGTCGGTTGTGCGGTATGCATTTTGGCCCGCCTCACGTTAACTAAACTATTGTCCCCTAGGCGGTTGCGCTAACTCAGCAGGCGCGATTCGCTCGCGAGATGAGTCGGCTTGAGTCGGGTGGTTGAGTCGGAGTCGTTGATACAGGCTAAGTGCCTCCATTGGCCGCC
>DASRJP010000030.1:0-6591 GCA_035649415.1 Pirellulaceae bacterium | reverse complement strand
GGGCGCCAGCGGGTCGCGGCTTTCCTCTCCGAGACTGACTTCCCCTTGTGCCGCCAGCGCGGCCAGAGCCAGCGCCCCAAAACCGCATCCGGCCTGGCGCAGGAAGCCGCGGCGGTCGAGCGGCAGAGGGCGGTACCGGTGGCAGGGGAACATTGAAATATCAATCTACAAATAAGAATTCCTTTGCGTTGACTAGCACATGGGCCAAGTCGGCCCACGCACGTTCATCGCCCGCGTATTGAGCCTCAGCAAGTCCGTGCTCGCGCGCCTGCGACGACACGAATTGTATCACCGCCTCTGTCTCGCTCGCGGTTGGCGGCCGCGCAAGCGCCTCCAGATACATCCGCTCGATCCGCTGATGGGGCATCTTGCCAGGGTCGGCGAGCACCTTCTTCGCCCACAGCTTCGCCTGCTCCACCACGAACGGATCGTTCATCAGGATCAGCGCCTGGGCCGGAACGTTGGAAACATTGCGGCGGCCAACCGTGGAGAAGGGAACCGGCGTATCGAAGGCCAGCATCATCGGCGGCAGAAAATTGCGGCGCACGGCGATGTAGATGCTGCGGCGGCCGTCGCCGTCCAAGGGGCCGCTGGCGGCGGGGCGGCCGCGGCCTTGCATGAACGGCGTCAGGTGAACCGGCACGCTGGGGCCGAACTGCTTGCGATCGAGCCGGCCGGAAATGGCCAAAATCGCGTCGCGGATCGCCTCGCCTTCGAGGCGCTTGACGTTCGCACGGTGAAACAGCAGGTTTTGCGAATCGGCGACTTCTGCGGCCGCTGATAGCGTCGGGGAGCCCTCACCCGGCTTGCTGCGCAAGCCACCCTCTCCCGGAGGGAGAGGGTTTTGAGTGCTGGCCTGCTGATACGTGCTCGACAGCGCGATCGAGCGAATCATCCGCTTCACCGACCAGCCATCGTGCATGAGCTGATTCGCCAAATAGTCCAAGAGTTCCGGATGCGTCGGCCGCTCGCCCAGGACGCCGAAGTTGTCAGTGCTCGCGACAATGCCGCGGCCCAGCAAGTGATGCCAGATACGGTTGACCATCACGCGGGCGGGGAAGGGATTCGTGCCATCAACAAGCTGCCGCGCGAGTTCCAACCGGCCGCTGCCTTCTGACCTCTGACCTCTGACCTGTGACTTCTCTCCAACCGCCTCCAGCATCCGCCGCGGCACCACCGGCCCTGCCGTCTTGTGATTGCCGCGGATGAGCAGGTTCTCATCGACGCTCGTGCCGTCCCACATGGCCATGCAGACGCGGCTATTGTGGCGCAGTTTGGCCGACACTTCCTCCATCTGACGAGCATGCTCCTCGAGCGGCGCTTGTAGCGAGGCATCCGGGTTGAGATTGAGCTTGGCCTCAAAAATGAGCCACTGCGCCAGCGCCGCCCGATCCTGCGGCTGCTTGTCGTCGGGGATCTTCCTTTCGGCCAGCAGGTCCAGCGTCACGCCGATCTGCGTTTCGAGCGAATCGACCAGCGCGCCTTTCTCCCCTTTGGCGTCGGCAATCAGCTTCTCGACGATCGCATTACTGCGCGTCGCCGGCGCTTCCGGCCGCTGCGAGCCTTCCGCCACCTTCAGCACGCGGAAAGACTCGCCATATTTCGGGCTGAACTCCAAGTGCACGCGATTCCCTGCATAGCGAGTCAGGTCGAGCGTGATCCACCGCTGCGGCAAGTCGCCCCTCGCGCCGGCCTCCTTGGCCAGTTCGCCGTGCAACGGACCATTGATCATCACGTGCGAGTCCACCGCGGCGTAGATATTTCCCGCCCCCTCCACGAGGCAATGGACGTGGCCATCCTGGAGCGTCCAGGTCGGCGTCTTCAGCGTCCGTCCGGCTCGCAGCCAGCCGCTGAGTCGCCCCTGGTCCCCTTCACTTCCCGGCGCTAGCTCCGCTTCGCCCAGCGTGAAGCTGTATGCGCCGCCATAGATGGCCATATCGGGCGGCAGTCCGACCTGGTCGCGGAGCAGCAGCTCTCCCGCGCGAACCGGCCGCGTGCCAAACACATAGCCATCCGACATCCAGTCGCCGGCCGACAACTTTCCGTAATCGACGATCACCTCGGCGCCGTGGAGGTCCGATCCCAAGACTCCCAGCTCATCTTTCAATGCATCGGCCTGGGACGCGATCGTCGCTGCAAACGCCTGAACTTTCGGCCGGAGGACCGTCGCGATGGCCGGCGCGAATTTTCCCGCCAGCCGCTCGTCAATTGCCGCCAATTTCTTGGCGATCTTGTGGTCGTTCTCCCACGTCTCAAACCGCGTCAGCCGATACGACGCGCTTTGGAGGTAGCCGCTCAGGGCGTAGTAATCGGCCTGGCTGATGGCGTCGAACTTGTGGTCGTGGCAGCGGGCGCAGGAAACGGTCAGTCCCAGGAACGTCTTGGAAAACACGTCGATCATGTTGTCAATCCGGTCGGTCTCGTCCTTGCGGATATCCACCGGCGAGTGGATCCACTCGCCGAAGAACCAGAAACCAGTGCCGATGATCGACTCGTTCCACTTCTCGGTCGCGTGCAGCCGCGGCTTGTCCAACAGATCGCCTGCGATGTGCTCGATCACGAACTGGTCGTATGGCACGTTGGCATTCAGCGCCCGAATGACATAGTCGCGATACTCGAATGCATTGGGAACGTTGTAGTCAAACTCGTGCCCGCGCGACTCGGCATAGCGCACCAGATCGAGCCAGTGCCGGGCCCAGCGCTCGCCAAAATGGGGTGAGGCCAACAGCTCATCGACGACCTTCTCGAACGCTTGCGGCGAAGGATCGCTGACGAACGCTTCGACCTGCTCCGGCGTCGGCGGCAGTCCGATCAGATCGAAATACACCCGGCGGATCAGCGTCCGTTTGTCGGCCGGCGGTGAAGGCGCAAGCCCCTTCTCTTCCAGCTTCGCGAGAATGAACCGGTCCAGCGGCTGCTTGATCCAATCATCGTTTTGGACTTGCGGCGGATTCGCAACTTGCAGAGGTTGCCAGCACCAGTGCTCCGCTTTGCGCTTGGCAAGATCAAAATCCTTGTCGCCAGCCGCGGCAGCCGCTCCCTCTTTCGGCCACGGCGCGCCCATCTCCACCCACTTCGTCAGTATGGCGATCTCTTCCGCCGGCAGCTTCGACTTGGGCGGCATCTGGTACAGGTCGCCGTAATTGATCGCATCGACGAGCAGACTCTCTTTCGGCTTGCCCGGGACCAGCGCCGGTCCCGTATCGCCACCCTTGAGTGCCGCCGCGCGCGAATCGAGCCGCAGGTTTCCCTTCGGCTCCGTGGCGCCGTCGGCCAGTTTGCCGCTGTGGCAGCCGAAGCAGCGCGTCGCGAGAATCGGCCGGACCTGCTTTTCGAAGAATTCCAGGCCTTCGTCGCCGGCCGTCACCTGAGCATCGGCGCGGCAAGCAATAAGCCATACCGACAGCCACGCGGCCACGGTCAAAAGGCGGTTGCTGGCGGACGAATTTCGGAGCGGACGAACCATCCGCAGCATCTCCAGCGATGACCAGGTGGGAGCAAGTGGCGGGAATGCGAACGGCTCATTCGCATCACACCCAGTCTAGCGAGGGGAGCGCCGGCGGTCAAAACGAACTCAAGCAGGTAGTGTCGGCTTTCGCGGAGCGAAAGCCGACAACTCGCACGCTTGCGCTAGAAGTCTTCCTTGTCCACCATCCACAAGTGCAGCACGCGCTCGTGGAGAGAATCCCAGAAGCCCTTGTCGTCGCTGCCCAGCGCTTCTCCCATCAGCTCCCATGGCTGCGGAATGTACTTGAGCTCATCTCCCTTGGTTTTGGCGATGTAATCTTCCAGCCACTTGGCCGAGCG
Organism: Pirellulaceae bacterium; assembly: GCA_035649415.1. Lineage (GTDB taxonomy): Bacteria > Planctomycetota > Planctomycetia > Pirellulales > Pirellulaceae > DATKDU01. The sequence goes on along the minus strand of DASRJP010000030.1, from coordinate 2,784 downwards.
ATCGGCGTCGGCCATGGCCATGGCATAAAATGCCGCCGTAAAGTTCGGGTCGTGCGACTTGATGTCCTCGAGCGCGAAGAGCGGCTGGCAAAGCTCCGCCGCCAATTCGGGGTGCAGCCCGTACCGCATGAGCAGAATGGCCGCTTTGGCTTCGAACTGGCGGAACTGCTGCCGCGACCAGGAATCGGGGGAATCGGCCGTGACGGGAACCAGCGCGATCGTCCGCCAGAGGTATTCGCGCGTCGCCGCCGGGTCGATCGTTTCGCTCAAATGCACCAGCGCCATCGACGACGGAATCAGAGTGCGGCGGTCGTGGCGGCGGGCGGCATTCTCGTTGTCGATTTCATCGAAGGCCTGCTTGAGCAGGTTTTTCGCTGCGTCTGGATCTTTGCCGCAGATTGCCAGCGCCACCAGTCCCAGCGCGTGCTGCCGCTGGGAAGGATAGTCAGGCGGGATCATGTCCACGATCCGCCTGGCTCGCGGCAAATCCTCCGTCGCCATGCGATAGGCGACGCGCGGCGCGAACCGGTAAAGTCCTTGCTGGCTGATCGTCTTGAGAATCGCCTCGGCCCGCGGCGGATCGATCGCGGCTAGCTCGTGGGCGATGTTGCCCGGGTGCCGATCGCGCTCGAATTCGTCGGTGGCCCCTTCGCACAGCTTGAGGGCCTTGTCGACGTCGAACAGCGCGACCGTCTCGGCCAGATAGCCCCGGTAAAACCCCGCTTCGAGCGATTCGATTTCCTTGAGGTTGTCCTTCACCAGACGGCTGGCTGCCTCTTTGTCCCCCAGATCAAACAGCTCTTCCGCCACGTTGCACACCAGCCCCAGCCGCCGATCGGGCTCGATCACTCCCTTGGCCTGGATCAGCGCTTCCGCCAGCAGCTCGCGACGGCGACCAGCGTTGGCGTTCGCCCGACTGGCTTGCAGCAGCAAGTGCGCCCGCCAAAAGGGAGTTTTGTTGGCCGCTGCCGCCGCTTCGGCATCGTCGAGCTGACCAAGCTTGATGAGCAGCTCGGCCCGGTAGTGGGCATCTTCCACCTTGGGAAGTTCGCTTAGCACATACTCCGGGTCGTGCCGCGCGAGCAGTTCCAAAATGCGGGACCGCTGCGCCGGATGGAGCATGGCCCCGTGTTTCTCGTACACCGGCACGAGCAGCTTTCGCAGGCGAGCGCGAACTTCCTCGGTGGGGACTTTCATGGCGGCCAGCGGCTGGGGCTGCGCGTCGCGCCGCAGGATCGTGATGGTTAATTCGCCGCCTGCGATCGGGATTCCCGTGAAACGATAGTCCGGGTGCCGCGCGAAGAAGAACCGCGCCTGCGGATGAATGCCGGCCAGCTCGAAGCGGCCGTCGGCAGCGGAGCGGACGGAAGCGGTGCGGAACTGATCGCGCCCCTCGGCCCGCACCTCGACCCCTTCCAGCGGCTTTCCCTCGCTGTCCACGACGCGGCCGACGATCCGCTTGGACTCCTCAAGCACGATGTCGGGCATTTGCACGGGCGATTCGCCGTCGCCCAGTGGAAAGCGGGTCTGCGACGGAAGTTTCCCGGACGCCTCGACGGCGATCATGTAGCCGCTGTCCGGCCGGAATGAGGAGAGGGTTTTGGGAAGCGGCAGGTTTCGCGGCAGCGGATGGGGCGATTGAAAGCGTCCCTGCTCGTCGGTGGAAAGCGTCCACGTCGTGCCAAAATCCCCTTTGTAACCCCGGGGGAAGTGCCGGTACTCGCCGCTCTGGATGCGCACCGCCGCGCGGGGGATCGGCTTGCCCGCCTGATCAACGACACGGCCGGCAAGAACCGCGGAGTTTTTCGAGTCAACCGTCAACCGGATTTCTGCCGACGGGCCGACCGTTGACGCCACGAAATCGCCGGCACGCTCGTTAGTCGAGGCGCGCACATAGATCTCGGCCGTCTCCGGAAGCAATTCCAGCTTGCACTTCCCGTTTTCATCGGTTTTGGCGGAGCGGGTCGCAAGGGTGGTGTAGCGATCGTGCCTCTGGACCCAAGTGGCGTCCACCCAGGCGTCTGGCGCGGGTTTTCCGTGCTCATCGACGACGATGACCTCTCGCTGAATCGAGCGGGGCAGCTCGATGGTCTTGAGCGCCAGCTCTTTCGTATCGGGGCCGATCTCGCCGCCGATGTTCAGGAGGAAAGATGAGTTGAAGTAGCCCTCCGGGGTTTCGTTAATGTTCCCGTAGATCGAGCCCGGCCCGAAGTAGACGGCGAACGCCCCTTTCGCGTCGGTCACAACCTGATCGGACTCCACGCGGTTGGAAAGAAAGAGCTTCACACCGGCAATTGGTTTTTGCGTTCCCTGTTCGACAACTTTGCCCGTCACGCGGGCCGCCTTCAGCAGCGGAATTTCGACCGTTGAAGTCTTGCCCGCGACAACCTTCGTGGGCTTGAGTTCGCCAGCCACTCGAAACGGCCGGGAGCGATCGACTTGCACCGTCACGCGGGCGTCCCCTTCGGCCAGATGTTCGATCACGAAGCGACCTTCGGCATCGGTTGTCGTCTCCCCGTAACCGGAGCCATCATTGGGGGCGCCAAAGCTTGTATTGACGCTGACGGGCAGATGCGACGCAGCTTCAGAATCAGCGGCCAATACGCGACCCTCGAGGCGTCCGGCTGGTCGAATTTGGAACGTCTTGTCGCTCGGCTGGTTTGTGATTTGAAAGTTTTGCTCGCCATTTTCCATCGTCCGCACGGCCACGATCAGACTTGGTGTCGCCGGCAAATAGTCAATCGTCACCTGGCCGTTACCATCCGTCTTTCGCGTGAGCCGCTC
>DASRJP010000029.1:0-7628 GCA_035649415.1 Pirellulaceae bacterium | reverse complement strand
CTGTTCACCATGCTCCACAGCAAATCCTCAAACGCCGCGCCGCGCTGACCCACGGCAGATATGTGCTCTCCGGCGATCTTCTGCTCCCTTTCGGTTGGCTTGCGGCCTAGGACCCGCTCGTAAAGCTTGACGACCGCCGCCGCATCGTCCTTTTCTTCCACGAGCAGCTTTGCCAGGACCGTGCCGCTGGCCGGATCGGCATTGATCTGCTTCTGAATCTGCTCGTTGTTCATCAGCAGCATCGCCTGCTGCATCGTGCGGACGACGTTGGTCTTCTCGCTCGAGGGGTCGTAGCCGAACGCGTCGTTCACCAGGTCGCGCGTGCTCTTGGGGGGCGGCGGAAAGCGGATGGCATCGGTCGCGTTCTCCTGCGGAGGCGTCACATTCGGAAGCTCAAGTCCCGCCACCAGCGAATCAAACACTTCGTCGCCGCGGAGCCGCCCGGCCGGAATCACCGCAAACGGCTTGGCGTCCTTCGCGTCGCCGTCGGTAATGCCGCGGGCGTAGCTCTTGCTAACGACGACCAGCCGGAACAGCTCCTTGATGTCGTACTTCGTCGCCACAAAGTGCTCGGCGACGGCCGAATGCAGCTCAGGCAGAATCCGATCTCCCAACTCGCCGATCTCATCTACCGGCTCGCAGAATCCGCGCCCCATGAGCCGCGCCCAGACCCGGTTGGTAAATGCCTTGGCGAACCACGGGTTCTCAGGGCCCACGATCCACTCGGCCAGTTCCACGCGGCGAGCCACATCGCTCACTCCCAGGCCGACTTTTCGCGAGGAGAAGGCAATCGGCTCCATCTCCGATTTCCCCTCTGGCATTTTGTGCTCCCCCTTCGGCTTGCTGCCGACGACGATCGCCGACGAATCATTCCACGGCAGCTTGGCCTCCACGCGCACGAAGAAGGCGGCCACGTGGTGGAACGTCTCCTGCGGCATTTCGACGAACTTGTGGTCGTGGCACTCGGCACACTGGATCTGCGTGGAGAGAAAGACTCGCGTCGTTTCAGCGGCCAGTCGCGACTTGTCCCCCTGATGAAAGCCAATGTACGTCGCAGCGGGATTTTCACCGACCTTGCCGATGGCCGTGATCATCTCGTAGCTGACTTCGTCCCAGCCGGCATTGGCGTTGAACTTCTCGGCCAGCCAATTCTTCAGGGGTGTGAAATTGAGGTAGGTCAACTCCGGCTGCGGCGTGCGGTAGCTGATCACGTCGCTGACATAGTTGGCCCAGTTGACGCCGAACTCGGTGGAAGCCAGAAGCTGCTCGACGACCTTGGCCCGCTTGTCGGCGCACTCGTCGGCCAGAAACGCCTCGCGCTCGGCGAGTGTCGGCTGGCGACCAATCAGATCGAGCGTGACGCGACGCAGATACGCTTCGTCATCGATTGGCCGCGCTGCAGAAATGCCGCCGACGTACTTATCCATCAGCTCGTCGAGCTGCTGCGGCGTCAGCGTGGCCAGCGGCCTGGCCGGCGGCTTGCGGACAAATTTCGCCGGCTTCTCGACGGGCGGCGACTCCACTTTCTTGTCTTCCGTCTTGGCCGACTTCTTCAGTGCCGCCAGCAGCTTCGGCGGCTTTTTTGGTGCTTCTTCGACCGCCACTTTGAATTCGTCCGGAGACAATAGCTGAATGCCGTCGGCAATCACGACGCCCTTCTTGTTCCCCTCGGCAGTGACGACGATATCGACCGTTCCGGCCTCGAAACGGAACTCGCCCAGTGGTTGGAAGGAGTAGGGCCCCTCGGGCTTGCGCATCTGATTGACTTGGACGATCTTTTCATTGTCGGACTGGCGGATCATCACCGTCGCTTGCTCGGTCCGGTTCGGCCCCGGCGTGTACGAGAGGAGCACCTGATACGTGCCGGCCTCCTTCACCTCCACGCTGAACGTCGCCCTTTGACCCTCGCCGCCGGCGGCATAGACGTATCCTTCCCCCAGAAACGGTTTGGTGTGCGTGGACCTGGTCCAGGTCCCCTCGATCTTCGCGGCCGAGTCGTCCTGGACAATGCCGCGTAGTGAGGCAGGGTCGATGCCGCCGTCTTGGGCAGCCGCCGCTGGTGTGGTCAAAGCCACAATCATCAGAACGGCCGCCTGAAACAGCAAGAATTGCTTCATCGTCGCCTCGTCAACTTGCGGGGCGGGCTGGGAAGCCCGTCCTACTTTCGGGCCGGCGCGCAACCCCAGCCCGCCAGGGGTCTCCGCCGCAAAAACAGGATGCGCCGGAAGTTTCGATTATTGAGCGGCAGGAAGGGCTTCGCAATAGTTGATCGGTCGCTTCTCGTTAGGTATCATGCAGTTGCGCTGCATTCCCCCACCTGTCCGCGCGAGCCATCGCGCCCCGCCCCTATTTGCCGAGCTGGAACGCCGGCCATGACGCATTCGATGCGGCATTGGTCGGGCAGCCTCAAGGACTGGCCATGCACAGGCTCATCAGTTGCTCGTTTCTCGCGGCCCTGCTGTCGTGCGGCACGTTCGCCCGCGGCGAGGACAAACCGCCTGCCGACCCCAACGCCCCCGTCAGCTATTTCCGGCAGGTGCTGCCGATCCTCCGGACAAAGAACTGCACCGGCTGCCACCAGCCGGCCAAGAAGGGGGGCGAGTACGTCATGACCGACTTCACCGCGCTCCTGAAAGGGGGCGAGACGGGGGAGGCGGCCATCGTTCCTGGTAAACCGGCAGACAGCAACCTGATCAAGCAGATCACGCCGGCTGGCGGCAAAGCCGAAATGCCCAAGGATGGGCCGCCGCTCTCGGATTCCGAAATTGCACTGATCGCCAAGTGGATCGAGCAAGGAGCCAAGGACGACACGCCGATGTCGAATCGGCCGCAATACGATGCCGAGCATCCACCGGTCTACCTGGCCAGTCCCGTGCTGCGTTCGCTGGAGTATTCTCCTGATGGAACGTTGATCGCCGTCGCGGGTTACCACGAAGTGCTGCTGCATAAAGCGGACGGCAGCGGACTGGCGGCACGGCTGGTGGGCCAGTCGGAACGGATCGAATCGGCGGCGTTTTCGTCCGACGGCAAGCGGCTGGCTGTGACCGGCGGCTCGCCCGGCCGCTTTGGCGAGCTGCAAATCTGGGATGTTGAAAAACGCGAAATGACTCTCTCGCTCATGGTCGGCTACGACACGATCTACGGCGCGAGCTGGGCGCCCAGCGGCAAGATTGTCGCTTTCGGCTGCCCCGACAACACGACGCGCGCCGTCGATCCCGACACTGGCAAGCAGGTGCTGTACAGCGGGGCGCATAATGACTGGGTGCTGGACACCGTGTTCTCCGTGCAGTCGGACCACGTGATCAGCGTCAGCCGCGACATGTCGATGAAACTCGTAGAAGTGGCCACGCAGCGCTTTATCGACAACATCACCAGCATTACGCCAGGGGCGCTCAAAGGCGGCCTGATCTGCCTCGATCGGCATCCGACCAAGGATGAACTGCTTTGCGGCGGCTCGGACGGCGCGCCCAAGGTCTTCAAGATGATACGCACCACCGCTCGCCAGATCGGTGACAACGCGAACTTGCTTCGCGAGTACGCCGCCATGCCAGGGCGGGTCTATGGCGTGGCATTCAGCAAAGACGGAACCAAGATCGCCGCCGGCTCGTCGAGCGATGGCGTCGGCCACGTCTGGGTGTATAACGCGGCCGACGGCGCGATCCTCTGGAAGGCCGAAGTGCCCGAGGGGGGAATTTACACCGTTGATTTCAGCCCGGATGGCATCACGGTCGTCTGCGGCGGCTTCGATGGGGATATTCGTCTGCTCAGTGCCGCCGATGGCAAACCGCTCAAACGGTTCACGCCGGTAGAGATCAAACCGGCAGCAGTGGCGGCCAAGTAATTTGTAGTAGGCACACTCCGTGTGCCGTCGAATCACAGGTTGCAATATCGGAACACGACCACGGAATTGGCGGACCATGAAAATCAACCAACCACTTTGCGTTCTTTGCTGGATCGTTAGCCTCCCGCTGGCACTGGCGCTGATGCTTATCGGCTCATTTGCCAATGGCCAAGAACAGCTGCCCGCCGGCCTGAATGTTGTGAGCATCGAGGCGCGGCCGGCGGCAGTCGAGCTGAAGGGGCGCTTCGAGTATCGCCAGCTTCTGATCACGGGCAAGCTCGACTCGGGTGAGACCGTTGATCTGACGCGAATGGCGAAAGTCACACAGGCCGGCAAGGTTGCCAGCGTGAATGCCGAGGGAGTCGTTCGTCCAGCGGCGGATGGGACCGATGAGCTCACCTACACATTCAATAACCACACCGTGAAAATCCCGGTGACGGTTTCTGGTAAAGCAGCAGCGCCGGCCGTCAGCTTCGTTCGGGACGTGGCGCCGGTCCTGTCGCGGATGGGCTGCAATGCGGGGACGTGCCACGGCGCCAAGGAAGGAAAGGCGGGCTTCAAGCTGTCGCTCCGCGGCTACGATCCGATTTACGACCATCGCGCGCTGACCGACGACATCGGCGCCCGCCGCTTCAATCGGGCCGCTCCGGATCAGAGCCTCATGCTCCTCAAGGCGACCGGCTCGATCCCCCACGTCGGCGGCGTGCGAACCGACGTCGGCCAGCCCTATTACGAGCTGGTCCGCGAGTGGATTGCTCAGGGGGTGAAGCTCGATCTGAACGCGCCCCGCGTGTCGAAGATCGAAGTCTTCCCCGTCAATCCCATTGTCCCCCGCGAGGGCATGAAGCAGCAGATCACCGTCATGGCCACGTTTGCCGACGGCCTGGTTCGCGACGTCACCCGCGAGGCTTTCATCGAAAGCGGTAATATCGAAGTGATCGAAGCCACCCCCGGCGGCATTTTGACCACGCTGCGGCGCGGCGAAGCGTCGGTGCTGGTCCGCTACGAGGGGGCTTATGCCGCCACGACGATCATCTGCATGGGGGACCGCACCGGTTTTGCCTGGGAGCAGCGGCCGCAGCTCAACTACATCGATCAGCACGTGGATAAGAAGCTCCAGCAGGTAAAAATCCAGCCCAGCGAGCTGTGCAGCGACGATGAATTTGTCCGCCGCGTCTACATCGACCTGATCGGCCTGATTCCGACCGCCGAGCAGGTACAGCAGTTCCTGGCCGATCCGCGCGACAGCAAGACGAAGCGCGAGGAGCTGGTGGACCGACTCGTCGGCAGCCGGCAATTCGTCGAGCACTGGACCAATAAGTGGGCAGACTTGCTCCAGGTGAATCGAAAATTCCTGGGCGAGGAAGGGTCGGTGGCCCTGCGCAATTGGATCAAGGAGAGCGTCGCCAGCAACAAGCCGTACGACCAGATGGCCCGCGAGATCATCACGGCCAGCGGCTCGAACCTCGAGAATCCGCCCGCTGCTTATTACAAAGTCCTCCGCGACCCCGCGGCGCTGATGGAGAACACGACGCATCTGTTCCTGGCCGTGCGTTTCAACTGCAACAAGTGCCACGACCATCCCTTCGAGCGCTGGACGCAGGACCAGTACTACCACTTGGCGGCCTACTTCGCCCAGGTTGGCCGCAAGCCCGATCCGTCGTTCGCCGGTCAAAACATTGGCGGCTCCGCGGTCGAAGGGGCCGTGCCGCTGGTGGAAGTCATCTATGACACCGGCTCGGGCGACGTGAAGCATGATCGAACTGGGCAGGTGACGCCGCCGTCCTTCCCTTATCAGTCCGAGCTAGCGCCCGCCGAGGCGAGCCGCCGCGAGCAGCTCGCCAAATGGATCACCTCCAAGGACAACCAGTATTTCGCCAAAAGCTACGTCAATCGCCTGTGGGGCTATCTGTTCGGCACCGGCATCATCGAGCCGATCGACGACATTCGGGCCGGCAACCCGGCGACCAACCCCGAGCTGCTGGATGCGCTGACCAAGGATTTCATCGACAGCGGCTTTGACGCCCAGCACATGCTGCGGACGATCTGCAAGTCGCGCACCTATCAACTCTCGGTGCGGACTAACCAGTGGAACAAGGATGACAATCTGAATTACTCTCACTCCATCCCGCGGCGATTGCCCGCAGAAGTGCTCTACGACGCGATTCACATCGCCACCGGCTCGGTCAATCGGCTGCCGGGTGTGCCCGCCGGTTTCCGCGCCGCCGAACTACCGGATGCCGGGATTAGCGATCCGTTCCTGGAAGATTTCGGCAAGCCGGTGCGGGAAAGCGCCTGCGAATGCGAGCGCTCCAGCGGCATGGTGCTCGGTCCTGTAATGAAGCTGATCAACGGCCCGACCGTTGCCGACGCTCTGGCGGACGCTGGCAGCGAACTGAACAAGCTCGCGCAGGCAGAAACCGACGACACAAAACTTGTGCAGCAAGTCTTTCTGCGGTTCTTGGCGCGATTGCCCACGGAGAAGGAATTGAAGCTGGGTCTGGAGTCGCTGAAAGGCTCCGCCGACGAACACCAGAAAGCAGTGGCCGCACTGGCCGGGTATGAAAAGACGGTTGCCGAAAAACAGGCCGCTTGGGAAGCCTCGATCGGCAAACCGGTTGCCTGGACCGTCCTCGATCCGAGCGAGATGAAGTCGCAGGTCGGCGCCACGTTCACCAAGAACGAAGACAAGTCAGTGCTCGTCGGCGGCCTCAACGGCAAGGACGTTTATACCGTCGTCGCTGCAGCCGACGTGCCAGACATCACCGGCATCAAGCTCGAAGCGCTCAGCGACCCGGCCCTGCCGGCCGGCGGGCCGGGGCGACCTCCCAACGGCAATTTCGTGCTCAGCGAGCTAAAGATCGCGGTCGCGCCGAAGGCCGATCCGTCGAAGGCCAGTCCGCTGGAACTCCAAAACGCCAAGGCCGATTTCAGCCAGGATGGCTACGGCGTCGCTGGAGCGATCGATGGGAACGAAGCCAGCGGCTGGGCGGTTGCCCCGCAGTTCGGGAAGACGCACACGGCGGTGTTCGAAGCCAAGACGGCCGCCAAACACGACGGCGGCTGCCTGGTGACGATCACGCTCTCGCAGCAGTTTGCCGACAGCCAGCACTCGCTCGGCAAGTTCCGCCTGTCAGTTTCCAGTGGCAACAAGCCGTCGCTGGAAGGGAGCTTGCCGGCCGACCTGGTGGCCGCGCTGCAAGTCCCCGCCGACAAGCGGACCGACGAGCAGAAAGCGACGATCGACAAGCACTACCGGGCGCAGGATGGCGAGTTGGCTCGGTTGACTGCGGCCGTCCAGCGGGAGGTTGATCAACTCAAGAACGCCCGCGCGATTGGCACGCAGGACCTGGCTTGGGCGCTGATTAACAATCCGGCCTTCTTGTTCAATCGCTAGAACGTAGGACGGGCTTCCCAGCCCGTCACGGGTTAGAAGCCCGTCCCACGAACGTCTCCGCCCTTGAAACAAACCAGGCGCGGCGGCACAATTCTGGTTTATTGTCGCCGCCATTTTGCGCGCCACAGGAACTCCAGGCCGATGGTCTTTGAACATATCGAGAAGCTGAAAAAGCAGTACACCGACAAGTACGTCATCGTCGATGAGTCGCGGCCTGAGCTGAAGCGATTCCACGGACTGACAGGCACTGTAAAAACCGTCAACATGAGCGGAAGGGCGCTCGTGGAATTCGACGGCTATAACAACATCGGCTGGTATGACATCGACCCGGCCTTCCTCAAGCTCGTGGACGCCCCGCCTCCCAAGCCAGAGGCGAAGAAAGAGGCGAAG
>DASRJP010000028.1:0-4938 GCA_035649415.1 Pirellulaceae bacterium | reverse complement strand
ATACGGCGCCAGGTCGCGCTGGAGCCGGTCGCACTCCATGCGCGCTGCCAGGATTTCATACATCTCGTCGAGCGGCCGGAACGCAATCACCGGCCTGGCCAGGCCTGCGGCCCATTGACCGAACGACGCTTCGCTGGTCACTTCCCCCAGCACGAGCCGGGCGTAATCGGGAATCGGCTCGACTTCCCCTTGCTTTAGTCGATGGGCCAGCACAATATTCGTTGCCAGCGCCGCCGCTGGCAGCACGCCGCCTTTTGGCGCGATCGCCATTGCCACGGCCGCATGTCGCGACAGTCGCAAAAGCTCGGCGGCAGCGTTTTCCGCCGACAGTTCCGCAATCACGAGCGTCCCCTCCTCCGACGCCAAGGTCATCAGCCGCTCGTCAAGCGCTGCCGCCGGGACCAGCAGCGCTGCCTCAGAGCGGCACTTGCCGATGTCCGCCGGAAGCAGGCGCTCGCACCGAATGCCGCGGACAACCCACCGTTTGCCGCCGTAGACCAGGTCTTTGCCGACCACGGTCAGCGGCCGCAGACCGATGGTCCGCGTGGCTTGCTCGAGGATATTGCTCCCCTGCCGCAGCTCGATGGCCAGGTCGTAGAGCGCCGGCCAATCGGGCGTCCAGAAGACCGGCTCAGTAATGAGGGCTTGAGCGCTTACGTAGGACAGGTTTTCAACCTGTCCTGACTTGGACAGGTTGGAAACCTGTCCTACGGATCCGAGCCGGTACGTGGCCGGCAGAGTGTTGCCGCGGCTGCACCGCGGGCCGCGGACAGTCCCGGCCAGGCTCAGCCCCGCCAATTCCTGCCCGTCCGTAAGCCGCGCCTGGATCACTGCCCGATTCGGCGTCAGCTCGCCAGAAAAAACCGCCAGCGAATCCAGAAGATGCGTCACGAGCCCCTCGTGGAGCCGGCCGCCGCGGACGCCGGTTCGTGCACGGCCAGATAAAGCGTCGGCCCAGCTTGCGACGGCACGCGAAACATACCAATCGCCCCCAGCTCGTGAATCGCCATTGCCGTGATGTCTTGTGCGTCGATGGATTTCGCCGGCATTCCCTCGTCCAGGAAGATGCGAAAACGGGTGCGGTCAAACAGCGCCTGGATCCGCCGCGACTCCTCGCGGGCAGCCGGCGGAAAACTGTCGTTGGCCCAGCCCCACAGCCACGTCTGCTGCTCGGCACTGTGCGTGCCCACGACCGTGATCGGATACATCTGGGCATCGAGCGACAGAGTGCCGTCGGCCAGCTCGTAATGCCAACGCTCCGCCGCTGCGATCCGCACCTGAAATCGCTCCTGCTTGGATGCCAGTTCGTCGCGGCAGGCCTGGAGGAAGGCAAAAAACTCTTCGTCGCTCAGCGAGCCATCGACCGGCTGGCCGCGGCAGATCGGACAGTGCTCGGAATCGTGCATGACACACGTGGGCTGGCAGTGATAGTTCGACCGCCGCCGAAGTATATCATGCCGGGGCAATTTGCTGAGTCGCACTCGATGCCCGAGGCCCCGTCACTGCGACGGCATTTCCATCTTTTTTAAGAGCTCATGCAGATAATCACGGCTCTTGCTCTCGCGGCCGTCGGGGAACCGGACCAGATAGGGATTGCCGGCGCCCGATGCCGTCGCCACGACGCGAATGAAATCGTCGGCCGTTTGGACCTTGGCCTGGTTTTCGTGCCAGATGTAGCGGAGGAATTTTCCCGCGATCCGCGCATCGTACTCGACGCCGTTGCGGACGAATTTGGCCTGCTTGAGCCCCTCGACGTGGGCAATCAGGGCCTCGATTTTCTCGTTCTCGCTTTTGAATTTTTCGCCGGCATGGGCGAGGCTTGCGCAGCAAAAGGCCAAGCACAGCATCACCATCGTCCACAGCGGTCGTCGCATCGATCGTCTCCTCGTTGTTCCATGTTCCAGGAAAATCCTAGCACTGACTGCCGGTGGTCAAGCAATTCGCCCGCAAATCGGAATAAAAACGCCTTTCAGCCGCCATTAAGGTCGTCGTTTTCCGACAAGAAACGGGCCAGCGCCCGCGCGGGACAGGCCACCATCAAATCATTGGACACTTTAGCCCGACACTGCCGCCGTGATCAGCATTTCGACGCGGCAGCCGCCCGACAGCCCCGCTTGCACGCAGGCCCGAATCGGCAAGTGGCCGGCCGGGACCCATCCGTCCCAGAGTTCATTGAGCGCTGGCGCGTCCCCTAGATCGGCTAGAAAGATGAGCACCTCCAGAATCTGGCGGCGGTTGCTGCGAATCTGCGCCAGAGTCGCGTCGATCTGCGACAGTACCTGGGCGATCTGGCCGCGTGCGTCCTGGCTGGCATCCTCCGCCACTTCGACCCAGCGCGCGACGCCGCCATGGATTACGACGTCGGACCAGCGCGGCGACGTGCCCAAGCGGGTGATCGTGCTCATGGGAGGACAACCCAGGTGTTATTTGGACGGCCGCATTTCCAGCTTTTTGAGCTGCTCCTTCAGATACTCCCCGCTCTTGACCTCCTTGCCCTCCTTGAAGCGAATCAGATAGGGCTTGCCGGTGGTCGAGGAGACGCTGGCCGCCTGCTCGATGAAGTCCTGGGCTGTGTCGATCTTGGCCTTGTTCGCGTCCCATTTGCCGCGGAGGAATTTGCCCGCCGTCTTGGCGTCGTACTCCACGTCGTTGCGGACGAATTTGGCGTCCCTGAGACCTTCCATGTGGGCGATCAGGGCCTCGATCTTTTCGGTTTCCGTCGGTGCCAGGGCCGCCGCCTGAGCTGGCGGCATTGCCGCGACCAACAGGACGAGGCAAGCGCAGGTGCAGGCGAGCATCCAGCGTGCAATGCGGGACATGCTTGGCATGAAGGCTGTTTCCGAATCAGGCCGGACTTCCAGCCGATGCGGCCGTTGGCGGCGCCGGTAGCGCCAGCTTTTGCAAGAGCGTCTCAATGACGGCTTCGCGGGCCAGGACGTGCTCGCGGTAGCTGGGCGTGCGAGTGCGGTGCTCTTCGACGCGCGCCTCCTTGAGGCTCGCCTTGAGCAGCTCGATGAGCACTTCCCGCTCCTGGGGACTGAGGTCCAACTGCGTCTGGGACATGGCTTACCTCCTTCGGCCAGTGCCTTTCATTGTACCCCAGCGAGCCGGCCCGGAATGCCAAGACCGGCCTGCTTGGCGGTCCCCCCTGCGACATTCCCCCGGCAAAAACGCTGGAAGTCGGGAATTGCCCTAACTACCGTAGGTGATGTGGAGTCTACGCCGCCTGGCGACGCCCCTGGATCGACGAACGGACCGCTGAAGGGGCGCCGGAAGGAACCACCCATGACTAACACCAAGTTTTTCCTTCCGCAGCCGATTTATGTCCACCGATCTGCTTCAGCGCGTCGAAACGTTTGTCAAAGATGTCCGTTGGGTCAGCTCCTCGCAGCGCGATCTGGTCGCTGACCTTCTGGGAGCTGTCTCCCCTCCTCAAAATGCGGGCCCGCTGATCAACGATGGACAGCGGACTTTTCTCCAGTTCAGCACCAACGACTATCTGGGGCTGGCCGCCGCGCCCTCCATTCGCCACCGGGCCGCCGAGATCGTCGCCCGCTATGGCATTTCCGCTCCCATGGGCTCGCGGGCCATGACCGGCACGACGGCCGACCACCTGGAACTCGAGGCGGCACTCGCCCGCCATCGCGGTTGCGAAGCCTCGCTGGTGTTTGCCACCGGCGCGTCGGCCATGATGGGCCTCTTAGCCGCACTGGCCCGGCCAGGCGACGTGCTGTTTCTGGATCAGTTCGCCCATGCGTCGCTCGTGTGCGGGGCGAAGATCTCCGGGGCCACGACGGTCTTCTTCCGCCATAACGACGTCATGCACCTGGAGCACCTGGTGCGGCAACACGCCAGCGGCTCCGCGGCCGCCATCGTGGTGGACGGCGTCTACAGCATGCAGGGAGACCTCGCGCCGCTGCCGGAGCTGGTCGAGATCAAGAACCGCTACGGCCTGCGGCTCTTCGTCGATGACGCCCACGGTACGGGAGTTTTCGGTCCGCACGGCAGCGGCACACCAGCCCACTTTGGCGTCGCCAACCAGGTGGACGTTCAGGCCGGCACGTTCAGCAAGGCCCTGGCCACGATCGGCGGCTTCATTGCCGGCAGCCGCACGCTGATCGACTACCTGCGGTTTACCGCGCCGACCTTCCTGTTCACCAAGTCGCTGCCGCTGGCGGTGGTGGCGGCGACGCAGGAGTCGCTGTCGCTGCTGATCCAGGGGGACGACCTGCGGGTCAGACTGCAACGCAATACGCGGCGGCTCCAGGAGGGTCTGCGAGCAGGCGGCTTTGACATCGGCCGGACCGAGAGCCCGATCACGCCGATCCAGTTCGCGGGGAACGATGCATTGCTGGTGGCCAAGCGGCTGCGCGACGAACATCGAATCTGGGTCTCGCCGATCCTGCATCCGGCGGTCGAGCGCGGCCGCTCGATCATCCGCGCCACCCCCACGGCCAACCACACGGCCGCCCAGATCGACGAGCTGATCGAGGCGCTGACGATCGTGGGGGGGTGAACGGAAACACGCGAAAGGTCTAAACGCCACGGTCTGGCCGCGGGAATAAACCTCGCGCCTCGCCGTCTGTCTCCTGTTCCCTGACTCCTGGCGCCTGTCAGTGGTGATGCCCTCCCCCCGCAAACACCGGATGCTCCTCCTTCCCCTTCGCCATCACATACGCGATCAAATCGAGAATCTCCTCGCGGGTCAGCTTGTCGAGGAGGCCTTTGGGCATGATCGAGACTTCGGATTTCTTGCGGCCCGTGATCTCGGATTTTTTCAGCTCGATCGGCTGGGCATTGACGAGCGGATTCTCGATCACTTTCACGCTGTCCCCCGTTTCGGCCAGGACCAGGCCGGTGATCGACTCGCCTGATTCAGTCTGCAAGACGAACGTCTGATATTTCTCGTTGATCCGGGCTGAAGGGTCGATCAATTCC
>DASRJP010000027.1:0-11525 GCA_035649415.1 Pirellulaceae bacterium | reverse complement strand
TGGGGGACCGGATCGGCCGCGTGCGGGCCATGACGCTTAGCGTGCTCACTTACGCCGTATTTACCGGCTTGTGCGGACTTGTGGGAGACGTTCGTCTCGGAACGCTGGTGATACCCGGGGCCGTGCAGCTTGGCCTATTGCGGTTCATCGCCTCGATCGGCATGGGGGGCGAGTGGTCGCTGGGCGTGGCGCTCGTCATGGAGGTCTGGCCGAATCGCTCGCGGGCCTTCATGGCCGGGCTCATTGGCGCGGCAGCCAACGTCGGCTATCTGCTCGTCGGATTCGTCGGCATCTGGCTCAACGCAATGATTGCCGACCTGGCCGCGCTGCTGTCCAGTCTGGGATTGAGTGAAGCGGCGGTGAGCACGCTGACCGCTAATCAGGGTTGGCGAATCATGATGCTGATCGGCACGCTGCCGGCTCTATTGACGTTCTTCATCCGCATCTTCGTGCCGGAGTCGGAGAAGTGGCAACACGAGAAAGCACACGGCCGCACGTCGCACTGGCAGGCGTACGATCTGCTCGGCGTGCTGATTGGCTGCCTGGGGCCGTTTTCCATCGTCTATATCTGGGCGGCCGACGCCACCGCGAAACTGCCGCACACTCTCGGCCTTCGCGTCGCGGTCACGCTGCTGGGATTGGCGGTAGCGGCAGTTGGGTTTCTCTATCCGGTCGTGCGCTATCTGGGGCGATTGAACCGGGCCAGCGACGATCCGTCCGAGAGGGATTCGTCGAACCTCACGCTCCGCCGGATGCTGCTGGCCGCCGTGCTGAGTGCTGTGGCGTTGATCGGCACGTGGGGCTCGTCGCAGCAGGCGCCGTCCTACGCCGGGCGGCTGATCGATGAGCAGCTTTCTGGCGAGGCGGCGACAATGCTGGCTGGCGCGCCGCAGGACGGCGGCGGCGCAGAAGTGCACAAACTGGTCGCCAAGAAACTTTTCAAGCCGGCCGACCGGCAGCGACTGGCCGCCGCGCTGGCGGAGCCAAATCTCGACCAGCAGGGAATCGCACGAGAGCTGCGCTCGGCACTGGGCGACGACGTTCCGGCTAACGCTGTTAACGCGATGGCCGGCGGCCTGATGGATGAGTCTAGGCGCGGGGGCGTCGTGCAAGCGTTGCGTACCAAAGTCAACGCCAAGGAACACACGCAGATCTGGCTGGCGATCGGCGCGATCGTTGGCACGATCGGCGCGGCGCTGGTCGGTGACTGGATCGGGCGGCGAAAGGCGTATTGCCTGTTCTGCTTCCTGTCGCTGCTCTCCACGTGGCTGCTGTACGTCGGCAGCGTGCGCTACGGCAGCTTCTTTCTCACGGCGAGCTTCGTGGCGGGCATGTTCACCGCGGCATTCTACGGCTGGTTCCCGCTGTACCTGCCGGAGCTGTTCCGCACGCGCGTCCGCGCCACAGGTCAGGGGTTTGGATACAATTTTGGCCGCGTGCTGGCGGCCATCGGCGCACTCCAGACCGGAAATCTGATCGGCCTGTTCGCCAGCGACTGGGAACTCAGCGGGATCACGATCCGCCATGGTTTGCCCGCCGCCTGCTCGGTGATCGCCCTGATTTACGTCGTGGGCATGCTGGTTATCTGGATCGCTCCGGAGACAAAGGGCAAACCGCTGCCGGAGTGAACCGATTGCGGATTTGAGATTGCAGATTGCGGATTTGCCGCCAATGCCGGGCAAGATTCGGCGTCAAAATACGCGATTCGCAGCGTCCTCCGGGTCCGGCAATCCGCAATTGCCATTCGTCCGCTATACTTGCTGGCCCGGAACCGCCCGCGAACTTGTCAGAAACGGAACTGCATGAGCCAGCTTTGGGATTTGGTATTCAAGCTCGACGAGCATCTGGACAAGCTGACTAGCGACTACGGCGGCTGGACCTACTTGATCCTGTTCGCAATCATTTTTTGCGAGACGGGGCTGGTGGTGACTCCCATCTTGCCGGGCGACTCGCTGCTATTTGCGGTCGGAATGTTTGCCGCTCGCGAAGGGGGACTTAATATCTGGGCGCTGTACGCCGTCCTGCTGCCCGCAGCCATTCTGGGGGACACCGTCAACTATCACATCGGCAAGTACGTGGGGCCGAAGGTTTTCAGCGGCAAGCTCCCCTGGCTCAATCGGGGACACCTCGAATACACGCAGCGGTTTTTCGAGAAGCACGGCGGCAAGACGATCATTCTGGCTCGCTTTCTGCCAATCGTGCGGACCTTCGCCCCGTTCGTGGCGGGCGTGGGGACCATGAATTACCGCCGGTTTCTGGCTTACAACGTCATCGGCGCGTTCATCTGGGTCGTGGGAATCGTCACAGCCGGCTACATGCTGGGCAACAATCCTTGGGTCAAGCAGAACTTCGAACTGGCGATCCTGATCATCGTCGCCTTGTCGCTCGTGCCGGGAACGATCGCCTACCTGCGGCAGAGGTATGCACAGCAAGTCCCGAGCGCAGAGTCCACGGTCCACAGTCAGAATTCGCAAGTTGACAGCTAGTTCCAACCAACAATGCGACTGTGGACCCGGTACGGTCGCCTATAGCCCATTTGCGGCTAGATACCGTTCCGCGTCTAGTGCCGCCATGCAGCCGGTGCCGGCGCTGGTCACCGCTTGCCGATAGTAATCGTCTGCCACGTCGCCGGCCGCAAACACGCCTTCCACGCTGGTGTACGTGCGGAAGAGCGTGGTGTATTTGATGTAGCCCTTCTCGTTGAGCTGCACCTGCCCTCGGAGAAAGTCCGTATTGGGCGTGTGCCCGATGGCCAGGAACAGGCCGCTGGCGGGCAAGTCGTGCGTCCCCCCCTCCCGATTGTTCTTGACGCGGACGGCGGTGACCCCTTCCTTGTCGCTCCCCAGGACCTCGTCCACTTCGCGGAAGTAGTGAATCTTGATTTTGGGATTGCTCTTGGCCCGGTCTTCCATGATCTTGCTGGCGCGGAAGACGTCGCGCCGCATCAACATGTTCACCTGGGAGGCGTACTTCGACAGGTACGTCGCCTCCTCGACAGCGCTGTCGCCGCCGCCAACTACCACCAGGGGCTTGTTCCTGAATCGCGGCAGCGCCCCGTCGCAAACGGCGCAGGCGGAAACGCCGCGGTTCTTGAACCGCTCCTCCGACTCCAGGCCCAGGTAATTGGCCCGCGCGCCGGTGGCAATGATGATCGTGTGCGATTCGATGGATTGGCCTTCGAGGGCCTTGAGCAAAAATGGCCGCCTCGACAGATCGACGTCCACAATGTCGTCGGTGATGATGCGCGCGCCGAAGTTGAGCGCCTGCTGCCGCATCAGGTTCATCAGCTCTGGCCCGGTGACGGCATGCTTGTGGGATTCGAGCATCGGCAGGTCCAACTCGACGCGCTCGGGCGGAATCGCACTGGTGATGAACTCGTAAAGACTTCCGGCGGGAAAGCCAGGGTAGTTCTCGACCTCGGTCGTCAGGTTGAGCTGCCCCAGCGGCAGGGTCCCCGACAGGCGATTGGGCTCATTAACCGCCCCCTCGAAAACAAGCGGATGCAGATTCGCACGGGCCGCATAAATCGCGGCGGACCAGCCGGCCGGGCCGGAGCCGATGATGACGACATGTTCGGGCACGGAATCCTCACGTCGGACAGGTTTTCAACCCGTCCAAGAAAATGGATCGAAGAAAGTGTGCACAGGATTATAAGGCTGCCAGCGCGGCCGTAAATCCGCGGCTCGTTCTTACCTGGCGCGCCTGAACAAAGCCAGCGCACTAGCCGTCGTTTGCGCCGCGAGCTCGGCTGGCGAAACGCCCCGCTCGCGGGCCAGACACTCCGCCGTATGTGCTACCCGGGCCGGCTCGTTGGGCCGCTTGCCACGGAACGGTTCTGGTGACAAGTAGGGCGAATCGGTCTCCACGAGCAGCCGGTCGGCAGGGATTGTCTTGGCAATCGATCGCAGGTCGTCCGACTTCTTGAATGTCACCATCCCGGCAAAGCTGATGTGCATTCCCAGCGCCAAAAACTCCTCCGCCTGCGCGAGCGCCCCCGTGTATGAGTGCATTACGCCCCGCAGCGCGCCGCGCTGCCGCGCCTCGCGCAGCATGACGAGAATCTCCCGGGCACTTTCCCGCTGATGGATCACCAGCGGCAATCCCGTCTCCTGCGACAGACGGATGTGCCGGTCGAAATACTCTTGCTGCAAGGGGAGCGGCGTGTCCTTCCAGTAGAGATCCAGGCCCGTTTCGCCCAGCGCGACCACGCGCTCTGACCGCGCCAACCGTACGATTTCGTCCCAGTCGCCTTCTTGTGCCTGGGCCACGTGGTTGGGATGGATCCCGGCCGAGGCAAAAACCCCAGTGTGACCCTCCGCCAGCTCAATGCACGCGCGCGTGGAAACGAGATCCGTGCCGACCGACAGAATCCGCGTGACTCCCGCCTGGCGAGCGCGCTCGATGACCGCGGCGGCAACGGGTAGAAGCTGCTCATCGGCCAAGTGCGCGTGCGTGTCGAAGAGGTACATCCGAGAAACGCTATTTGCCGGAGGGCAACGTCCTCCGGAATGGAGGCCGCGCTCCGGAGGACGTTGTCCTCCGGCTAAGGACTTTCCTTAGGCCGCTGCCGGTTCCGCCGATGCTTCCTGGAGGTTCTCCAGGTGCCCCTTCGCTTCGCCCAGTGCCTCGCGGACCGCAGCCTGGGCATACGGCGCCGTGGCCAGCTGCTGGGCGATCTTCTCGATGGCGGAAACTGTTTTTTCCTGCCGCTCGATGATCTTTTGCAGCAGGAATTTCACCGACAGGTCGTTGTATCCCGTAAAATTCATCGGAAATTCGCCGCGGTCCACCTCGCCGTTGTTTTCAAGAATCAGCGTGGCGACGCGATCGACCGTCCGTTTCTGGTCCTCAACCATCTGCCCGATGGCGGCTGCGACCTTGGGACTCAACTCGAGCCGATCCGCTCCGGCGTAGCTCAAATACATCGGCAGCGACCGCTCGTGAAGCACCAGCAGCCGGTTCAATAAATCGTTCGTCGAAGAATCGTTCATCGCGCGCGAATGGATCAGGAAAACAAATAGCGGGCCGCCGCGTGGGCCATGTCGGACAGGCCGTTCCAGTTCACCATCAGCACCGCCGTCGGCAGCGTGATCAACCACAAGAACGCCCCCGCCAGCGACACGTCCGACCAGGCCAGCGGCATTCGCTCCCGCGGCTCCTCGTCGATCGTCATGACCTTTACCACGCGGAGGTAGTAAAACAGGCTGACCGCCGTATTGATGCCGCCCACGACCAGCGTGAGCAGCAGGTACCCTCCATGCTGGCCCGATCGCTGCACCCCCTGGTAGGCATCGACCAGCGCGGCGAATGCAGCAAATTTCCCAATGAAACCCGACAGCGGCGGCAGGCCAATCAAGCCGAACAGGATCAGCGAAAAACAGATCACGGTCAGTGGGGCGCGGCGAATCAAACCCGCATAGTCCGGGATCTCCTCGCTCCGCATGGCGTTGCGCAGGAAGGCCACCACCGCAAAGGCGCCCAGGTTCATGAACAAGTAGACGCCGATGTAAATCGCCAGCGCAGCAACGGCCGACTGGGCGCCAGCGTTATCCAGCCCCACCAGCGCGATCACCGCCGCAATCGGCATCATCATGTACCCGGCATGGGCAATGGTCGAATACGCCAGCAGCCGTTTGAGGTTGTTCTGGCCGTAAGCCGCCAGGTTGCCGAACGTGCAGGTGATGATGGCAAAAAAGGCGACCAGCTTGGCGATGAAGGAGCGGACGGGAGCTAGAGTCTGCTGGGGCGTTTTGCCCTTGGTCGCGGGCGATTCCGCGGTTTCCTGAGCGGCGACGTGGGCCACGGCCAAGGGGTCGGAAGTCGATTTCGGTCCTGAGGTTTCGGAAATGGAAAGATCGTTGGCCGACATCGACTCTCGACCCCGTTCCATTGCCGCGAGCGTCCGCTCGCCCGGCGCGACTCCGTCCGGCGGAACGCTGCCAATCCCCAGCACGACGCGGAGCAGCAGCCCCAGCGCCGCCGCCTTGGAGGCGACGCTCAAGAACGCATTGACTTCCGCCGTGGCCCCTTCAAAGACGTCCGGACACCAGAAGTGAAACGGCACAGCCGACAGTTTGAACGCCAGGCCAACGCCAATCGCCAGCCCGGCAAACGCCAGCACCAGCACCTCCGGCCCTCCCATGTGCGGAAACTTCTCGGCCAGCCGCAAGGCAATCGTTGGCAGATGGGCCGTGTTGAGGAGCCCGGACAACAGGCTGATGCCATAGAGCATGACGCCCGCCGTGCCCGCGCCATAAATCGAGTATTTGAGTGCCGCTTCGCTCGCTTTCCGCCTCCCCTTTTGCAGCCCCGCCAGCACGTAGGAGGGGACGCTGGCCATTTCCACCGCCAGGAAGACCATGAGCAGGTGATTGGCAGTCGCCATCAGGCACATTCCGAGGGTCGCACCCAGGACCAACGTGTAGATGTCCGCGCCATCCTCCCGGTCGGGAATGCCAGTGATCCGCGTGAAGATCACGAACAGCGCCACGAACAGCAGCAGCACGCTCCGCAGGTATACCGAGAAGGGGTCGTACACGAGCATGCCCGTGAAGATTTCCATTCGTGTCACGGCGGCGGGCGAGCTGGCCGCGTCGGCAGGCAGCGCAGTCAAGTAGTGCCACGGCGCGGCAAAATAGAGCGCGGCCAGCGAGCCAGCCAGGGCGATGTACCCGGCATGAAGGCGATGACCGCCGCGGAACAGGCGCACCAGGAGCATCACCAGCACCGTGGCGCACAGGATCAACTCCGGGAGGAAAGCCCACAGGCTGGAGTCGGCAGTGATCGCCAGGAAGCTCGAGCTGGGCGAGCCCTTGGTATCCACCATCAACTGGCTGACAAGGTCGTGCAAATTCATATCTGGGAAATGATCAATGACCAAGCACCAATAACCAATGGTTTCGGTTCATTGGACATTGACATTGGGATTTGGTCATTCATTGGTCATTGGGATTTGGTCATTGGTCGTTCATTTCAGCGTCTGCGGGGCCGACTAACGTCGAGACTTGAGTCACGGCCGTCTCGCCTGCCTTGCGCTCCGCCTCCAGCGCGTCGAGTTCTGGCTGTTTCACGTCCCGCGTCCACACCGCCAGGTCGTTCACCTGCTGCTCGACCGTCTTGTCCACGTACTTCAATACCGTGTGATAGGGCGCCACGCCGAACAAAATCGCAAACACGAAAAGCACAATGGCTATCGCGTTCTCGCGGGCATTGCTCGGCGTTAAGTGATCGCCGTGCGGTCCCTTGTATTCCGGTCCCAAATAGACTCGCTGGATCGTCCACAGAATGTATGCCGCCGTCAGCACCACGACCGCCGCCGCAATCACTGCCATCGAGATCTTGTAAGGCCACACGCTGAGCACCACGAACACCTCGCCCGGAAAACCGCACAGTCCGGGCAGGCCCAGTGCCGCGAAGAAAATTCCGATCGACAGAGCCGTGTACACCGGCATCTTGGCGAACAGGCCGCCAAACTCGTCCAGGTTGCGATGATGCACCCGGTCATAGATGACGCCAACCATAAAGAACATGCCGGCCGAGCTGATGCCGTGGCCGATCATTTGGAACATGGCTCCTTGCACCCCCATGTTCCAGTAGTCGGGGTTGTACGCGGTGTGCTTGACCGCTGACCACACTCCCAGGCCCAGCACGACGTATCCCATGTGGCTGACGGAACTGTAAGCGACCAGCCGCTTGAAATCCCTTTGAGCCAGGGCGGCAAAGGCGCCGTACACCATGCTGATCACGCCGATGGCACACACGACGTAGGCCAGGTCGTAGCCGCCATGCGGACAGATGGGATAGCAGATGCGGATAATTCCATAGCCGCCCATCTTCAGCAGGATGCCGGCCAGAATCATGGAAATCGGCGTCGGCGCTTCGACGTGCGCGTCGGGAAGCCACGTGTGCAGCGGGACGCTGGGGACCTTGATGATGAAGCCGATGAACAGGAGCACGAACGCCCACCACTGCATCCCATAGCCGAGGAACAACCGGGGCTTTTCCTTTTTCGTCGTTTTATCCACGTACGTGCCAAAGTTATCGAACTGCTTGGTGTGCTGGCCGATCTGCTGGAGAGCCAGGATGTTGAACGTGTGAATGGGCCTGGCGCTGACGCGGATGGCCTCGAGCGCCTCCCTTTGCGCCGCCAGGACCTCGACCTTCTTCTCGTCGCTCATGCGATCGCTGACCGTCGGCACTGCCTTGCCGGCAATGAGCTGCTCGTCCGTCAGCCCCCGCAGGTCGCCGGCGAAATAGAGCATCAGAATGGCGATCAGCATCAGCACTGAGCCAAGCAACGTGTAGAGGAAGAACTTGATAGCCGCGTATTCCTTCCGCGGACCACCCCACACGCCGATGAGGAAGTACATCGGAAGCAGCATCACTTCCCAGAAAACGTAGAACAGGAAGAAATCGAGCGCCAAGAAGACGCCGAGCATCCCCGTTTCCAGGAGCAGAAACAGGATGCAGTATCCTTTGACATACTTGGTGATCGACCAGCTAGCTCCCATGGCTAACAGGCACACAAGCGCGGTCAGCATCACGAGCGGGAAGCTGATCCCGTCCACTCCCATGTAGTACTCGATATCGAAGGAAGGGATCCAATCGACCTGAAACACGCTCTGCATCTGGCGAGCGGCCGTGTCGAAATGCGTCGGCGAGTCAGACGCAAAGAAGCCGTAAGCGCACAGCACCAACACAATCGCCGTCGCCGCCAGCGTCACCCAGCGGATCAAGTCCACCTTGTCGGAGGGGATGAAGGCGATGAGCAGCGCTGCCAGCGCCGGCAGAAATACAATCAAGCTGAGGATGGCCAGGGGTGTGTCCATGATCAATTGCGGATTTCAGATTGCGGAGTGCGGTTTTTGGCGGCCATTCGAACCGAGCGTCACTTGCCTGCTGCCAGGGCGGGGAGCAGGAAAATGTAAATGAACACGAACACGCTGATCGCCCCCAAGACGATGAACATGGCGTACTGCCGGATGCGGCCGGTCTGGATCGAGCGCAGGGACAGGCCGGTCGAGTAGGTCCAGCCCGCCAGCAAATTGGCGGCAAAATCGACGATTCCCCGATCGACAATCAGGTCCCACTGCTTGCCGAACCAGACGGTGACCACAGCGATGGCGTCGATCAAACCGTCGATCCACCGCTTGTCGATCCCCGCGACAAAGCGGCTGATGACGTGCGTCGGGCGGACAAACAAAAAGTCGTACAGCTCGTCGAAGTACCACTTGTTCCACAGCAGGTTGTAAATGGGCGCGAACTGCCGGCGGACGTCGGCCGGATTCAGGTAACCGAGCAGGTACATCAGCGACGCCAGCGTGATCCCGAACAGCCACGTGCCGGTGGCCAGGAGCGTGACAGGCGTCTTGATCGAGAGGTCGTGGCTCTTGAGCTCGCTCGGCCATCTCCACGTCATCCAGGCCGCGGCCGTATCCGCGAGCGTCCCCGCCGGGCGCGAATCTTCCAAGAGCTGAGCCAGCGTCAGATTCCCAAGCGGTTTGCCGGAGATTTTGATGGCCTCGATCTTCGGACCGACCGCGAACTGGAAAAATGCTCCCGCCAGGATCGTCACCACGAGCATCGTCAGCACCCAGCCGGGGGTGAGCGTCAGCGTCGGTGCGTGATGCTCGTGTGCGTGCTGGTCGTGGCCATGGCCATGTGCCTCGTGCCCATGACCGCCGTGACCATGCTCGTCGTGCCCGGGCGACCCCGTTGACGACTTGAACCAGCCGTCGGTCCATCCCTTGGCAATGAAGAAGACCGCGGCAAACAGTGCGTAGCCGATCAACTTCCATTCCCAGGCCACGGCGATCGCAAAAATCGCCAGGATCACCAGCGGCATATACATCACCGGCGGCGATTCGTGAGCGTGCTCGTAGCGATGCTCGTCCCGCGGCTTGCCGACGAAGGTCATGTACCACAGGCGGAACATGTAAAATGCGGTCATCGCCGCGCCGCCAGCGGCCACCGCGAAAAAGATCAGGCCGTAGGGGCTGCCGCTTTGGAGGCTGAACAGATACCCCTGCTCCAGAATCGCGTCCTTGGAGTAATAGCCGCTAAAGCCGATCAAAAACGGCACGCCGACGCCAGCAATCGCCAGGCAGCCAATGAGCATCGTGATCGCCGTCACCGGCATTTTCCGAAGCAGTCCTCCCATTTGCCGCATGTCGTTGGTGTGGACGGCGTGGATCACTGAGCCCGAGCACATGAACAGCAGGCTCTTGAAGAAGGCGTGCGTGATCAGGTGCATCATGCCGGCCACCCAGCCGCCAAGACCGATGGAGAGCATCATGTAGCCGAGCTGGCTGACGGTGGAGTAGGCCAGGACGCGCTTGATATCGACCGCGGTCAGTGCGATGGTCGCCGCCAGCAGCAGCGTGATCGCGCCAACAATGGAAATGACCAGGAGCACTTCTGGACAGAAAAACGGATAGAACCTTCCGGCCAGGTAAACCCCCGCAGCTACCATCGTCGCCGAATGGACGAGAGCGGAGACCGGCGTGGGACCTTCCATGGCGTCGGGGAGCCAGACGTGCAGCGGGAACTGGGCGCTTTTGCCGATGCAGCCGCAGAAAATACCAATGCCGCCGACCACCAGCAGCCAGTAGCCGGCCCCTTCCAGCCGCCAGTGCTGCGCTTGGGAATAAGCTTCCGAGCGGGCCGCCAATTGGCCGTCTTCCAGCCCGACGTGATCGTCCACGATCGCTTCCACTTTTTTTGGCGACGCGGCAATCGCCATCCCCACCGGCGGGACGACGCGGTAGGTCGTATTCCCTTCCGCATCCGTTTCCGCCACGCGGCCGACCTCCTCGAACAGGCTGGCGACCTCGTATGGCTTGTCCCGCGACTCCTCTTCGACCGTGTAATGTCCGAATGAAAAGGTGCCCACGCTCGCCCAAATCGCCATCAGCCCTATGATCATGCCAAAGTCGCCGACGCGGTTGACAATGAATGCCTTGTTGCCGGCGTCCGTGGCTGTTTTGCGCTCGATGTAGAAGCCGATCAGGAAGTACGAGCAGATGCCGACCAGCTCCCAGAATACGAACACCATGGCGATGTTCCCCGATAGCACCAGGCCCAGCATGCTGAAGCAGAACAGCGACAAGTACTGGAAGAAGCGGGGATACCGGCCGGGGCGTCTCAATTCTTCGCCGCTGGAAATCGTCACCTCATGGTCGGTGACATCGTGCAACTCGTCGTGCATGTAGCCGATCGCGTAAATGTGGATCAGCGTGGCAATCAGCGTTACCATGCAGAACATGCAGACCGTGAGCGAATCGATGTAATAGCTGATGTTCAGCCGCAGCTCGCCGAATTTGCCGAGGAGGTAGTATTCGCCGGCATAAGGACCGCGTTTGGCGGCGGCCGAGCTGGCTGTAGACGTATCACCCGCCGCTTCAGTTCCGTGTTCGCGACCGTCTTCCTTCGACTCTTCCAGCGCGAGATGGGCTACCAGCGACAGCCCCAGGTCGGAACCAATGCCGGCCCTTTTGTGCTCGCCGTCGTCCGCCTTGTCATGTGTC
>DASRJP010000026.1:0-50322 GCA_035649415.1 Pirellulaceae bacterium | reverse complement strand
CGGGAACGTGCTGACGAAGATACTGGCATGAAGCGCGTCAGTTGATAATCAGCGGCCGCGGCGCGTCGTCGTCACCGTCGCGGCGCTCCCACTCGCGGCGGATCTCGCCGAGACCGTAGGCGCACATCTCGAAGTACAGGCTCAGCCGTTCGAGCACGTCGGCCGGCGCATCCTCTTCGCGGTCGGTCTCGATCCGGCTGGCGATGTAGTAGGCCCGCTTCCCCTGCTGCGTGTAATCGATCAGAAAGTCCTTCTGGTGAACGTCACGGAGCCGCGGCAGCGCCTCGGGATACACCCCAGTCCAGAACAGGGTCACGTCGCCGATGTGGCGATGGACGTCGCGCTTGGCCAGGCCGATACGCTGCTCCGCCTCGCTCATCATGTCGGCCACCTCGTGGGCGGGCCGGCCCGCCAGGTTCCGCACGCGATGGATCTGGTCGAGGCGGACAAAGCGGATCATCAGGTCGCTGACGTAATCAACCAGCGGCTCGTCCGCGACGCCGAGGTGCGTGTGAAAGACGTGTTCGCAGAGACCCGTAAAGAAGCGTCCCAGGGTGCCGCTCGAAGAATTCGTCATGAAGAATGCTCCCGGTGCCTCCGCAGCAGCGGAATCGTCCCGGGGCGTTTGACGAACCATAAGGAGCACTCGCTTCGCAAGTGCTCAGTCGCTCGCGATGCGAGAGAACTACTTACCCCTGGAAATCCTGGCGGACGCCCCGCGGGATGTCCCAGCAGCCGCGTACGCGACTGATCTAACTTCCTACTACAACTCTACTCACGAAATTTTCGCAAAGTCAAGTTCGATCGGCGCGGATTATGCCGAATCAAGCGAGCGCGGCCCTGAGACTCGTTACATACGCACCAATTTCACGCACCACGGCGTCGCGAGGCCGGCTGGCAGCTTCCGCCACGCGGCGGACGATTGCCGAGCCGACGATCAGTCCATCGGCCACCGGCGACAGCAGCTGCACGTGCTCCGGCTGACTGATCCCGAAGCCGATGCAGATCGGCAGGTCGGTCTGCGTCCGCAACCAACTCACATTGTCCACCAGCTCCGGCGGCAGTTGCGTCCGCTCGCCAGTGATGCCGGTCACCGACACGTAATACAAAAATCCGCTGGACGAGTTGGCGATGCGGACGGCCCGCTCGCGGGGCGTTGTCGGCGTGACGAGCTGGATCAGGCTGAAGTCGGCCCGCCGGCAGATGGTGGCCAGCTCGTTCGCTTCTTCCACCAGCAGGTCCGGGACGATCGCCCCGGCGACGCCGGCGGCCTGCGCATCGGCCACGTACTTTTCCAGACCATGGCGGTAGATGATCGCGTAGCTGACCATCGTGACCCGCGGCATTTGCAGCGTCGACTTCAGTCCGCCGAGAACGGCGAGAATCTGTCGCAGCTTGATTTTCTTCTCGAGGGCCCGCGTGTAGGAGGCCTGGACGACCGGACCGTCGGCAATCGGATCGCTATAGGGAATGCCGACTTCGCAGAGGTGGCAGCCGGCCCGGTCGAGCTCCTTGAGCACGTCCGCCGTGAAGGCCAGATCGGGGTCGCCGGCCGTAACGAAGGGCATGAGGGCCTTGCGCTTGTCAGCCCGCAGGCGGAGGAAGAGGTCGTCGATGGCGGACATGGCGCTAGCCTTTGGCTCCCCTTAGCCGCGCCACTTCGGCCGCGTCCTTGTCGCCACGGCCGGAGAGACAGACGACGAGTTGCTGGTCTTTGTTCATCGTCGGCGCGACCTTGATCGCGTGGGCGATGGCGTGCGAGCTTTCCAGCGCCGGCAGAATCCCTTCCATGCGGGCCAGGGTGTCGAACGCGGCCAGAGCGTCGGCGTCCTCGCACGCCGAGTATTCGACGCGGCCGATCTGCTTCCAATAGCTGTGCTCGGGACCGACGCCGGGATAATCGAGGCCGGCGGAAACCGAATGGACGTCGCTCGTCTGGCCGTCCTCGTCCTGCATGACGTAGCTGAAGCTGCCGTGGAGGATGCCGGGACTGCCGTAGGTGAGGGGCGAGGCATGATCGCCGGGTCGCGGGCCGCGGCCGCCGGCTTCGACTCCGATCAGCCGAACTTGTTTGTCCTCGATGAACGGGTAGAACATGCCGGCGGCGTTGCTGCCGCCGCCGACGCAGGCGACGATGGCGTCGGGTAGGCGGCCGATGCGCTGCAGCGACTGCTCGCGGGCCTCGCGGCCGATGACCGACTGGAAATCGCGGACGATCATCGGGAAGGGATGCGGGCCGACGACCGAGCCGATGATGTAGTGCGTCGTCTCGACGCTGGCCATCCAGTCGCGGAGCGCCTCGTTGATCGCGTCGCGGAGGGTTCGCGAGCCGCTGGCAACCGGCCGCACTTCCGCCCCCAGCAGCTTCATGCTGAAGACGTTCGGCGCCTGGCGGCGAATATCTTCTTCCCCCATGTAGACGACGCACGGCAATCCGAAGTGGGCGCACGCCGTGGCGGTGGCAACGCCATGCTGTCCTGCGCCGGTCTCGGCAATCACCCGCTGCTTGCCCATTCGCAAGGTAAGCAGCGCCTGGCCGAGCGTATTGTTGATCTTGTGCGCGCCGGTGTGATTCACGTCCTCGCGCTTGAGCCAGATTTGCGCCCCGCCGCACATCTCGGTTAGCCGCCGGGCGAAATAAAGTGGTGACGGCCGGCCGACGAAGTTGGTCAGCAAATCGTTGAGGTCCGTCTGAAAGGACGGATCGCCGCGGGCCATCTCGTATTCCGCGGCCAATTCGTCCAGAGCGCGAGTCAGCGTCTCGGGAACATACCGGCCGCCGAACGGTCCGAACCGGCCGGCCGAATCGGGAACGTGCATGGTGACAGGGCCGGCGGATGTTGCGGAGGACATTGGCGAAGGCGGCCAAGCATCGGATGGGCAAAACTCGATTGTTGATCCGTCAATGCGAGTGGTCAAGGCATGCCGACGGGCGGCTTCTGCGGCAATTGGCGTTGCTCGTTCTCTTGGCGCGTCGCGAATTTATGCTGGCACGGCCTTTGCTTTTTTATGAGTGGAGCACGCCGGGCCGTCGTCGGTTAAAAACCTCGATTCCGTGTGGACTTCGACACGAACTTTTGACTCGACCCCTCGAGAATTGCCGCGCAGCAAAGGCATTTCATTTCAGGCGATGCTCTTCCTCCGTCCATTTTGACGTTTCGGCGAATTCAATCCCCTCGCCCAGCTCGGCCCGAAACGCTTTCAGCTCCGACTCATAGAAGAATAGTGGGAGCTCTTCCTGGGTCCTTTGGTCCACGATCCGAATCGATGACTCAGGCAACTGTCCACCGTTGTTATTGGTCGATATCTCAACCTCATATTCCCCCGGTTTTAGCACCGTCTCCGCGCGGTAGCGATTGCCGGGTGCCGACTCGCCCAGGCTGTAGCCGATGCCATTGAGCTTGACGTACTCGTAGCCCCGGCCGGCTTCCAGGCAGTATGGCCCGTCGCTAGGGACGACCACGTGCCCGCGCGCCTGAAAGCGGACCAGCGGCCGGTTGAAATCGTATTTTCCGTTGAAGACGCTGCGTGCATGAACGCCGAACGCGTTCTGACCGTCGGGAACGCTCAGCATCATGAAGGGAATTCGCCCTTCCTGGTTGTAATACGAACCGAGCATGCCTCGATACCGCGCGCCCGACGGTGTCATGCTGGTTTCCCGCAGTGCCTTGGACAGCCGCGCCTTCGCCTCAGCCTTCCGCTGAGCGGCCGTGCGATCAATCTCGTCGATCTGGGCGAGGTAATCTTCAATGGCCTTTCGTGCCGCGGCGGAAGTGAGTTGATCCTCGGCGCGAGTGCCGCCCAGCGGAACGAGAAGTGCAATACCGACGAGGCCAAGCAGTAGATTTCGCATTGATTTGTCTCCTTGTTGTGACTGATCCCTACTAGGAAGACGAACGAATCGCACAGGAGTTCTTGAGCGCAACTAAAAATGGCTCTGGGGCTGCCAGCTTCGAGGATCACCCGTCCCTCTGGATTGTCAGACAGCTAATGCTAGACTCGTCCCATATGGCGTTGGATCCTGCCGACGACGGCAAATTTGAGGCCGCACCACCGCCGCCGCGGAGACCGACAAATGAGCGTCCGATTCTACACTATAGGCGTGCGTGCTCTCGTATGGCTTGCCGTAGTCGTCGCGGCCGCGATGCTCCGGGCCGACGATGAGACCACAAAGCGTCCCACGGATGAGAGCAAAGCCGAGGCGCTGCGCCGCGCTGCCTACGTTCAAGCGATGCGGACTATGGCGGAAGGACTCAATGTGATTCGCCTGACCGATGACGGCGAAGTCGAATGCAAAATGGTCGAGGATCCAGTCCTGAACTGGAGCGACTCTGCGCGACATCCCGACCTGCTCGTTCCAGGGACGACTTGGATCTGGCACGAAAAGGGGCGTCCCGTGTTCATCGGGGAGATCTACGGCCGCATGGATTCCGTTGGCGCGTGGTTTCTCTTCGGCTGCAACCTGTCCCACGATCGACTTCAATTCGGCGATGGGCGAAGGAAGACTACGTTGACGAAGAGTTACTACGAACCCAAGGAGATTGAAGGTGCGCCGGCCGTCGCCAAGACAAAGTCCGAACGCACCTTTCAGATGAGGCAGCTCGCCGATCGCTTCGACGCTCACCAGTTTTGGGAAGAACGCTTTGAGCTGCGTTTGCTGCCCAAACCCATCTATCGCTACGAAGCTGCTGTTGCGGGCATCAAGGATGGCGCCGTTTATGCACTAGTGCATGGCACCAATCCCGAAGTCCTTCTGTTGATCGAAGCGCATGCGGCCGACGACGGCACGGCCCGCTGGAAGGTTGGATTCGGCAGTCTCGCGGGCGCGCGCTGCGTGGTCCACCTCGACGGCAAGGAATACTGGACGTGCCCAAAACACATCGGCGATCCCGCTGACCCGCGTCAGGGGCTCACCAGCTTTGTGCCCGTCCCCGACACAGAGCGCTCCCCGACGGACCGGCAGGGCGAAAAGTGAATTTCGCCGGGCAAGTTTGAAGCTGGTGGTCACACAGTAGCCGTGCTGGACCATGGTCAGCGAATTCGTAGCGTCTCTATTCCGCTACCTTCGGACTCGCTTGGAGACGCGTACCTGCGAAGTTTGGTAAGCCTGGATCTGTCACCGCCCATTTGGTCCGCGGCAAAGGAGCTATTGGAAAGGCGAATCTTGACCGTCCTTTCCGGCCCCACCACCGAATGTTGGTTTCGCGGCCGCCGCGCTCGCGGCGAAGCTAGCGTCTTCGACGCCCAGCTAAGCGAAGGGATATTCAGGCTTCACCGCGATCCTGGCGTGGCATGCGCCTATCTGCAGTTCCTGTGGGCTCGCATTACAGCCTGGCTCGCCTTGTCTACGACCCAGCGGTCCATCAATCGGATCGCGACGGCACTTGTCGCGAAAGGGACGCTGACAGGCGAACAGGCGCGGAATCTTTGGAACCATGCGACGACGCAACTTGAATGTCCGCGACCTGAGCCGATCCCATTTCCCGCGTGACCATTGAGATGAATGTGCTTAGCGGGCGATCCGACACTTTGGCAGCGCTTTCTGGAGATTGGCCACACCTTCGTCAGTGACCTGGGTTCTCTGGAGGTTCAATTCTTCGAGGTTTGTGAGAACGGCAAGGTTTGCCAAGCCAGTATCGCTGATCTGCGTCTTGTAAAGGTTGAGTTGCTCCAATTCCTTCAGGCCGGACAAATGACAAAGGCCAGCGTCGGTGACTTGAGTCTCATCCAGACGTAGTCGCTTTAAGCGACTGAGGCCCGCCAGATGAACGAGTCCATCGTCCCCAACCGGCGTGTCGTTGAGATCAAGCCAAATCAACTCGGCCAGGGACGAGAGCGGCATCAGATCCACGTCCGAAAATTTGCGATATCGTAGTCCTACGCCGACAACCGTCCCTGGCGAATCAGGTTCAAGTAGTGTCCAGAGCCACCTCGGTGTGGCGTACACCTCAGCTCCGACCTTGCGCAACTGCGCAGCCGACTCCTTCTGCCGTCGGGCCTGGTTTTGCTCGTAGATCAACCAGCCGCCGGGCCCGACGGCCAGAATGGTGACAATGATTAGCAGCGTCCTCAGGCTGAACTGGAACCAGCGTCGTTTGGGCACAGCAGCCATGAGCAACAGATCAGCACTTAATCGCTGTGGTGATTCATTCGTTGTGCGATCAGAAAGGCTTGTCGCCGTCGATGTTGCCCGCGGGGTCGTAGTTACAGACGATCGCCACGTAGGTGCGAACGGTGCCTCGATCATCCGCCAACTGGAAGGTCAATTTGGCGGCGCCGAGATGGGCGGTGTCCTTCCAGACGATTGCCGTGTAGTGGCCAATGACAACCGGTCTTTCGTTGCCTTCGGCGTCGATTTCCGTCTTTCCCTTCTCGTCGCCGAACTTGTACGAGCCATCGACGTTGAGCTTGTCAAAGGCCGCCTTTTCCGAAAGCCACCAGGTCACGGCCCGCTCGGCGCCGGGGACCTTGTTGCCGGCCCACCCGGCGATGTTCTCGCCGAATTTGTCGTCTTTGCGATGGTCAGGCAGCACGATTTGGCCCTCTGCCCAGCCCTCCTTCGCCTTTTCGATCAGTTGATCCTTCTGCTTGTCGAGCGTATCGAGCGCTACCTGGCTCAACTCGTCCGACCAGGCGAGGGGATCAACTCCCACGGCTTTCCGGGCGGCGTTGTGCGCTGCCAGGAAGCGGTCCTTCTCGGCATTCTTGAGCGCCGTCAGTTTAATCGACTCGAGGCGAGCGGTTTGTGCCTCTGCCTGGCTCGCGCCCAGACCCATGACGAGCAGGCTGATCAGGCACGCACGCATCATGAATGTGGATGGCATGCGCGACTCCAAGATCGGACGCATCAACTAGACGCGCGGCTACTCAATTCTATCGTTCTTCGTCGGTTGTATGCGACCTATCAGAGCCTCTGCAACAACCAGGCGACTCCCACTGACACAACTTTCGTCAGCAGCGGCGGCTCGCGGATAGTGAATTCAACCGGCGAGCGCTTCTTCGGCCACGTGCCTAGGGATTGGGCATGTGAATTAGCGGATGGACTGGCGGACCACGGCGTTACGCAACGCCCGAGTCAGGCTTCTCGTGCTTGGGCTCCTCAAGTTTTCGCTGGGCGGCTATACACGCCACGTAAATGTCTTGAAAATTGACCGCGACTAGGGCAAAGTCGGCCAGCAGTTCACGACTGTCGATTGCCGGCATTTGGGAGAATTGTTCCATGCAAGCCAGAATTCACTGGCGCCGTATATGGTTGGATTGTTCCGGCGAATGCCGGGTATGCGTGGAGCGGGACGAACTTGGGGGCGATATTTTCTCGCGCCGCTGGCGAAAAGCAACAGCTTGCGAAGTCGTAATCCAGCGCTAAAAAAGCCCCTCATGCGGGGCATGAGCGGCAGGGGCCGAAGTTTCCGGGATACTTCCAAGGCTGCTGACGGATCTGTTCGTTATTTCGGGAAATGCAGCAGCTGCAAGTACTCGTGACAGGCGAACGCTAAATCCTAAAATCGAACACCGTCCGATTAACCCCTGCTTGAGGAATTGATCGTGCCGCAACTTGCCACCGTCAATCTGCCCCAAAACGGCCGTTCGGAAACACTCCCGCAGCTTCCTCACGCCGTATATCGATCACGCATGGAAGCGACGCTCGCTCGCATGCAAGAGCTAGGGCTCGATGCGCTGGCTATGTATGGCGACCGGGAACACAGCGCGAATCTCGCCTTTTTGACCGGCTTCGATCCACGATTTGAGGAAGCCTTGCTGCTCCTGGCAGCCGACGGCCGCTGGAAACTTCTTGTGGGCAACGAGTGTATGGGATATTTGCCGGACGCCGGGCTGGGACTGGATGTCGAGCGATTCCAGGACTTCAGCCTCCTTGGCCAGCCGCGAGGTAATTCCCGACCGCTTCGGCCGATCCTCGCAGATTTTGGTATCAGGCCCGGCATTCACGTCGGTTGCGTCGGGTGGAAATATTTCGACGGGTCCTTGATTCCCGGCGGTGAGTTAGCGATCGAAATACCTGCGTACCTGGTCGATCTGCTGCGCGATCTGTGCGCCGATCGAAAGCTAGTCACAAACGCCACGGCCATCTTCATGCACCCGCAGACGGGGTTGCGAGTCCACAGTGAGCCGGAACAAATTGCCCAGTTTGAGTACGCGGCGAGCGTCACCTCGGCTGGCGTTACTGCACTCCTAAAGCACCTCCAAGACGGAGTCCGCGAACAAGACTTGGAAAAGTACCTCGACGCCAGCGGGCTCACGTTGTCGTGCCACCGCATGATCGGCTTTGGAGAAAAAGCCCGGCGTGGACTGGCGAGCCCGGGGGCCTCCAGAGCTCGAATCGGAGACGCCTACACCACAGCGTTCGGCGTTACCGGCGCGCTCACCTGCCGCGCTGGGGTCATCGCCCGCGGACCGGACGATTTGCCGGCGGAGTTACAGGAATTCTACCCACGTTTTGCAGCCAACTTTTTTGCGGTCACGGCAGCCTGGTACGAAGCCCTGGCAATTGGCGCCAAAGCAGGCGACGTGTTTCGCGCCGCTGACGCAGTGCGGGATCCAGAGTTGTTTGAATTTGCCCTCAGTCCGGGTC
Source organism: Pirellulaceae bacterium (assembly GCA_035649415.1). Taxonomy (GTDB): domain Bacteria; phylum Planctomycetota; class Planctomycetia; order Pirellulales; family Pirellulaceae; genus DATKDU01. The sequence continues at coordinate 41,732 of DASRJP010000026.1, read as the reverse complement.
ACTACCTGCATCTGGATGAGTGGGTCCATTCTCCGTTCGCGCCAGGAAGTGCGGTCGTTCTCGACTCTGGCATGGTGTTACAGATGGACATCATTCCCGTCAGCCGAGGACCTTTCGCCTATACCAACGCCGAGGATGGCGTAGTGCTGGCCGACGCAGAACTCCAGACAGAGCTGGCGGCTGGCTTTCCGGATTGTTGGCATCGGCTCGTCGCTCGTCGCGATTGGATGCGCCGCGAACTTGGGATCTCTCTGCACGACACCGTGTTTCCGCTCTCCGACACGGCCGGCTGGTTTGCCCCCTACGCCTTGAATTTGAACTGGGCGTATATAAACACAAGCGCCTATTAACGCAGCACGGAGTAGTAGACGCTATCGCGACCGGGGCCCGCCCCAAATACGTGCTGCTTCCTTTGATTCCACGTGTCGTTGACGCGCCACACCTCCTTGCCTCGGTGATTGCCGCTCAATTCCACGTAATGAAATCGCGCAAAGGCATATTCCCAGCGAAGTTTCCCATCAAATTCGCGAGCCTCCAGTAGCAAGAGGGCATCTGGGTCAGTGCCGAACTCGGTGTTCGTAAAGGCAAAGATGGCTCCGTCCTTGGTTGCTCCGGCCGTCGGTTCGTACCGGAACACCGGCTGCGTCAGCATGCGAAGCTGCGACCGGCCGCCTTTCCATTGGATTGCCGAAAACTCACGAGCCAACGACCGTAATTGAACCGATCGTGGGCGCGACTCGGGATCGGCTGGTTCAGCCCCCTCGACGGGTTTGAATTGGAGGCCGGGCTCCTTGGGAGACCAGACGAGCTGAGAGTCAAATTTGGCCGCTATCGGACCCTCGCTCAGGGAATGAAAGGCATGGCCGTATTCCAGTGCTCCGGACCGTGGGTTCATACGAGTCCAGAAGGCGCCGATGACCTCGGGCCGGCCGTCTTTTAGCCAGACGAACGCCGATCCGTCCCAGTTGAGGACCGGCTGCGCGTGGAGTTCCAGCCGTTTTGGCTTGGAGGTTTCCAATGTCATTTCGTATTTTGCCGCATCGCGGGCAAACTCCTCGAGTTGCCGCTTGCGTTCGACCGCGGCGGGCATCGGCGGGCCGCTCTCCTTAGCGGTTTCGGCTGACACCTGCGCGCACAGCATCGTTGACAATAAGCACATTGGAAGTGTCTGCATGGACGGACTCTCCGGCGGATCTTCGCGACACGAAGCAGTGCGACTGGTAGCAGCAAGCTGAGCGCAAGATAAGACACTACGTCTGTAACTGCAAGGCAGACGAAAGGGAATTCCGCTTGTGAAGAATGGCGGGTGATCCGCTCGCCCCAGCGTTTCCGATGGCGCCTAGACGCCTAAGAATTCGCTATGTCGCCGCCAAGTCGAGCGGCCGAGTGCAAGTCAAATCGAAATCTTGCGAAAGCTATCGAAGCGGAGAGGACAGGATTCGAACCTGCGGTAGGGTTTGACCCCTACACCGGTTTAGCAAACCGGCGCTTTCGACCACTCAGCCACCTCTCCGGGAAACAAGCGCCTAGCGCGCGTTTCTTGCCACCGTCTGCCAGTCGGCAACTGAATTGTGGTCGATCCCCCGGCGACTGGCAAGGCGTATTGAAACCGACGCAAACATCGCGCCAGCCGCAACTTCGGCAGTGCCGCCAGCAAGGACGGCATACACCGAACTGTGGAGGCTGCCAATGGCAGCGCCGCGCGACGCCGGCCGGCGCATGGCGCCGCGCTGCAAGGTAGGCTTGTGACGAGCCTGTCCGTCTTCTTTGGTTGCTCGACCACTTGCGGACCAGGCCCTATCCAACGAAAGATAGTTTCGCGGTCCGCCCCATCTCATGCCGCCTGGATCACGCTCCATGTTGAGGACGACTCTGGCCCATCGTCGGTTCGCGCCGTTTGTGTTGCTGCTCCTTGGCTTGTTGTCTGCCGCCGTCGGTCAGACCGCGCTGGCTGTGGGGGCCGCTGACGTCGCCAAAGCGCTCGATTCGATCACGGCGGAAGAATTAAAACGGCACGTGGAAGTTCTGGCCGATGACACGCTTGAAGGCCGGCAGGCGGGTAGTCGCGGCGGAGCGGCGGCGGCAAACTACCTTGCCAAAACCTTCGAAGCCGGCGGTCTGGCCCCCGCCGGTGATGGACAGTCGTATTTCCATGGATTCAACGGCAACTGCCGCAATATCCTCGGCCTGCTGGAAGGGAGCGATCCGGCGCTGAAGCGCGAGGTGGTGGTAATCGGCGCGCACTACGATCACGTGGGATATGGGCGCGCCGGCAACAGCTTCGGCCCGATTGGATACATCCATAACGGCGCCGACGACAACGCCAGCGGCACTGCCGCCGTGCTCGAAATGATCGACGCGGTGAAGCGTCTGCCCGCGCCGCCAAAGCGATCGTTGCTATTTGCTCTCTGGGACGCGGAGGAAGACGGTCTGCTGGGCTCGCGGCACTGGGTCGCGCGGCCGACCGTTCCCCTGGACCGGCTGGTGTTCTACTTCAATCTCGATATGGTGGGCCGGCTCCGCAACGACCGGGTCGAAATCTACGGAAGCCGGACACTGGCGGGCATTCGCCGGGTCGTAGTCGAGGAGAATCGCGACGCGAAACTGATGATTGACTTCGACTGGCGCATCAAGGCGGACAGCGATCATTACACGTTTTCCAGCCAGGGCATACCGTTTCTCATGGTGCACACGGGGTTGCACGAGAACTACCATCGTCCCAGCGATGACGCCCACCTGATCCAGGCTGACGGGATGCAGCGCATCGCGCGGCTGGTGCTTCAGACGGCATTGCGGCTGGCCGACAGCGACACCGTCGGCAAATATCGCATGCATGCTCGCGGTGAAACGGCCTATCACCAGCAATTGCTCGAGCAGTCGCAATTGCCGCAGCAGCCCCGGTTCGGTTTGCCGTGGCAGAAAGAGCCGGGCGAGAAACTGCAGATTGTGCTACTCGCGCCGACGCCAGGCTCGCCGGCGGAAGCGGCCGGAGTTCAGTCGGGGGATCGGCTGCTGGCCTACGACGGAGCGCCGATCGAAGACGAGCAGCGGTTCCGGATCCAATTGTTTGCCGCCCGCGGGGTGAAAAAGTTTCTCGTCCAGCGGCAGGGTCGCGCGGAGCCGCTCGAAATCTCGATCGAACCGCGAAGCACTCCGATCCGCGTCGGCATCATGTGGCGGGAAGATCCGGCCGAGCCCCGGACGGTGCTCCTCACGCAGGTCGTCAGTGGGTCGGCGGCGGATGTCGCGGGGCTCCAGGTGACGGACCGCGTCTACGGGGTCGGCGACCATGGATTCAGCGGCAGCGAAGAATTTTCCAAGCTGATCAACTCACTGCCGAGCCCGCTGGCGATGCTGGTCGAGCGGCAAGGGCGGCTGTCGCTGGTGAAGTTGGATGTGCTGTCGGCAGACGTTGCGGCGCCATAGCGTCAGCGACATCGGTGTGGAACGTGCGGGAGCAATTGCAAATTTGCAGCTTCCAATTTGCAATCGGCCGCGTCGATGCGGATGATTGAGTGACGTTGTCACCCGCTTCCACTCCCTGCCACAAGGACTGCTCCATGCGATCGCCCCGCGCCCTTTTGCTTGTTTCCGCCGCGACACTGTTTGCCGCAGGCTGGTTTTGCGCTTCGCAGTTTGCCGCGGGGCAGAACGCGGCGGCCGCCAAAATCAAGGGCTGGAAGAAGGGGACCGGCTACGGCTGGATCTGGGGAAAGGAGGACGAGGTTGGCGCGCTCAACGCTTTGACCGACGCGTCGCGGCAGGAGGCGCTGAGCCTGGCGAAAACCGGCAAGGTGTACGACCTGGGGGTCACCTACAGCCGCCGCAGCTACAAGTGGCCGGGGCATTCTCCGGGGGAGATCATGTCGTTCCGCTCGCCTGGCGGCGAGTCGGCCCAGAAGGACGGCGACTTTGCCAGCGCCTCGTCGAACCCCAGCCATACCCGCTGGCACAGTAATGCGCTGTTCATCAACGACAACGTCGCCACACAAATTGACGGGCTGGCTCATATCACGATGGGCAAGGATTTTCACTGGTACAACGGTTTCAAAGAGGTCGATTACGGCGGCGACTTCGGCGTGCTGAAATGCGACACGACGACAATCCCGCCGATCGTCGCTCGCGGAGTGATGCTCGATATTGCCGCCGCCCGCGGCGTGGAGGAACTGCCGAGCCACTATTCAATCACGCCGATGGACGTCGAGGCCGCCCTCAAGCGGCAGAAGACCGAACTCAAGCCGGGCGATGTCGTGCTGTTTCGCACGGGCACGCTGCGGCACTGGGGCATCGATGGCGACAACCACACCAAGATCGGTGAGCACGACTCGGCGGGCATCACACTGGAAACGGCGAAGTTCCTTGTCGAGCAGCACGGGTCGGTGCTGATCGGCTCGGATACAAGCGGCCTGGAAGTCGCGCCGGCGCCCATGGGCTCTGACTCATTTATTCCTGTGCATACCTATCTACTCATCGAGCAGGGGGTGCACATTGGCGAATTCCATTTCCTCGAGGACCTGGCCAAGGATCAGGTCTACGAGTTTTGCTACATTTGCACGGTAAACAAGATCGCGGGCGCCGTCGCGGGGTTTACTCTGCGGCCACTTGCCATTAAGTAGCAGGCACACGGAGTGCCGTCCCTCTCCCTCCGGGAGAGGATGGTTGGGGCCTGGGCGGTAAGCGATCGGCGCCACACCCTCACCACGGCTCTCTTTCACAGGGAGAGGGAGAATGAAATGCAGCGCACCATCGTCCGTCCCAGCGAGCTCGATCTCGAATCCCCTGGCCGCCGCGACTACTGGGTGGGGCTGGAGCACGACACGATGTGGGGGCTCCAGCTCATTCCGCTGACCGTTTTCGTCGGTCCGCAGGCCAGGCCCGGCAAAGGGCTCGTGGCGTTCGGTTCGACGCATGGCAACGAGTACGAAGGGCCGGTGGCGATCAAGACGCTGCTGGCGCAAATCAACCCCCAGGACGTGCTGGGTCGGATCATCCTGGTGCCGGTCCTCAATCCGGAAGCCTTTCGAACGGGAACTCGCGACAGTGTGGCGGCCGACGGCGTCAACTTGAACCGCGCCTTCGTCGACGGCGCCGGTGAGCACCGTGCTCTGGCCGGAATTACCCACCGCATCGCTCAGTTCGTCCGCCGCTGCATCTGGCCGCAGGTGCACGTTGTGCTCGACCTCCACTCCGGCGGCAACCAGATCCGTTTCGATCTGTGCGCAAGCTTCCATCCGATCCCCGATCCGGGGCAAGGGAAGCTGATCGAGGAAACCGCGCGGTGGTTCGGAGTGCCGCTGATCATGGTCTACCAGAACCAAACGCCGGGGCTCTTGACGAGTGAGGCGGAGCGGCTGGGGAAAATCACGGTCGGCACCGAACTGGGCTGGGGCGAGGCGGTCCATCGAGAAGGAGTCACCTTCGGCCGTCAGGGGGTGCTAGCCGCGGCGATTCATCACGGCCAGCTCGGCGGCCGCATCGAAAAGATCGGGGCGCATGCCGCCGGCGCGCAGAAGAAGGCGGCGATCGTCGATGCCGAGTGCTATGCGTCGGCGCCGTTTGCCGGACATTACGAGGAGATCATTCCCTGCGGCACCCTGGTGAAGCAGGGGGACGTCGTTGGTCGGCTGCACGACTTTGATCGGATTGACGACGAAGGCTGGCCCGTGCCGGCCGGCGTGAGCGGCGTGGTGGTCGGCCAGGCCTGGGCGGCCCGCGTGCAGCGCGGGCAGCATATCGTGTGCGTAGGGAAGATCCTGGATTAGTCCGTTTCCATGTCCCTCATCACCCGCATCCACGCTCGCGAAATCCTCGACAGCCGCGGCAAGCCCACGGTCGAGGCCGAAGTACATGTCTCCGGCGGCATTGTCGGCCGGGCAAGCGTGCCGTCGGGCGCCAGCACCGGCACTGCCGAGGTGCACGAGCTGCGGGATGGAGACGACTCCCGCTACGATGGCCAGGGGGTGCTCCAGGCGGTCCATCACATCGACAAGATCATCGCGCCGCAGTTGGCTGGGCACTCCGTGCTTGAGCAAGCGAAGATCGACGAGCTCATGATCGAGCTGGACGGCACGCCCCGCAAAAGCCGCCTGGGCGCCAACGCGATCCTGGCTGTCTCGCTGGCATCGGCCCGGGCCGCCGCACTGGTCCGCGGCATTCCGCTTTACAGGCATTTGCAGAGTCTGCTGATCGACGAAGCCTCCGAGCTGCCCGAGGCGGGGTCCCAGGGAAGCAACCTGTTTCCGATCCGTATGCCGCTACCAATGACGAACATGATTTCCGGCGGCAAACACGCAGGCGGGAATCTGGACATCCAGGACGTCCTTGTGACGCCGCTGGGAGCGCCTGATTACCGCACGGGCCTGGAGTGGATCGTGCGGGTTTATCGGCGGCTGGGAAAGCTGCTGCGTGACGCCGGTTACGAAGGGTATCTCGTGGGAGACGAAGGGGGTTATGGTCCGCGGCTGAGAAGCAATCGCGAGGCGCTGGAGTTCGTCCAACGAGCCATTGAGGCGGCCGGACTGAAGCCGGGAAAGGATATGTACTTGACGCTGGACGTGGCGTCGTCGCATTTCTACCGGAACGGAGCCTATCATCTGGCTGTCGATCGGGGGCGCGGGATCACCAGCAGCCAGATGATCGACATCCTCCAGCAGTGGACGGAACAGTTTCCGCTCTGGAGCATCGAGGACGGCCTGGCGGAGGAGGACTGGGACGGCTGGTGCGAGCTGACCCAGCGGCTGGGGGAACAGGTGCTGCTAGTGGGCGACGACCTGTTTGCAACGAACGTGGTGCGGCTGGAAAAAGGAATCGAGCTGAAACTCGCCAATTCGGTACTAATCAAGGTGAATCAGATCGGCACGTTGACGGAGACGTTCCGCACGATGATTCGGGCGCGGCTGGCGGGTTACGAACTCGTGGTATCGGCCCGCAGCGGCGAGACGGAGGATGATTTTCTGGCCGACCTGGCCGTGGCCTGCGGCGCCGAGTACATCAAGATCGGCTCGATCGCCCGCAGCGAGCGGCTGGCGAAGTATAACCGGCTGTTGCGGATTGGCGAGGAGATCTAGACGAGTGCAGGATGCAGAGATGGCTGAAGCCCCGACCCCTGACCCCTGACCCCCATGCCGTCCTACTACGTCTCCCGCTCCGACTGTTCCCGACACACGATCTTCCCCGGCGTGAACATCTTCACTTGTGCTGGCGAACAGATGATGCTCTCGCTCGTGGAGTTTCAGCCACGCGCGGTCGTCGAACCGCACAGTCATCCCCACGAGCAGATGGGAATGCTGCTGGAAGGGGAACTCACCTTCACGATTGGCGGCGAAACGAAGACGCTCCGCCCCGGCGAGATGTGGCGAATTCCCGGCGGCGTCGTGCACAGCGCCGTCGCTGGCAACCAGCCGGTCAAGGCGCTCGATGTGTTTCATCCGATTCGCGACGACTATCGGTAGCGCGGAATGCAGAGCGCAGAGTGTCAATGCAGGGACCGGCGCTAGTCAAACGCCCCCTTGACCTCCTTTCTACCGAGCACGGACAGCGCCCAAATGCCCATCGGCAAACTGACGAGCCACTGGGGACCCAGCGGCAACAGCGCCACAATCGCGGCCAGATACGCCAGGCCGTAGCTGCGCAGCTGCCGCATTTTCATTCCACCCAAGATTAGAAGGATGGAAGCGGGCAGAGCCAGCAGGACCAAGAGGCCGACGATCAAGACGCCCAGCATTGTTGCCCACGTTGGCACCGGCCCCGACAGAGGCGACATTTCCTGGGCGAGTATCAGCGGCGGCTGCCAGATCCCGACACTGGCAACCGGCGGAACCGCGAAAGTGGCAGCGCCAAGGTTGTGTACCGTTTCGGTTTGCAAATCCATAGGGCCGGTTCTCACGGGCACAAGGACGGCCCCGATTAGGGGAATTCCAACGCACAGGAGCAAAACCGGCAGCAGCCCCAGGGCGCCCGAAATGATCAGCCCCATTCCGGGGCCGCGAACCTGCTGGCCGATTGCCTCGCGCTCACCGGCCGGCATGAACTTGGCGGGTGCCGCGGGGGCCAGCGGCCCGGCCGACGCGGCGTTAGCCAATTCAGGCGCTTCAGCCAGCCAGGCCAACTGCGTGGCGCCGATCAGGATCAAGAACCCCGCCATTGCCGCTGCCAGATACAGTCCCAGTGCCGGTGAAACGTTCACGAACTCTTGCACCACCAGAGCCGGCCCGCTGCCAGGACCCACGTCCATTCCCGACATGGCCCGCGACAAGCCGCGCTGCGTGATGGCGTCGTGAATCAGGGATTCGTCGCGCTCGCCAAGCTGGTGCGCGAAAGCCAAGAGGATCACCACGGCGATCACTCCCGAGCCAACCGCCAGGCCTCCCTGTACCCGCGTCATCTCGGGCCGACCAAGCGCGAGCCCGACGGCCAACACACTGGCGGCGGCACACACAATCGCCGCGGCCGCGCCTCCCAGATTCTTGTACCCCAGCGCGACGTACCGCTCCCCCTGCGGCATTCTGGTAATCTGTTTGAGCGTGCCGCCGTAGAAATCTGTTCCGGGCAGAAGCTGCACCTTGAAATCGGGATCGCCGGCGACCGCGTCCAGATGCAGCCGCACCCAGGGAAGCGCAAATGTGGCGAAGCCGATCACGACGATGGCCAGCGGCCATATGGGATGGCCAAATGGCGGCGCAACCGCCAGCGCCGGCTGTGAACCGCCAGCAGCTTGCCGCGGTCCAACCGCCCGCCATAGCGCCAAGCCAAGGAACACGATCGCCACGGAAGTAGAGGCTGCGATCCATAAGCTGCGAATCGCAGCGGAGCGATGATCGCCGGTCGCCGCCACGACCGCCCGCTCCATACGCGGAATCGGACTTTCAACCGGCGAATCGGCCTTGAACGCCAACGTGGACGGCCGCATCCCCATGACGTGATCGCTCTTTCGCGGCCAGTGACTGGTCATGAAGTGCATGTCCAACAGCACCAGCGACCAAACGGCGGCAATGACCAGCGTAGGAACAACGACCGCCGCGAGAAATCCCGGCCGCACGGTGAGATCACTTCCTGAAGCGGGCCCGGTGCCGGTTTTTTCGTCCGCCGCGAAATCCCGTCGCCACGCAGCCTGCCGCCAGAGCAAGGCGAGCCCGCTTTGAATCGCGGCGACCGTGCCGACTACCAGGAGGGTGGACCAGACTTCGATGTCCTCCACGATGCCAAAAGGATTTCTAGTCTCCTTCAAGTCAAACACTTGCAAGCCGAACACCGTTCCACAGGCAGCCGCGATCAATCCTAAAACGCAACAAACTCCCAGCACTTGATCGAACCACGTTACGTAAGGCGCGTAGAACAGGTCCACCGCCTCTTCCAATTGGCGATACTTGTGCCAACTCCGCAGGAACCAGATCGTGCCTGCGAGCAGAACGCCCATTCCCCATCCAAACAAATAGGCGCACCCTTCTTCCTGATTAGGAAAGGACATCAAGGCGACGACGGATGTACCCAAAAAGCCCACTCCGATCCCCATCATCACGAAGCCCAGGATCATGCCGGCAATCGTGAGGATAGTGCCCACCGAGGGACCTGGTTTTGCAGTCGCAGCCGGCCAGGTCGCTTTCGGATCTCGAACCAGCGGCGCCGGGCTTTCGACGCTGAAGTGCCTTGGCGAGGAGTCCGCATCGATCGTCACGACGTCGGGCGTCCCATTTGCCGGAGGAGCAAGTTTGCCGGAGGACGCTTCGCGAACGGCCAACCCAAGGATCCGCTTCACCTCGGGGGAAAGCAGCACCATCAGCACCCAGGTTCCAACAGGGAATGTGACCAGCCACGAGATTCCTAGTGGCAGCATGGCGACGATGGCTGCAATTCGCGATAACTGATAACCCCGGAAACGTCGTAAGCATAGCCCGGCAACGATCATCAGGACGGCGCCTGGTACTGCGAAAAATGTCAGACCAGTAGCCACGGAAAAGATCATCTCACCGGCGCCCTGCACGAAGACTTCGGCCCAAGCAAACTGAACGGCCATTGCGAATAAGAACAACACGAGAATAGCTGGGGCCAGACTGAGCGCTCCCGCGACTACCAGGCCGTTTCCTGCTCGTTTCACCTTGGAATGGACGTCCATCGTGTCGGTTGCCTCACCCAAGCGCTTGGCGGTGATGGCGGGACCGAGATTCGGTCGAGACGTCACGGATTCCACATCGACCTTCACTTCGCTGACCTGCTGATACCGCCGCTGCGGCTCCTTCTCCAGCGTCCGCAATACGATCTCATCCAGCCGCACATCGACCTCGACCTTTTGCGACGGAGGCGCGAAGCGGCCGATCGGCAATTCGCCGGTGAGCATCTCATAGATCACCACGCCCAGCGAATAGATGTCGGCCCGGTGATCGACCTCGAGCGGGTGCTCGATCTGCTCGGGGGCCATGTACCGCGGCGTCCCCATCACCTGCTGGGTGTGCGTCAGCGTGAAGTCGGCGGGCGACGCGCCTAGGAGTTTGGCCAGGCCGAAGTCGGCAATCTTCACGCGGCCGGTGCGGTCGAGGAGCACGTTCTCCGGCTTGATGTCGCGGTGGACGATCCCCTGGTCGTGGGCGTACTGCAGCGCGTCGCAGATCTGCGGCACGATTGCCAGGGCTTCCCGCGGCGCGATCCGCTCGCTGCGCATCAATTGCCGCAGATTGGCGCCGTCGATGTACTCCATCAACAGGAAGTAGAAGCCGCCTTGCTGGCCTTGGTCGTAGACCGTGACGATGTTCACGTGATTTAGCCTGGCCAGTGCCCGCGCTTCCCGCGAGAACCGCTCGGCAAATGTCGGGTCGAGCGCCAACTGCGGAGGGATGACTTTGAGCGCCGCCAGCCGATCAAGATTCTTTTGCCGGACTTTGTAGACTGTTCCCATGCCCCCTTGCCCGAGCAGCTCGACGATTTCCAGGTTGGGAAACGCCTGGACGAGTGCCGCCGCATCGACCGCGCCGGCGCCCGCCGGATTCCCGTGACCGCTCGACGTCGGCGGCATCGAATCCCCATCGCTTCCTCCCGCCAGCAGACAGGCCGGACATAGTCCCTCTGGCGCGTCCGCCGCCAGCGGCGCTCGACACCGGGGACAGGTCCCCGCGGCAACTCGAGGCTGTACGAAATAGCGTGTTCGCAGCACGTCCTGGTGCGACAGGGCCGGGGATGGAAAGTGTCTTGCCGCGACGGAAGTCAACGGCTGCGACGGTTTGGACAAATAACGTATGGCCGCCAACAAGACGACGATCGTCGCGAGAAACGCCGGCACCCCAACGATCGCCAGCAGCAGCAACTCCGCCCATCCGATACTGAACATGTCCCACCTCCCGCCAGTGCGCGGCGGCCCCAACTATTTTCGAGCCAGGCTGAACCACACGGCAATGGCCACCACGATCGCAACTAGTCCGACCACAATCGCGGCGGCAGTCAAAATGAATAGCTCTGGTGCACCAAGTCCCATCATGACTATCTCTCCTATCGTTGTTGGCAGTGACCCCCGACGAGGAGTTACGGAGAATTCGGGAGAGGTTACAGCCAGCCGTCAAATTTCCCCCCGCAGGGCCTTGGCGAGGGCCGTCAGCTCGTCCTCGACGTCAGCGGGCTCGGCGACCGTCTGGCCGATCTCCTCGCGTAACGCCTGGCGATACCGCTCCCGCAGCCGGTGGACGGCCACTTTTACCGCTCCCTCGGTCATCGACAGCCGCCGGGCGACTTCCGCCAGCGGGGGTGCTCCGGAATCCCCAGTCAGGAAGACCTTGATGGCGTCAAACAAGGCGGTTCTTCCGCTTTGCTCGTACTCGCTTCTCAACCGGACCAGTGCCGCATCCAGCACAGTTAGCGCCCAGCGGCGGGCAAAGATCTTTTCCGGCGTCCAGTTATCGACCGGCTCGTGCTGGTACCGCGACTCACCCTGGCTAAAGTCGAGCGGCAAAAGCTTCCGGCCGCCGCCTCGCTTTTGCGCCTGCTGCCGCTCGTAGTCTTTGGTGGCAAATCGTGACGCCGCCGTCAGCAGGAACGTGCGAAAACGCCCTTTCTGGCGATCGACGTCGTCAAGGTATTCCTTTTCGAGCAAGGCGGCGAAGAAGCCTTGCGTCAGATCGCTGGCATCCTCGGGCGGGCTGCCGCGGCGGCGGAGAAAGGCGTAGATCGGATACCAATAGCGGCGGCAGAGCACTTCCAACGCCGCCTCCGCCTGCGGCGAGCCGCCGCGAGCCTCGATCACGAGACTCCAGTGAGTCGTGGCGAATTGGGCCGGGCCGGCGGATGACATGGGGCCATTGTAATCCTCGTCCAGCGTTGTTTCAGTAGAAACCGTTCCCCACCCAATTGGCGAAGTAACGACTCGTCCAGCGCCAGGCGTTATTTCCCGACGCTAGCGCCACATGGGGCGCCTGACGATCCGCTGTTCCTGGCTCATGCCGCTCAGTTGCACAACCACCCATTCGCCGGCCGGGACTACAGCCAGCGGCGCTTCGTCGCCAATCAGGATGACGGCCAGCCGGTTGACGAGCGTCGCTGCGGTTGCCGCACGGGAACTTGCGGACCACTGGGCCAGCCAGCTTCCGGCCCACGGAAAACGATCGGGAGCACGCTGAAACATCGCTCCCAGCAGCGAAGAATGGACCCAAAGCTGCATCGGGCCGGCTGCTTGCGGCGGTTCTGGCAGCGCCACGGGCAATGCACCGCTGGCGTCAAGGTCGTCGCGCGGAGTCAACGCGATCTGCACGCAGTCCTCAGTCGAGCAGCAGATCACCGCCAAGCGGCTTTCGCCCGGCACCAGCGCGGCCAGCAAGGACCGAAGGTAGCTGGCGCGATTGAGCCGGGCCAGCCCCTCTTCTAACCTTTGATCGAAGAGCATTCGAATCCGGGCCTCGGCCTTGGTTTGCGCGATCAATTCCGCCTGTGGGTGCTGTCGCTGCACTTCCTGCCACGCGCGGCGGCGAACGATTCGTTGCAGCAATCGGCAGCGGTACGTTGAATCGATCCCCTCGGTCACGAGCTGCGTCCGCGCGTCGATCGTTGCCGGCTGGGCGCGAAAGCCGCGCTGCGGCTCAAAGACAATCTGCTTGGTGGCTCGAAAAGTTGTCGTAGCGCGGCTATGAATTATCGCGGCCTGGTTTCTGCCCGTGGTGTGCGAAACCGTGGTCCCGGTCAGTACAACTTCAAACACTGCCTGCGAATCGTCAGGGATCAGGTTGACCGTAGGCCGACCGACGGTGCGGGCCTGGCCGGAGATGGGCGTTCCCAGAATTACTTCGGCAACGGGGGTAAGCCGGTCCACGTCGCGGTCCACGACGCCGTCGAAGAAATCTTGCGACAATCGGAGGACGAGCCGATTTTGCTGAACCGTTTGGCTTTCCAACTCCGGCCGCTGGCCACGCTGTTCCAGGCTGATTGCTTGCCGCAGCCGCTGAAACAACCGGCCAACGACTCGGCTTTGGCCGCGAGTAGCGGGCTCGACTTCCTGCCCGTGGACGTGGCCGCACGAGACAGCGGCCAACAGCAAGGCCGCTCCCACCGCAAATCGGCGCACTCGTAGATCCCTGGCCACCCACATGATCGCTTCCCCCCTTTCCGATCGTAGACAGGGAGCAAACGGTGTGCCTGCTTGGGCCGAAACGAAGAATCCAATCTGAGTTGAAACACGAAATCCGAAACCCGCTTCAATCCGCTGGAATTGGGCGAAGCAATGAAAAAGTCCACAGCCCAAGCGGCCTTGGACTGTGGACTAGGGATTGTGGGCTGTCGGCTGGGGGCTAGTTCGCGCCGGCGACCTTTTCCTTGTTCAGCAGCCGCAGGTAATCGATCGTCACGGCCAGCGCTTCGTTGAAGTAGAAGTCGCGCTTGACCACCTCCTCGCTCCCCTTTTCCTGGTGCTCGAAGGTCTTTTCCTCTTCCTTCTCCGAGTCCAGCTCCGCGCGGCGGGCAAGGAACTTCTCCTCGGAAAGTGGGATTTCCTTCCTTGTCTTCTGGTCGATGTAGCGCTGGATATTCTTGGCCAGTTTGGCGAAGTCGATCGAATGGCTGGTCCGCTCCCGCGAGAGGGACTTGATCTCCGTCAGCACGTTCTGGGCCACCTTGTCGTACTTGCTGAACTCCGCCGCTGGTACCTTGTCGAAGTCCACCGCGTAGTCCAAGTCCGCTTCGCTGATGTCGGCAATGTGGTCGGTCAGTGATGGCAGGACGATGTCCGCCAGCACGCCGCGCTTCTGCGTGCTGTCGCCGTTGGGACGATAGAACTGCTGCATCGTCAGCTTCAGCGCGCCGTAGTTCGGCGGGTTGGCGATGCGAAACATCTGCGGCCCGAGATCGAGGAGGCTCTGCACCGTGCCTTTGCCGTGGGTGGACGTGTCACCCACGATCAGGCCGCGGTGATAGTCCTGGATAGCGCCCGCCAGGATCTCACTGGCACTGGCGCTGAACTTGCTCGTGAGCACGACCAGCGGCTTGTTCCAGACTTCGCCACGGTCGAGATCGTCGTAATGCTGGACCTGGCCGTCGGGATCCTTGACCTGGACTACCGGCCCGTCGTCGATAAACAGCCCGGTCAGGTTAATCGCCTCGGTTAGGCTGCCACCGCCGTTGCGGCGAAGATCGAGGATCAGGACGTCCACGTCCTTTCGATTGAAGTCGTCGAGGATCTTCTTCACGTCCACGGTAGTGCTCTTGAAGTCGCCGCCGCCGCGGGCCGCTTCCATATCCATGTAGAAGCTCGGCAGATCGATGACGCCGACCTTATAGGTGCTGCCATCGGGCTTCTTTCCTTCCTCAAAGATTACGCCGCGGGCCTCGCTATCCTTGAGCTCGATCTTTGCGCGGGTAATTTTGATGGTCTTGATTTCGCCGCCGGCCTCGGGCATCACCCCCAGCCGCACGACCGAGTTGGCCCGGCCTCGGATTAGCTTCACCACGTCATTGAGCTTCATGTCCACGACGTCCACCATCTCCCCTTCTTCTCCCTGCCCGACCGACACGACCCGGTCGCCGACCTTGAGTTCCCCTTGCTTCTCTGCGGCGCCGCCGGCCACGATCTTGTCGATTACGGTGTAGCCGTCCTCCATCTTGAGCTGGGCCCCGATGCCATCGAGGTTCAGGCTCATCAGGATGCGGAAATTATCGAGCGAGTTGGGGGACATGTACGTGGTGTGCGGATCGAAGCTGGTCGTCACGCTAGTGAGGAAGATCTCCAAAAGCTCGTCCTCGTCGGTCTGGTGCATTCGCTTGGCGAAGCTGTGGTACCGGCGAGCCAGTCGCACCTTCGGATCTTCCTGCTTTTTGTTCTCCGTGTCGCTCTTTAGCACTAAGAGGTCGTATTTGAGCTGCTTGCGCCAGCGGTCCTTGGCCTCGGCGGCGTCCTTGGCGAACGGCTGCTTGTCCCAGTCGGTAGAAAGCACATCGTCCTGCGTAAAGTCAAAATCCTCTTGGAGCAGCTCATCCACATTGGCCACGCGCTCGTCGACGCGCTTGACGAAACGATTGAAGAGGACGTACGCGAACGAGATGTCCCCCTTGCGGACCATGTCGTCGAGCTTGTCCTTGTACTGTTCGAATTCTTCAATGTCCGACTGAAAGAAGTACAGCTTGCGGTTGTCGAAGGCCTTGACGAACTGCTCCAGAGCGCGGGTAGAAATTTTGTCATCCAGTGGCTGCTTGCCGCGGATCAAATGCTCGTCAGACACCATCTTGCTGACGACCCGGGCAATCTGCCGGTCCTGCACGCGCGGGCCCTCAAGCGGCTTCGCCTCTGCCACTGGCAATGGCAGCAAAACTGCCGACGCAAGGAATCCCGCGGCCATGACCTTGGCAGCCGACCATGCTGACAGCACGCGACGGACGGGCGATAATTTGGATGGGCGGCGATTGGAGATGACCATGAAAATCCCTCATGCGAAACCGGAAAAGGGGAATCTTGTCGGCCTAACACCTTAAGGCACAACAGTTTGATACTAGAGCCCCAAGCAGGTGAAAGCAAGCAAAGGACTCTCGGTGCGGCACATTGCGGAATTCTAGCCAGGGGGCTGGCATGGGACAACATGAATCGCTGGCGAAGCTTAGGCAGGAGAGGAAAGAATTGTCGCCGCGACGTTCGTCCGGAACTAAGGCAGGCATCGTCGGATTAAGTCAACCGCCGCGGCAATAAGAAGTTCCGTTCCATTGCCCTCCTCCTGTAGTTCATCGGCCAGCACCCGCGACATGATCCACTCTTGGTCGGGCTGCTCCAGCGATGACCTGGCCACGAGCTTATGTAACGATTCCGTAAGCTCCCCAGCAAACAGTAGGTGCGGGTGGACGATGACCCGACGCACGCTTTTGCCGCGCGCCGCCTCGAGCACCTGGCTTGCGCTCGGCTGGGCCATCGCCAGGAAGGCGGCTTCAATCCGCGGCATGCCCGCGTGCTGCGACAGCAAGCGGGCAAACTGATGCATCTCGCTCGTCGCCCCCGCGTCGCGGCTGCCACGGCCGACGACGATCAATAATGTCTCATTGGGCGGAAGAGGGTCGCGGTCGGCCACCGCTTCCCGCAGACGCTGGAGGCCGAGTTCCACGATCAGCGGATGGCAGCCGAAGTGCGTCGTCTGGCCAGTGGGAATGTCGGCGGCTCCGGATTGGCTTAGTGCTGCTGCGACCGCCACTGGCACGTCCTGCTTCGCGTGCCCAGCGGCAAACAGTAACTGCGGCGCCACGACCAGTCGATCAATACGTGCTTTCACGAGTCGCGCTACGCCCTGGGCAATCGTCGGCTCGGCCAGCTCCAGGAAGCACGGCTCGACCGGCAACGACAGCCGCTGGCGAATTCGTTCGGCCAAAAGAAGGAAGGCTCGCCGGCCTTCGGCACTGCGAGTGCCGTGTCCCACGAGGAGCACGCCGGTAGCCTGTGACGGTCGCGACATAAGCGCATTTTATACCCGGCGCTCAAGCGCATCGGCAGCGACGTCACCGTGCCGCAGCCGGGATTGGCGTGCGAAGGACGCGCGGGTCGCTGCTGGCGACGAATATTTCGCTGGCGTCGGGAGACCAAGCCAGCCGATACGCAGCCGCTACCGGTAGCTGCTGATGAAAGAGGGGCGTGCCACTGGCGGCGTCCCACACAAAGAGTTTTCCGGAGTCGTCGAGCGTGGCCACTCGCTGGCCGCTGGCGCTGTAGCGGAGGGCTACGATCGGGTGGTTGTGCCCCTGCGCCTCGCGCACGGACTGCTGATTGGCGCGCTGGAACGACTGCCACACCTTACCGCGGCCACCCGCCTGGACGAGGCCGCCGTCGGGCGACCAGCCGATCGCCTGCACCGGACCGCTGATGCCGGCGGTGATCTTGGCCGCTTCACCCCCTTCGAGATTCCAGATGCGAATTGCGTCGTCACGACCGGCCGAGGCCAGTTCCTGCCCGTCGGGGCGCCAGGCCAGGGCCAGCGCCGGCCCGTCATGCGCTTTCCACTGTCGCAGCGTGGCGCCATTGTCCGTGCTCAGGACGTGCACTTGGCCGTCCGCGCCGGCCGCCGCCAGCTCCTTGCCATCGGAGCGAAATGCCGCGTCATGGATTGGGCCGGTGGACAGGGGCCGCGACCAGCGCGGCTTGCCGGCGGTGATCCGCCAGGATAGTAGTCTTGAATCCGCACCCACGCTTACCGCCAGCCTTCCGTCCGCTGACAGGGACAGGCCACGGACGGCGCCCGTGTGCCCGCGGGCCATGAGAAATGGCAACAATTCCAGCTTTCCTCCGCTGCGCGAAATTTCGTAGTGCCGCAGGATGCCGTCGGCATTCGCGACGATGAGCAGACTTCCCTCGCTAGCAAAGCTGACGGCTGAAATGGGTGCGTGCGTGTTCAAGTCGACAAGCAGCGATCCTTCAGAGGCAGACCAGATCCGCACGTGAGAGTCGTCGCCGCCGGCCACCAGCAGGTCCCCTTGCGGGGTTGTGGCCAGGCCACGGATCGGTCCCGCTGACCCCTCGAAATCGCGAATGCGGGACAGGTCCGCCGCGGACCAGGCAGTGACTTTTCCGCCGCTGCTGGCGGAGAGGATCTGCTTGCCATCGGCGCTAAGGGCCAGTGCAGTCGTCCCGTCGGGGGCGACCACCATTTGCTCGATCGAAGCGTCAAAGCGCCGCGCGGTTCTGTCCGCTCCTCCAGAAATGACGACTCTGCCGTCGCCGCTCGTTGCTACAGTCGGCACAGCGCCGGTGTGGCCGGCAAACCGCTCGATTTCCTTTCCGCTTTTCGCTTCCAAGACGCGCACCAGCCCATCATCGCTGCCCGTG
Source organism: Pirellulaceae bacterium (assembly GCA_035649415.1). Classification (GTDB taxonomy): domain Bacteria; phylum Planctomycetota; class Planctomycetia; order Pirellulales; family Pirellulaceae; genus DATKDU01. Next base: position 23,476 of record DASRJP010000026.1, on the reverse strand, counting down.
ACGATCCGCGTGCCGTCGCGGCTGAGGGCAACGCTGCGGACGGGCGCCGAGTGTGCCAAAGCCCGCGCCGGCGGAATTTCTCCGTCTCCATCGCCTGGTTTGGCTGGCAGCTCCCAGATTTGCACTTGCTGGTCGCCGCAACAGGCCAGCACCGATTTGCCGTCGGCGGCCACGGCCAGACTGCTCGATGCCGCGCTCAGGCCCGAGAGCGTCCGCAGCGGCTTACCGCTGACGGCGTCCCACTGCCGGACGAGCTTGTCAGCGCCGCCGGAAAAGAGGGCTTGACCATCGGCCGACCAGACGACGGCGTTTGCTCCTCCTTCATGGGCTGCAATCACTTGCACAAGCGCAGGCTGCACGCGATGGATCAGATTGTCGGCTGCCGCCGCGAGCAGCGACTCACCGGCGCACGCCATCGCCGTGGATCCTGGCGGCAACGCGATTTCCTCCAGAAGTTTGCCATCGCTGGCCTTCAGCACGCGGACCTTCTGATCGGTGCAAGCGACGGCAATCCGCCGCGAATCGAGATACATGACGCGGCTAATTGCCGCCGGAAGATTCACGTTGAACTGGAGCTGCGCATCGGCCGCATTCCAGACCCAAAGCTGCGGCTGCGATTGTCCTGGGTCGCCGCCGGCAGCGACCTGAGCCCCGTCTGGCCGCACCGCCGCGCTGCGGAGGGGAAAAGCGCTGCCGGCAAAGACACGCACGAGTGTGCCGGCTTTATCCCACAGCTTGACAATCTTGTCCTCGCCGGAAGTGACGAAGTGGTTTCCGTCCGCAGTCGCGGTCAGATCGTGGATTTTCGTGGGGTCGGCGGGGAACATGGTCCGGCACGCCAGCGGCCAGACCGAAAGCGACTTGTCACCGTGAGCGGCAATCACTTGCTGGGCATCGCTGGAAAATAAGAGCGCCGATGCTGGCGATGCCGCACCAACGATCGTCTCATTGAGCGAGCCGGTTTTGGCGTCCCAGATGCGGATTTGCCCATCGTCGCTGCTGGTCGCCAGCAGCCGGCCGCCGGCGTCGATCGCCAGCGATCGCAGGGGAACTGGCGAAGTGAAGGTACTCACCGCCGCGCCGTCGGCGACGTTATGCACGCGGATCGTCTTGTCGGCCGATGCCGCCAGCAGACGCGTACCGTCGGGAGAAAGGACCAGCCCGGTGATCGCCTCGGCAGCAGTGGCGACGGTCCGCACTGCGGCGCCGTCGGCACTGTTCCACTGGCGAACCGTCTTGTCGACGCCGCCGGAAAAGAAGCTGTTGCCGTCGGCCGCATAGATTAATGATGTGACCGCTCCTTGATGTCCGGGAACGATTCTTTCCAGTGACGAGGCGTGCAGCCGCAGGGCATGATCTGCATGCGCCGAGAGGAGTCGATCGGCGGCAAAGGAAACTGCCTGGATCTTGGCAGCGGGAACGATCTCCAAGAGCATGCCATCAGTCGGATTGAAGACTCGGATCATTCCATCGGTACAGGCGGCGGCGAGCTTAGGCAGTGACGGATGGTACGCGAGGGAGACGACGGCGGCTGCCGCAGGAATCTTTCGCTCCGGCTGATTGTTATCGAGCCGCCAGAGATGAATCTGCCGGTCGGCTCCGGCGACGGCGACCTGTAGTCCGTCGGGCCGCACGGCCAATGCCGCCGGCGCACCGTCGCATGAACCGAGCGTGAGCAGTGGCTTGCCGGCCGGGTCCCAGGCCTTGACGGTCTTGTCGCTTCCGGCGCTGAACCATCGCTGACCGTCATTGCTGATGGCGGCACTGGCCGCCGCTCCGCCGTGGGCGATGGCGAGGGCCGTGCCGGCAATCGTCAGTCGCCGCGTGGTTCCAGCCGCATCGCCGGCAAGCAACCCCTTGCCGTCGGGCAGCATGGCCAGCGCCGTCGCCGCCATGTCGAACCGCTCGATCGTCCGCTGGCTGGCAAGGTCCCACACCCGGAGCGTGGTCTTCTCCGCGGCGGAAATTTTGGCGCCGTCGCTGCTGGCGGCAATCGCTTGCGGCGCACTTTCCAATAGCAGCGTGGCCAGCAGGTTTCCATCGCTAAAATTCCAGACGCGCAACGATTTGTCGTCGCAGCCTGCGATGACCTTGGTGCCGTCCTTGGTGATCGTGACGGAGCGTGGAACGTCGGCCTGACCGAAAAACTGTCGCGCGAGAATGCCGTCGGTCGCATTCCACAGCTTGAGGGTCTTGTCGCTGGCCGCCGTCAGCACGAATTGTCCGTCGGCAGACCAGGCGAGCGACGTCAGGGGCGACTGGCTCACCGACAAGGCTTTGACCAGCGCTCGGCGATGGACACGCACCAGGCTCTTTTGTCCTCCTACGGCCAATTGCCGATGGTCAGGCAGAAAGGCCAGCGCGGTAGGCGCATTGTCGGCTGAGGGGATGAACTCCTGGAGTTGTCCTTGCAGGTTCCAGATGCGGACGGTTCCCTCGGCTGAGCCACCGGCCAGCGACAGAAGGTCCAGGCTGAACGCCAGGCAATCGGGGGGCGCCGCTAGGCCAGTGATTGATTGTGCAATGCCTCCGTCAGCCAGGTCGTAAAGCCGAATCGTCTTTTCGGGACCGGCGACAGCGAGCCATTTGCCGTCGCCGCTGGCGGCCAGCGCTGTTGGCGCTCCGCCATGGGCGATGCTCGCCAGTCGTGCACCCGTCGCCGTATTCCACGTGCGGATCACACCCTCCTCGCTGGCGGAGATGAGCGTGGCGCCGCCAGCCAAGAGCGCCAGTGACTTGATCGGCCTATCGTGGTCACCCACAGTACGAACGAGCGACCCATCGGCGAGATTCCACTGCTGAATCGTCTGCGCGGCGCCCGCTGTGTAAAGCGACGCGCCGTCGGGCGAAAACACGACCGCAGCGACGTTGCCTGTGTGCTTGTCGAGTGACTGTGCCTGCTGACCGTCCGCCATGTTCCAAATGCGCACCTGTTTGCCGGTGGCAGCAGCGATTTGCGAGTTGTCGGGCTTCCAGGCGATGGCAGTGACGACGTCGTCATGCCCCAGCGTCCAACTTGCCGAGCCGTCGGCGAGATTCCACAGGCGGACGGTCTTGTCGGCCGATGCGGTCGCCAGCAACTGGCCGTTGGGACTGACCGCGACCGCCGTGATCCGGTCGGTATGGTCGCTGAAGAAGCGCGGAGTCACTGGCAATTCCCAGAGCCGCAGATGCCCATCGCTGCCAACCGTGGCGATTTGGCCCGCTTGCGGCCGGTAAGCGACCGCCGAAACGGCACCCAAATGGGCACCCAGGTCAGCAATCGGTTTGCCGTCGGCCAGCGCGGCCACATGCAGAGTTCCCGCCCCGGTGACGAAAGCCGTCTGCGCGTTGTCCGGCGAGACCGCGACGGCTGTGACTGCGCTGCTGGTTTGGATGGAGGCGCGCTCTTGACCATTGCCCAGGTCCACGATCGCCACCGATTTATCGCCGCCAACAACCATCGTATTGCCATCAGCAGTTGACGCGATGGCACGCGCCTGGCTGGCGAGCTTGCTGACTTCGCGCGGGGGCACCAGCGGCAACTGCCACAGGCGCAGCATTCCGTCCGCGCCACTGGAAAGAAGCTGCGTATGATTGGGATGGAAGCTAAGGCCGGTGACGCCGCCGTCATGCGCGCCGATCGTGCCCAGAGTGGTCCCTTCCGTGGCCGAGAACAGGCGGACCACGCCGGCTGCATCGCCTGTGGCCAGCTCTTGCCCGTCGCGGCGATAGACCGCTGCCCGCACGGCCTCTTTCCCGCCGGAAAGCAGTCCCGCATCGGTCGCGTCGGGAAGATTCCAGCGGCGCACGGCGCCGCCGGCATCGCCGCTTGCCGCCTGCTTCCCATCGGGGCTGACGGCAATCACTCCAACCGGTGCTTTGTGCAGCGCCAACACCTGCGGTGGTTGCGGGACGTTCCACAGTCGAATCAAGCCGTCCTCGCCGGCCGTCGCGAATTTCGGCTGCTGCGGATGGACGGCAATCGCGCGCACGCTGCCTGCGCTGAGGGTCGCACCCCCAGATTGTTCCTTCAGATTGATCGCCGTCACTTCGCCGCCGGTGCTGGCGGCAACAACCAAGGTGCGATCGGCATTGGCGGCCAGTGCCGCGACCGGTGCGCTAAACGCCGCTACGCCCTTTAACTCTTTGCCACCCTGTAAGTTCATCACAGTCACCTGGCCATCGCTGCTGCCGGTCAGCAGCGACGATCCCTCTCCCACCGCCAGTGCGGCGGTGATAGTGCTCTTTACCGGCAGCCGCGTTGCGCTGCCAATCGCGGAAACTTGCCAGAGTTTGACCACACCGTCGGGGCCGGTAGTGGCGATTTGTCCGTCGGCTAGCAGCGCTAATTGGGAAACCGGTCCGCTGTGGGCGCCGAAGTTCCAAGCGACTTGCCCGTCGGCAATTTTCCGAAGCGAGACGCTTCCCGCCGCATCCCCTAGCACGACGCTCTCGCCATCATCCGTGAATCGTGCGGCGGTCACCGCCTGAGGCAGTTTCTCCCACGCTCGCACCTGCTGACCGTCAGCCACCGTCCAGATTCGCAGCGAGAGGTCCGGTCCAGTGGAGAGCGCGCGTTTGCCGTCGAGCGACACGGCCAGCAGAGATGCCGGCTGCGAATGTCCCGCCCAGCCAGCCGGGAGCGCGGAATGTCGCCAGATGCGCACGGTGCCATCGGCGCCTGCCGTAGCCAAAAGCGGCTGTTTTGGATGGAGCGCGATGCTGGTGACGGCGCCGGTATGCCCAGCCAAAGTGCCGCCGTCGCTGGCGTCGATGGCTTTCCAGAACTTCACCAGGCCGGTTTCCATCCCGGCGGCTGCCAGCGAGCCGTCTTCGGCGAGCGCGACGGAAGTCACGCGGCCACCGGCGCCGGGGAGTGCCTTGGGGGGCATCCCCTCCAATTGCAATTGGACTTGCTGGTCGAGCGAGCCCCACAGCAGCGTTTTGCCATCGGGGGTCATGGCCGTGCTCGAAACCTGATCGCCATGAGTGGCCAGTACGATTGGCGTCGGTGGCGGCCAGGCTGCCAGCCGCAATGCGCCGTCCAGTCCTCGCAGCGCTACCTTATTATCCTGCGGGATCACGGCCAGATAGGAAGGAGACGCAAGCGCCAGCGTCGCGCCAGGCTGTCCGTTTTCCAGGTTCCAGCTGCGGACCATTCCGTCTCCGCTAGTGGCCAACAGTTGCTTCGATTCAGCCATTAACCCCATGCCCATCACGCCGCCCGCCGTGCCGGCAAACTCGCGCACTGGCTGCTTTTTGGACATGTCGAACAGCCGCAGGACCTGGGAGTCATCGCTGGTGATGACGAATAGGGCGTCGCTGGTCGCCGTCAGCATCGTGGGGACCGACGGCAATCCGGTCAGTTCCTGAAGCGGATAGGGGCGCGGCAAATCGAGCAGCGTGACTTGGCCGCCCGCATCGGTTAACGCGGCCCAGGCGCTGTCCGACGAGAGGGCCAAACGGAGAATCGCCCGTTCCCCAAGGGCCATCGTGCGCAGGTTTTCCCCAGTGGCTCGGTCCCACAGCCGCAGCGTCCCATCGATGCCGACGGTAATCACCAGTTTGCCGTCGGGCGTGAGGGCCACATCGCGCACTGCGCCCTTGTGTCCTTCCAAATAGGCAAGTGGTGGTGAGGTCTGCTGCGCAGCAGCGGGAGTACTAAAGAGTAGAGAGAGAAGCAGGCAGGCGCAGGCGACCATGCGGCGGCTAGGCATCGTGGGTCTCCCTGACTTATGCGATGTGCAATGGCCACAGTGTAGCTGTCCGTTACGCACGGATTCAAACATTTTCCGCGCTCGCGCCCAGTTCTTCGGCGAGACCCTCGCCGGCAATTCGCTTTACGAGGATTGTGGCATAGCTTCCGCGGGTGAGATTGAAGCGGAGCGTCACCTTTCGGCGGCCGCGATACAGTTCGTCATCCCCCCCTTCGGCTGACGCAGCCTGCGGCAGAAAGAGGGCCGACCGCTCTCCTTTAGAGAAATACGTGTCCCGCGGGAATTTTAGTCGCACTTGGCGCAACTCCATCCCTTCCTCCGCCAGGACGCGGTCGAGAAGTTGCTTGACCTGGCCCTCCTCCACGTGCAATCGGGCGGATGGGAGGGGCAGGACGGCCGATCGAAGCTGCAGCCTTTGCGCGTCAACGAGCGCCGTGAAGAAAGGAAGCTCGCGCGGCCCGATGCGCATGTTTTTCAGGCTCTCGGGGGGGCATGCCGATTGCAGCAGTGCCGCCAAAGCGCGATTCCATAGATCGCTTTGGAAAGCGGCCAGATAAATGCTGCGCATATCGTGCGGGACGAACGTTAGTGCCCGTTTGAATTCTCCGGGCTTGTCGGCCAGGTACGTCACGATGGTGCGGCGATGCGAATGTGCCAGGGCGGCCTGACACTCGGGCCACTGGCCCCACAATTCGCGGAGGATGCGTTTTTGTTCGCGATCTTCCGGGCGATCGTGGACGTTGTCTTCGGCCAGGGCCAGCCACAGCGCCCGCTCATAGTCTCCCAGGCACCACGGCTTGGCGATGAATTGTCCCGATATGCCGACCGAACCGAATCGCTGGCTGTCGAAATAATTGGGCAGGCCGTCTCGAGAGATCAAATCGAGCGCACGTAGGATGGCGCTCAGTTCATCGTCTGCCAAATCGCGGAGGACGATCGCGAATCGATTGAATGTGATGTCCTTGGCATGCACTGGCCGCGCGGCTTGGCCGACATAATTCAGCTCGAGATTGGTTTCCCTCAGTCCGCGGCTCGGGCCTCCCTTGATTGTGATGAATTGTCGCGTCCGTGCGTGGCGATCCTTGAGCCCCGCATATGCCACTTGCTCGCGAGAAAGATTCCATTTGTGCAGGATCGCCTCGATCGCTTCCGGCGTTCCCAACGACACTTTTGTCAGAGTGTATAGGGCAAAGGGGCCGCGCGGCGGCAGCGGCGAAATCTGCTCCTCGACTTGAAAGTCATCGGCGAGGCACTTGAGCTTCATGGTGTGACCGAGACGGCCCTGGCCGTAACGTTGACCCTGAGAAATACCACCTTTATAACGAACCGAAGTTCCAGCGGCCGCGTGGACTTAGGTTGGGAAAGACGCCGGCTCGATCTGTTCTAATTCCGTCATCCGATGACTTGCTGCATTCCCACTGTGAGACGGGTGGTGGCTGCTTTGGCGGCAGCGGCTGGCTGCTGCGCGATGCTCATTGGCGAAGCTGCGGATCAGGAAAAGGCGGCATTTTATCGCGCCATCAATCTGAACGGTCCCGCGCTGGTCATCGACGGCCATCCCTGGGAGGCGGGGGACGCGCGCGGCGTCGCCTGCCAGGACGCCTCGTTCGAGGACCAGTCAGTGCGTCTGTCTCCGGCCACGGACGAACAGCGGGCGCGGATGATCCGGTCCAACCGCTGGTCGCCGGAGGGCAAAGCACGTGTTGTCGTATCGGATCTGCCGGCGGGGACGTACAGCGTGTACGTCTACATCTGGGAGGACAACCATCCCGAAAAGTTCGACCTGCGTTTGACGGGGCAAATGGTGGCCCAGGGTGTAAGCAGCGGCCAGGCGGGACACTGGGAGCGTTGGGGGCCGTGGGTGATCGACGTCGGCGACGGCAAAATCGAGTTGGCCGCTGATGGCGGAATCGCCAACCTGTCAGGGATCGAAATTTGGCGCGGTAGGCTAACTGGCAAGGACAATCCGCTCCAAACGGGCGAGCAACCTCGTCAACCCTCGCCCGAGGCCAACATCGCCGCGCTTTTGGCGCGCAACTGCCTGGAGTGCCACAGCGGCGCCGAACCCAAGGGAGGGCTCGATTTGACGCGGCGCGAGCGGGCGCTTGCGGGGGGGGAAAGTGGTGCCGCTCTCAAGCCAGGTGATGAAAGTAGCTTGCTACTTCGTCGCATCGATGCGGGTGAAATGCCCCCCGAGGGGAGGCCGCCGCTGACGTCCGAGCAGCGAGCCGAGCTGCGAACGTGGATTACCGCCGGCGCTAAGTGGGCCACCGATCCGATCGATCCCTTTCTATATACGAGCGATCGCCGCGCGGGATACAACTGGTGGTCGCTTCAGCCGCTGCGCGCGGTCGTGCCGCCTGCCGTCGCCGACAAGAGCTGGCCCATCAATCCGATCGACCATTTCATCCTACATCGCCTTGAAAGCACCGGATTCAAGCCCTCACCACCCGCCGATCGCCGCACGCTCATTCGCCGATTGTATTTTGATCTCATCGGATTGCCGCCGACGCCCGAGGAAGTCGCCGATTTCCTTAACGATGCCGACCCGCATGCGTACGAAAAGCTGGTCGACCGGCTGCTCGATTCGCCCCATTACGGCGAGCGCTGGGCCCGACATTGGCTGGACCTTGTGCGCTATGGCGAGAGCCAGGGGTTTGAACGCAACAAGCTGCGGCCAAACGCCTGGCGGTACCGCGATTTCGTTGTAGAAGCGTTCAACTCCGACCTACCCTATGACGACTTCATTCGCTGGCAGATTGCCGGTGACGTGCTGAGGCCCGACGACCCACTGGCAGTGGTGGCCAGCGGACTTCTGGTCATGGGGCCATACGATCTGACCGCTTATAACAACGGCACTCCCGACATGCGGAAGTTTGCCCGCGAGGAGGAGCTTGAAGGACTGGTAGCCACCGTCTGCCAGACTTTCTTGGGACTGACCGTGAATTGCGCGCGCTGCCACGATCACAAGTTCGATCCGATAACGCAAAAGGAGTTCTATCAGATCTCCGCAGCCATCGGCGGAACGAACCAGGGAGAAGAGCGCGAGAGTTTGTCGGCCGGCGGGCGGCCTGCCGCCGAGCAGCGCACCGGAGAGCTACGAACCCAAATTGCAGCGCTGGCGCAGCGCGAGAAAGAGGCCAGCGAACTCCAGCGGCGAGAGCTGGCGGCGCGGCGGTCGCGGCTGGAAAGCGTCGTGCGCCTGCTCGAGGGTGGGCCGGCCCATCTCACAGTGCCGCAGCAGCCGGATGCCTGGCGGGTGCTGGCCCGCGGCGACTTTCGGCAGCCGGGCGATGTTGTCTCGCCCCGCGGCATTGCGGCAGTGCCAGGAGTGGCGGCCGACTGGAAACTGGCTGCTGATGCACCCGAAGCCGATCGGCGCAAAGCACTGGCGGCATGGATTGCCAATGCGGATAACCCGCTAACGCCGCGGGTGATCGTGAACCGGTTGTGGGGTTACCACTTCGGCGCAGGACTAGTGCGAACGCCGAGCGACTTCGGCTTTCAAGGAGGTCTGCCTTCGCATCCGGAGTTGCTGGACTGGCTGGCGGGAGAATTGGCTCGGCCGTCGAAAGGAAAGGCGTGGAGCCTGAAGCGAATTCAGCGACTGATAGTCACGTCGGCCACGTATGAGCAGGCGTCCGCAGTCAGGGGTCAGGAGTTAGCCGCGAAAAAGGCCGACACTCCGCAGTCCGCCCTCCGCGATCCGCAATCAGCGGACGCGGAAAATCGCCTGCTGTGGCGACAAATGCCGCGACGGTTGGAAGCCGAGACGTTTCGCGATGCGGTTCTAGCCGTGTCGGGCGAGCTTGATTCGCGGCTGGGGGGGCCGGGCTATCGCGACTGGACTGTTTCCAGTGCCGGCAACAACGAGACATATGCGGTATTCGACGCGGTGGGCGGCGAATTCAACTGCCGCAGCATCTATCGCACGTGCTTGCGGACGGGGACCAGTCCGCTCTTGGACATTCTGGATTGCCCCGATCCGTCGGTGGCCACTCCGAGGCGATCGATGACGACCACGCCGCTGCAAGCCCTGGCGCTTCTCAACAACAAGTTCATCGAGCATTACGCGGAGCGGTTTGCTGATCGCCTTCGTCGCGAAGCTGGAGACGACGCGGCGGCACAAGTGAAGAGGGCTTACGCCCTGGCATTGGCGCGGGAGCCAGCGGCCGACGAAGCGGAAGTCGCCCGACAGTTTGTCGCCAACCATGGGCTGACGCAGTTTTGCATCGTGCTGTTCAACGCGAGCGAATTTATCGATATCGATTGATGGCCTTTTGTCGCGGTACACATGTCCCCGATACTCACCCGCCGAAATCTACTTGGCCACTTCGCCACCGGCCTTTCGGGAATCGCGCTGTCGTCGTTGCTCGCTCGTGAATCGGCCGCGGCCGCGGTCCCGGGCGAAGCGTCGGATCCTCCCCCCCATCATCCGCCCAAGGCCCGGCGGGCGATCCAGATTTTTCTTCAGGGCGGACTCAGCCAGATCGATTCGTTCGACTACAAGCCGGAGCTCGAAAAACTGCACGGCAAGCCGGTCCCTGGCGAGGAGAAGCCGGTGGCGTTCATGGGCAAGGTGGGACTGTTGCACAAGGCGCACTTTGAATTCAAGCAGCGGGGCAAGAGTGGACTGTGGGTCTCCGACCTGTTTCCGCATATCGCCGGCATCGCCGACGAGTTGACAGTGATCCGCTCGATGTGGTCCGGGACCGGCAATCACACGCCTGCGACGTATGAGGCCAACAGCGGCTTTCGCACGCTTGGCTTCCCGGCGGCCGGCACCTGGCTGTCGTACGGTTTGGGCTGCGAAGTGGATAACCTGCCGACGTTCGTGGTCCTTCCCGACAGCCGCTCGCTTCCCACTGGCGGGGCGAACAACTGGTCCGCCGGTTTTCTCCCAGCGCGGCACCAGGGCGTGGTGCTGAATACCTCTGGTCCGCCAGTGCGAGACCTGCGTCCCGCCTCCGCCGTGGATGATTTCACGCAGGCGGCACGGTTTGCGGCCATTGCCCAGTTGGGCCGCCGGCACCTGGCCCAGCGCGGTAGCGACGATGGGATCGAAAGCCGGCTCCGCAGCTATGAGCTGGCGGCGCGGATGCAATTGGCGATTCCCGATGCGACCAATCTGGCGCAGGAGTCAGCCGCCACGCACGCGTTGTACGGCACCGACCAGAACGAATGTGCTGACTTCGCGCGGGCTTGTCTTTTGGCCAGGCGTCTCGTCGAGCGCGGCGTTCGCTTCGTCCAGCTCTGGAGCGGCGCGGCCTTCGGCACCGAAGTCCACTGGGACGCTCACGGCAGCGTGCCGAGCAACCACCGCCGCGAGTCCGACAAGGTCGATCGGCCCCTGGCGGGCCTGCTGCGCGATCTGCGGCAGCGCGGCCTGCTCGACGACACGCTGGTGATCTTCAACACCGAGTTCGGGCGCACGCCATATGCCGAAAGCGCGGGGGACCAGGCCGGCCCGGGCCGGGACCACAATGCGGATGCGTTCAGCGTGTGGCTCGCCGGGGCGGGCCTGAGGCACGGGATTGCCTACGGAACGTCCGACGCGATCGGCTGGAAAGCGGCCGAGAATCCGGTCGATGTGCACGATTTTCACGCGACGATTCTGCACCTCTTGGGGATCGATCACACGCGGCTGACCTTTTATCACAACGGGATTCAGCGGCGGCTGACGAACGTGCACGGGCGTGTGCTGAAGGATATCTTGGCCTAAGTAGCGGGCACGCTACTTACTGTTGCTTGCGGCCGATTCCAGCGGTGCTGACCGGGCATACGACCCCAGCACTTCCAAGCGGGCCGTTTTGCGCGACAGCGCTTGCAATGCTCGCTTGGCGCGCCCGTCGTCGCGGTGCCCTTCGAACTCCACGAAGAACAGGTATTCGTTCCGGCTGCCGGGCATCGGAAACGACTCGATCCAGGTCAAGTTCAACCGTCCGCGCTTGAAGACGAGCATCGAGTCGGCCAGCGCTCCGGGCTTATGGGGTATCTCGAACATCAGTGCCGTCTTGTCGCGCCCGCTGCGCTTGGTGGGCGTGCCGCCGATGACTGCAAACCGCGTGACGTTGTTCTTGTTGTCCTCGATGTTCGCGTCGATCACGTTCAATCCGTAGTGCATACCCGCTTCGATGCTCGCTACTGCTGCCGCGCCCGGTTTGTCGGCGGCAATCTGCGCTGCGATGGCCGTGCTGGTCATCTCGATGGTCTTGGCGCCGGGCAGGTTCTTGGCCAGCCAGTCTCGACACTGGGACAGGGCCTGCGGCTTGCTGTAGACTTCCGTCACTTCCGAGCGAGCGCACTTTCCCAACAAATTGTGGTGGATGCGCACCTGCACTTCCCCGGTCACCGGAGTCGGCAAGCGGGCGAACATGTCGAGCGTGTCCACGACACGGCCGTCGGTGGAATTCTCCAGCGGCACGATGCCATAGTCGATCTGCCCGAAATGGAGCGACTCGAAAACAGCCTTGATCGTGGAAAGCGGCGTCAGATCAGGCGTATCTCCGAACTTTTGAATGGCCGCAATGTGGCTGTAGCTGTACTTGGGCCCCAGGTAACCGATCCGTAGCGGCTTGACCAGGGCTCGGGCGATTCCCAGGATGTCGCGAAAGATCGTCGCGAGCGCCTCGGGCGAAAGCGGGCCCTTGTTCGCGTCCGACACTCGCTCGAGCGTCTCCTGCTCGGCCAACAGATCGACCAGCGGCTGACCGTTGGATTGCTGTAGCCTGCCGAGTTTTTGCGTTGCGCGAGCACGGTCGGAAAGGATCCTGACGAGATCGCGATCAAGGCGCTCGAGTTCCCTCCGAACCGAGTTGACCGAACCGCCGGAATTGCTCTTTTTCTTCGACATCAATGACTGGTTCGGAGCAGAAAACGAGTTCGGGCAACTTGCAAAACGACGGGCCAACCAACCGTAAAACCGATCTTCAGTCTAATTCGACGAGCGTTGAAATTCCTTCGTTAGCGAAGCAGCCAACTGCGAGTGTTTTGTACAGACGGTCATGGGGGGTGTCAATCAAGCGAGGATCGCCGGTTGCGGCCCACATTCAGTTACACAAACTGCCGGAATCGTTCCCGAAATGCCAGGAGGAAACTGTCACTTTGGCGGCCGATTTTGGGACTATGTGCGGTCCAGTCAAAATGACAGTCCGCTAAAAACTGAGCTAGGTTGCGACTGAGCCTGAGCAGTAATTTGTGATCGCAACTCGAATAGTGGAAACAGTTTGCTGTAGTCGATTGCGTCGAACTCCACGCGTGGCATGGACTTTGCAAATAGGGGCTTCTCGACTCATTAGAGTGCAATTCGCGCCTGCGGCTGCCCTGGGAACCAAAGAACCATCTGGCAGCTAGACGGTTACGACGATAACGAAGGAGAAATCGATGGCAGCTGGTGAAAAGATCATTGGAATTGACCTGGGAACAACCAACTCGGTGGTCTCGATCATGGAGGGTTCGGAGCCGAAGGTAATCGCCAACGCGGAGGGAAATCGCCTGACTCCCAGCGTTGTGGCCTATACCGATAAGGGTGAAACGCTCGTCGGCGAGCCTGCCAAGCGGCAAGCCGTGACCAACCCGACCCGCACCGTCTATTCGGTGAAGCGGTTCATGGGCCGCCGCCACTCCGAGGTAGAGACCGAGGAGAAAATGGTCCCTTATAAGGTGATCGGCGGGGCCAACGAGTACGTGAAGATCAAGGCGGGCGAACAGGAAGTTACGCCGCAGGAAGTTTCCGCCAAGATCCTTCGCAAGCTCAAGGAGGCTGCCGAGTCGTATCTCGGCCACAAGGTCAACAAGGCCGTTATCACGGTCCCGGCCTACTTCAATGACGCCCAGCGCCAGGCGACGAAGGATGCCGGCCAGATTGCGGGCCTGGAAGTCGCCCGCATCATCAACGAGCCGACTGCCGCTGCCATGGCATATGGCCTCGACAAGAAAAAGGAAGAGAAGATCGCTGTATTCGATCTGGGGGGCGGCACGTTCGATGTTTCCGTCCTCCAGGTTGCCGGCGGCGGCGATGGCGAAACCAAAGTCTTCGAGGTGATCAGCACCAACGGCGACACGCATTTGGGCGGCGACGACTTCGACGAGGAATTGATCAAGTACGTCGCTGAGGAATTCCGCAAAGAGCACGGCGTCGATCTCCGCAAGGAGCCGATGGCCCTCCAGCGGCTTCAGGAAGCGTGTGAGAAAGCCAAAAAAGAACTTTCTTCGCTGCCGCAGACCGACATCAACCTGCCATTCATCACCATCAGCGGCGGCGTGCCCAAGCACCTCCAGATGACGATCACCCGCTCCAAGTTCGAGGAGCTTGTGGATGGACTCATCGAGCGCTGCCGCCGGCCTGTGATGCAGGCGCTCAAAGACTCCAAGCTGTCTCCCAGCGAGATCGACGAAGTCGTTCTCGTCGGCGGCTCAACCCGCGTCCCCAAGGTGCAGCGGCTGGTGAAGGAAATCTTTAACAAAGAGCCGCACAAAGGGGTCAACCCTGACGAGGTCGTCGCCGTCGGCGCCGCCATTCAAGGCTCGGTGCTCGCTGGCGAACGCAAGGACGTACTACTGCTGGACGTGACCCCGCTGACCCTCGGCATTGAGACCGAAGGGGGCGTGCTCACGCCGTTGGTCGAGAAAAACACCACGATCCCGACCGAGAAGAAGCAGGTCTTCAGCACGGCCGCGGACAACCAGACCGCCGTGACCGTCAAAGTCTTCCAGGGCGAGCGCAAGATGGCGGCCGACAATCGCCTCTTGGGCGAGTTCAACCTGGAAGGGATTCCGCCCGCCCCGCGCGGCGTCCCCAAGGTCGAAGTCAAGTTCGACATCGACGCCAACGGCATTCTCAACGTGTCGGCGAAGGACTTGGGAACCGGCAAAGAAGCCAACGTAAAGATCCAGCAATCGTCCGGCCTCTCCAAGGACGAAATCGAGAAGATGCGCCGCGACGCGGAATCGCACGCCGACGAGGACAAGCAAAAATTCGAGCTGGCCAGCGCTCGCAATCAGGCGGACAACATGTGCTACCAGCTCGAGAAGATGATGAAGGAGCATGCTGACAAGCTCACCGATGCCGACAAGCAGCCGCTGACCCGCGCAATCGAGAAGACCCGCGAGGCGGCTAAAGGAACCGACGTGGCGGCCATCAAGAGTGCTGTCGAGCAGCTCGAAGCGGCCTCGCACGCGTTCAGCAAGGTGCTGTACGAGCGGGGCGGTGCTGGTGCCGCAGCGGGCGGTGCTGAATCCGGCGGCGGTGAAACGGCCGGCGGGGCCGAGCAGAAGAAAGGTGACGACGACGTGATTGAAGGGGAGTTTGAGGTGAAGAAGTAAGCTCGACTGTTTCCACACTCGACTCTCATACAATGAGGGGGAGAGTGGGGGATGGGGATAGAGGGAATCGGTCTCTGGGACCATTTTCTTCGCTCCCACTCGCCCCTCTCCCCCTCTTTTGCCAACGACATCGACCAACGGACTTGGGACATGGCATTTCGTTTTGACAAACTGACCATCAAAGCCCAGGAGGCCGTCCAGCGGGCGCAGTCGCTCGCGGCAGACCGGGGCAATCCGGAGCTTGATCCGCTTCACCTGCTCTCGGCACTCCTTGCTGAGCAAGAAGGGGCCGTCCGCCCGATCCTCGAAAAGATCGGCGTCAACGTCGGCCAGCTAGCCAGGCAGGTCGATGGTGAGCTGAGTCGAATGCCGCAGGCCAGCGGCGGATCGCAGCCCAACCCGAACCGCGCGACGATGCAGGTATTGGAAGCGTCGGTCGCCGAATCGGCCGCGATGAAGGACGAGTTTGTATCGGTCGAGCACCTGCTCCTGGCCCTGGCGAAGGTCGGCTCGACCGCCAAGAACTTGCTGCAAATCAACGGCGTCGCCGAGAAGGACATCCTCGGCGCGCTCCTTACCGTCCGCGGCAGCTCCCGCGTCACCGACCAAAACCCCGAGGAAAAATTCCAGGCCCTAAAGAAATACGGCATCGACCTTGTCGAGAAAGCGTCGGCCGGCAAGCTCGATCCGGTCATCGGCCGGGACAACGAAATCCGCCGCGTGATCCAGGTCCTTTCCCGCCGCACCAAGAACAACCCGGTCTTGATCGGCGAGCCAGGCGTCGGCAAGACGGCCATCGTCGAAGGGCTCGCACTCCGCATCGTCCAAGGGGACGTGCCGCAGAGCCTCAAGAATAAAAAGGTCATCGCCCTCGACATGGGGCAGATGATTGCCGGGGCCAAATTCCGCGGCGAATTCGAGGAGCGGCTGAAGGCGGTGCTCCGCGAAGTCACGGAGTCCGACGGCCAGGTCGTGCTGTTCATCGACGAGCTGCACACGGTCATTGGCGCCGGCGCAGCCGAAGGGGCTGCCGATGCGGCGAATTTGCTGAAGCCAGCGCTGGCCCGCGGCGAGCTGCGGTGCATCGGGGCCACGACGCTGGACGAATACCGCAAGCATGTCGAGAAAGACGCGGCACTCGAGCGCCGCTTCCAGCCGGTCTACGTCGGCGAGCCAAGCGTCGAGGACACGATTGCCATCCTCCGCGGACTCAAGCCGCGGTACGAAGCCCACCACGGCGTGAAGATCAAGGACAGTGCCCTCGTCGCTGCCGCCAAGCTTTCGCACCGGTACATCACCGACCGGTTCCTTCCCGACAAGGCGATCGACCTGGTTGATGAGGCCTCCAGCAAGCTGGCGATGGAGCTGGAAAGCGTGCCGACCGAGATCGACCAGGTGCAGCGCCGCATCCGCCAATTGGAATTGGCCGCCCGCCAGCTCGAAGAGGAAACCGAAGAAACGGCCCGCGAGCAGAAGGCCGACATCGACGAGCAGATCAACCAGCAAAAGAAAAAGCTCCAGGATCTCCGCGCCCAGTGGGAGGCGGAGAAGCTCGGCATGGGGGATGTGAAGACCCTCCGCAACGACCTGGAGCGCGTGCAGCACGAGTACCAGCAGCTCGAAGCGGCCATCAAGGAGAAGCAATCTGCCGGCAGCATTCCCAGCGAGGACGATTACAAAAAACTGTTCGAGCTGCTCAAGAAGCAGCAGCAGATCGAAAAGCAGATCGCGTCGCAGGACGAATCGGCGGAAAAACAGCCGGTCGAGCGGCGGCTGCTCAGGCAGGAAGTCACCGACGACGAAATTGCCGAGGTGGTCAGCGCCTGGACCGGCATTCCGGTCAGCCGGATGCTGGAAACCGAGCGGGCCAAGCTCCTGGTGATGGAAGAGCGGCTCCACCAGCGGGTCGTCGGCCAGGATGAGGCGGTGACGGCGGTGAGCAATGCCGTCCGCCGCAGCCGCAGCGGCCTGCAAGACCCGAACCGGCCGATCGGCTCGTTCATCTTCCTGGGGCCGACCGGCGTCGGCAAAACGGAGCTGTGCAAGGCGCTGGCGGAGGTGCTGTTCGACTCCGACCAGGCGGTCGTGCGGATCGACATGAGCGAGTTCGGCGAGAAGCACAACGTCAGCCGCTTGATCGGGGCGCCGCCGGGATACGTCGGCTACGAGGAAGGGGGCCGTCTCACCGAGGCGGTCCGCCGCCGGCCGTACTCGGTCGTGCTCTTGGATGAAATCGAAAAGGCCCACCGCGACGTGTTCAACGTGCTGCTCCAGGTGCTCGACGACGGCCGCCTGACCGACGGCCAAGGGCGGACCGTCGATTTCACCAACACGATCGTGGTCATGACCAGCAACATCGGCAGCCAGGCCATCCAGCAGATCACGCAGGAAGGGGGGACCGGCGAGGACATCAAGAACGCGGTGCAGGACATCCTCAAGGCGCAGTTCCTGCCGGAGTTCCTCAATCGCGTCGATGAGACGATTGTCTTCTCGCCGCTCAACCGCGACCAGATCGGCCGGATCGTCGATCTCCAGCTCAAGCGGCTGGAAGATCAGCTTGCACAGCAGGAGATCACGATCGACGTCACTGCCGCCGCCCGCAAGCAGATCGCCATCGAAGGCTACGACCCGGTCTACGGTGCTCGCCCCCTCAAGCGGATCATCCAGCAGCGGCTGCAAAACCCTTTGGCTACGGAGATTTTACGAGGCCGGATCCCCGCCGGCTCTGGCGTCCGGATCGACTACCACGGCGAGGAGTTTTCGATTACGCCGCTGACGGGTGCAGTCCTTTCTGCGTCACGCAAGGACCGGCCGAGCGGCGGGAGCAAGGTGGAGACGGTGGAGGTGGGGTAGAGTGAAGGCGAACGACGTCAACGGTGACAAATGAAGGTCAAAGAGATCCTCGACCTGCTGAAGCGCGATGGTTGGTACCTTGTGACGACGCGTGGCAGTCACCGCCAGTTCAAGCATCCGACAAAAGCCGGCCGCGTTACGGTCGCGGGCAATCCAAACCACGATTTGCCGCCGGGCACATTGAACAGTATTCTTAAGCAGGCAGGTCTCAAGCACTAGGAGCAGTCCATGCGATACGCCATTGTCATCGAAAAAGCGGACGACAATTTCGCCGCCTACGTGCCAGACCTTCCCGGCTGCGTGGTCACGGGCGAAACGGTTGATGAAACGCACCGTCTGATCCACGAGGCGATTGAATTCCACCTGGACGGCCTGCGTGCCGACGGCCTGCCGATTCCCGAGCCGACGAGCCAGGTGGAATACGTGGACGTGGCGGGTTGAACTTTGCAATCCCCGCCGGCAGTTGCGTGCGAATCTAGTGTGACCGCGAGGAGTTTTCGTTTGCGCCGATGCCGGCGAGCGCCGCTTCTTCTGGCTCCCGCAAAGACCGCCCCAGCGGCGGGAGCAAGGTGGAGACGGTGGGGGTGGGGTAGTCGTGGGGCAGGCGCGAGCGCCTGCGGTGCATCCGCCCGATCCGGGTGCGCCAGAAGGTAGAGGAATATCGGCGGTTGGCTACAATCGATCAGCGGCCGAGCCCTTCTTTGATCACCCCTGTTTTCAGGTCGCGCTCTCGCCCAAGGCTCAGTTCGTGGGACGACTGGTCATAGCGAACAATCTCTCGCTCGCCATCAACGATGGTCCAGACGAACTTCATTTTCCTTTCGCTGGCCTTGATAAACTCCGCCGATTCCTTCCCAAGCTCGTCGATTTCAGTTTCGTCAAGCTCAGCCCCGTAGTAGATGCGAAACGGGCCACCGGATTCCACAAATCTGTCACCAAGCATGCACCAGGTGTGAGGAGTCCAGTACCCGGCGTATCCGTAGCCCGACCAGAGGCTCAATCCCGGTTCTCGCCCTTCTGTGTAGATCTTCCAACTATTCCATTTGCAGCACGCGACGAACCCATCCACAAAAATCTGCGACGGTCTTGCGTGCCGCCAGTTAGGCGTGACGAGGTGGCAGCGTTGCCAAAAACCTGGCTTGGAAACGGGAAAGTGAACGCTTGAGCGGGAAACAAAGGTAATACTTTGCAACGTTCGCTCAATTTCCCTTGCGAATGCCGTCTCGTCCGTGTCGGCTTGAGATACGACAGGTTGTAGTTCGTCACGCAGGCTCAATCGATGATAGATTTCATCTGCGACAGTTTCCAGCACTCGAGGAATCTCTTCCTTCTCCACCAACCTGGCGAGAAAAAGCTGCTGCGCTACATGATCAGCTGTGACTGCGCTCCACGATTTAGCGTCCATATTGGAATCTTTGTCCGCGGGGCTGGGTCTTGTCAAAAGATACCTGCGGCGCTGTCCGAATGGTGAATTGGTACCCGCTTCAGCATGGGCACGATGCCCCTGGCACACGCGCGTCTTTGCCGGCTTCAGCCGGCACTTGTCTGCCACCAGCTTGAGCTGGTGGATGCCAGGGCCAAAGACTCTTTCCTTCAGCCAGCTTTAGCTGGCTTCTGTCCGGGCTTTAGCCATCCCGGAGCGATCCGTCGTCATCCATCGACACCCGCTCCAGGCGATCCTGGATCCGACCGCTGGCATGATGGTCCTTCTGATTCTTGATGTAGGCCCGCACCCACGGCAATTGCTTCTTGCCAAAGCTGACGACGCCAAAGCCCCGCTGCCACTCCAATCTCTTGAAGCGCGCCGTTTGGTTCATTTCATAAGAGCACGATCCCTTCAGGTCACCGATCAGATCGCTGATGCAAACATGTGGCTCGATGTTGATCGCCAAGTGAATGTGCGTCTCGGTGCCGCCAATTTCGTGAAAGTAGACGCCTCGAATCTTGCGGCAACGGTCTTCGATGAACCCGTGGACTTTGGCTTCCAACTCAGGCGTCAGCAATCCTTTGCTGTTCTTGGTGTGCCAATTCAGGTGCAGGTAGATCTCGTGAAAGATGTGGCCGGCCATGGTGCAACTTCAATGGGCTAAAGCCAAGAGTAGAGAAGGCAGCTAAAGCTGGCTGAAGAATTATGGGCAGGAGGCCACTATCCCACCAGCTAAAGCTGGTGGCAGACAGGTGCCGGCTGAAACCGGCAAGCGGTAGGCCGGACGCGTGGCGCAGCAAGCCACTCGCGTCCTCGCTGGAGGACTCGTGTCGGCTATGATGCTCAGGCCGCGTCGTAGCGACGAAGCGTCGCGCACACCATCGCCGGCCGCTCTTTGATCGCGCAAGCTTCTTGCCGCTGGCGCTTTCTATCTCCTGCCCGGCGATCCCGGACTGCCGCTACCCCCTCCGCCACCTCCGCCACCGCGGCTGCCACCCGATCCCCCGCCACCACCGGTGCCGCCGCCAAAACCAAATCCGTTTCCACCACCGCCGCCAGGACCACCGAAGCCGAATCCAAAGCCGCCAGACCCGCCCTGACCTCCGCGGCCGCCGGTGCTCCCCTGGCTGCCGGGGATTCCCCCAGCACCGCCAGTCCCACCACCACCGCCGAAGCCAAAGCCGCCCAGTCCGCCGCCGCCCCCTTGGCCGCCACCGCCCCCTTGGCCGCCAGCGCCTCCTTGTCCCCCGCCGCCGCGAGCGGTAGCCCCTCCGCGACCACCCAGGGACGAGGCGGCCGGCAGTTCGTCCCGCGTAATCAGCCCGTCGCCGTTGGCATCCATCTTCTTGACCACCTGCGTAACGGCTTCAATCTCTTCCATGGAAATAGCGCCGTCTTGATTCGTATCGAACACGAGCAGCAGCGGGTTAGCTTCCCCCCGCGGGGCGTTCCGCGATGCTCCTCCTGCTGGAGCCCTTCGTTCCCTGGTCGCGCCTGCCTTGTCTCGCCCCGCCGGTGACTTATCGCCCTCGGCAATCGCAACCGCGGTCAATCCGCACACGGCCAATACACCAGCGAGCACCACTAGAAAATGCGACTTCATGACCAAACTCCCCGCACGGGCCACGACCCTGGCTTCTGTGGCCATCAGCCGGTTTATCCTACTCCTGGCATTCTCGGTAGCACAAGCATCAGCAGCATTGCCCATGACTCCGGCCTCTCCCGAAAAAATCCGAGCGCCATATCTTGACACAAGTCCACTACTATATATAAGTATAAATACCGGCCCTCGTGCCGGCCGCTGGTCTTTGACAATCGATTTTTCTTGTTCGGGAGTGGGTGCGGATTTCTCCTTTCCGTGCCGCTGGGCGCTGGCTTGGGACCCGCCGATTCGATCCTCCCCTTGCCGAGGGAGTTTTGCACCAAATTCCCGATAAAACGCGAAAAGCGGTGCAAAACCTGGCAGCTTGTTGAGACAATCCAGGGCTCGCTGATTGGGCGAGCGTTGGCGTTTGCCTCAGAAACTCAAGTTCAGCCCGCCGGGCGCGGACTTATTGAGACGGCCAACGCTGGGTTTTGCACCGCGGTTTGCGGACTGGTGCGAAACGGGCCGGCCGTACGACTCAAGCTGCTTCATCCTGCCGGCGTGCTGAACATCCAAGCCACAATGAATACGAACACGAGCTTGTAGAAGGCGAACACGCCGCCGCCGATCGCCGCTTTAGCAGGTGGCGTATCAAATATCACCCACAGTACGAATCCTGCCGCGATCGCCAGCAGCAGCGGGATGAGAATCAGAGCCAACAGGGGCGAAATCGCCGCTACGCCATACATTCCCAATCCGCCCACGACGGCAATCGCAAGTGCGGCCATCACTGACTTGAATAGCCCAGGCGGGTCCTCCTGGTTCAATGCCATGACCAGTCCGATCAACACAACCGCGTCAACTACGATGCCGCACATGGGTGTCGCTCAAGTGAACGAAAAGAGCCAGGCGGTAGTATATACAGCCTAGACTCGGCATCGCAATCGATGAGGAGCTGGCCTTACTCCGCGGCCAGACTGGCGCAAACGATTTCCTTGTCGTTACGGGCGAAGACGCATTTTTCGGCAAAGGCCGGATGGCTCCAGATGACGTCGCGGCCAAAGCCGTTTTGCGTCGGCTCGATCAGGTGGGCGCGGCTGATCTCTTCGTAGCCCGCCGGGCTGAGCTTGGCGATGATCAGATCGCCGGTCTCGCTGAAAAGGAAAAAACGGTCGCCGTTTTTCACGAGGAATGCCGTGCCCGAGCCGGATTGGGCCGGGCGTTTGTTCGTGGTCGGTTGGAAGGTTTCCCAAAGACGCACGCCGCTGTCCAATTTGACGCCGCGGAGTTCCCCCTTGGTGCAGCAGCCGTAGAGGATGCCGTCCTCGAGGAAGGGCGTCGAGTTGACGGGGAACAGGCCCGTTTTGATGTCGCCCCGCCAGGCCTCGTCCACTGTCGGTTTGTCCGGATGCAGTTTCAGGCAGACGCACTGCATGCCAATGCCGCCGACGAAGAGCAAGTCGCCGAGCTTACGCGGAATCTGGATCGACATGCCGTAATCGGGCTTGAGCTCGATCGACCAGAACACCTTGCCAGTTTCGGGATCGAGTCCGTTAACGGCGAGCGGGTGCCAGATGAGCAGTTGTCGTGTGCCGCCGGCCTCGATGATGCTCGGAGCGCAGTAGCCGGGGTCGGGCGCATCAAGCGCTCGCCACAGTTCCTTGCCGGTATCCTTGTCGAAAGCGACGACCACGCTCCCCTTGCCGCCGACGAGACAGATCAGCTTCTGGCCGTCCACGAGCGGATGGCCGGCGAAGCCCCACATGGGTGTAGCGACCTTATAGTCCGACGTGAAATCGTGCGACCAGACCTCATCCCCCGACTTGGCATCCAGGCAGCACAGCCGTCCTTCGGCACCCAGTGCATACACCTTTCCGCCGGAGACCGTCGGCGTGCACCGCGGGCCGTAGTCGTAAGAGATTTTGTAGGTCGTCTCGTGCTCGTGCTTCCACAGCACCTGACCTGTCTTGGCGTCGAGGCAAAGGAGGCGCTCGATCCCCTTGCGATCACTCCGCTTGTTGGGATTGGGAGTCGTATCCCCTTCGGCCACAAAGTCGGCGACATACACGCGTCCGCTAGCGACCGCTGGCCCGGCATAACCGCCGCTGATCGGTGTTCGCCACAGGATTTTGGGTCCATCCTGCGGGAATTTTTCGATAATGCCGGTTTCGCGCCAAACGCTGTCGCGCTTGGGTCCCAGCCACTGGGGCCAATCCTCGCCGCTCACCGGTCTGGATATTAGGCCTGCCAAACAGGCCAAGAACCACCAACGCGGGCAGCCGATCATGTCATACCCTCCTGATTGGAAACGTAACCATGGTAGCGCGCCGGTGGGTGCGGTCAAACGGTCGACCGGTAGTGCCGAACGTGTGGCCCCTACTGAACAATTGAGGGAACCATCTGGCCAAGCAGGAAGTGGCTCCCGGCCACAACTGCCACGGCCACAACTCTTTACGACACACGAGAAAAACCATGTAATTTATATGCTATTGTTGTTTCTAGTGAGAAAGAATGCGCTCGCTCTCGTCCTCGGTTACTCTAAATTATCGCCGCGAGGTTTCTCTCGCGTTGTCGCCGCTTGATCTTTAG
>DASRJP010000025.1:0-19033 GCA_035649415.1 Pirellulaceae bacterium | reverse complement strand
AAATCGTTTCCAGCCACGAGCTCAACGAGCGGACCGTCGCCACGCCGGTGATCGAGGGCGGCCGCATTTATGTCCGCACGGACGCGGCGCTATACTGCTTCGGCAAGTAGTAGCAGGCACACTCCGTGTGCCGCCATGTAGTAGGCACACTCCGTGTGCCGTTACCCCCTGTGCACTCGCAATTACAATCCTCCTGCAACAGGAGTTCGATCATGAAGTCGCCAAGTCACGATTCGACGCCCTCCCTTTCCCGCCGCGAAATCCTCGCCCTCTCCGCCACGTTCGGCTCGACGTTCCTCGCCGCACAAGGGCTCGCAGCAGCCGACGAAAAGGAAAAAACATCGCCAGCGGCCAAAGCGGCTGCGAGCAAGGCCGCACCGGCAAAGCGCTTCGAAATGAAAAAGTCGATCAACCTGTGGGCCCTGCCGTACCCGCAGAAGATGACGCTCAAGGAGTGCCTGGAGCTGTGCAAGGATGCCGGCTTCGATGCCGTCGAGGTCAACTACGCCCTGGAAGGGGACCTGTCGCCCGACGCCAGCGAGGCCCAGATCAAACAGATCGGCGCCATGGCCAGGAAGATCGGCATCGAGATCAGCGGCGTCTGTAGCTTCCTCTTCTGGCCGTACGCCTTCACCCACCAGGACCCCGAGCGCCGCAAAAAAGGGGTCGAGCTGGCCGGGCAGATGATCCGTGCTGCGCGCTTGCTCGATACCGAGAACCTGCTGGTCGTCCCCGGCTCGGTTTACGCCCCCTGGATCCCCGATGAGCCGCCAGTGCCGCACGACATCGCCCTGGAGCGGGCCACCGAGGGGGTCAAAACGCTGATCCCGCAGGCGGAGAAGAACGGCGTCTACCTGAACATGGAAAACATCTTCGCCAATGGCTTTCTGCACAGCCCGCAGGAGATGAACCAGTTCGTGGACGGTTTTGAGAGCGACCGAGTGAAAGTCCACTTCGACACTGGCAACATCATGCAGTACCACTTCCCCGAGCACTGGGTGCCGATCCTGGGAAATCGGATCAAAAACATCCACCTCAAGGAATATTCCAAGAAAGTCCACGAATTCAACCTCAACGCCTTCCGCCTGCTGCTCGACGGCACCACCAACTGGCCGGCGGTGCTGGAAGCCCTCGACGGCGTCGGCTACCGCGGCTACCTGACCTTCGAATACTTCAACCCCTTCCCGCACTGGCCCGAAGCGATCGTGTACCACACGTCTGACGCCATGGACCGGATGCTGGGAAGGAAGGCGTAAACGTTGTGTGGGACAAGCTTGGGGAGCCGCCCGCACACCAGCATGGACATCACATTGTGGCAGAAATGCAAAATGATCATTGCAAAATGCAAATTGCAAAATTCAGCAGGCGGCTCCTGCCGCAGTTTTTCATTTAGCATTTTGCATTGGTTCTTTTGACTTGCTCCGGCGATTTATTCTCCGATTGATCCAACTCCTTCGCCCGCGCACTTATGCCCATCTCCCTTTCCTGCCCTTCCTGTCAAAAACCGTATCAGGTCCCCGAGACGCTGGCCGGCAAGCAAGTCCGCTGCCAGAAGTGCTCGCACATCTTCACGGTCGCCGCGGCTGCGCCAGTGCTAACCCCCGCAGCGCCAGCGCGAGCGCCCGCGGCGCCCGCCCTCGACCCGCTGCTGGCCGATCTGCCGCCGCTGGGACCGGCATTGCCGGCGGCGACGACACTTCCCGCGGCGGGTCTGGGAACGCCGTTCTCCCCCGGCGGCCGACCGCTGGGCTACGCGCCGCAGCCCAATCCCTATGCCCCGCCGTCGTTCGGCGGTCCAACCGCCCCGCCGCTGGAAGGACCGAGCGACACGCAATTTCGCCTCGGCGCCGCCGCCGCCGTCGGACTGGGCCTCTTATTGGCCGCCATCTGCGTCGGCACTTACCTGTTCGACGAAAGCGTCTTTCTCTGGCCGCTGTTTATCGCGCCGCTGCTGATCTTGATCGGCATTGCCGGGCTGATCGATCCCAACGTCTGCCGCGCCCTGGGCAAGTACGGCACGCACCTGCCCATTCACTACAAGCTGATCGCCTGGAGCCTGATGGGCGTGTGGATCGTGATCGTCGGCATCCTGGTGGTCGTGATGGCCAACATGGGCTTCCGGCCCGGAAGATGACCAGCGATCAGCGATCCGCCGCCGGCGGCTCGAGGCGCGGCTCCCCACCCGTGGACGGCAGCTCGGCATGTTCCCTCCGCCGCTTCTTGAGCGTTGCCAGCACTGCCGCCAGCAGGCCCAGCACGATCTCGTCGGCAAAGGGAATGAAGTCCGGCACAACCAGGTCGACGAGAAAGACCGCCAGCGTGATCGCCAGCAGCCACGGAAACCGCAGCTCCCTGACGTAGCTGACGAACTCGTCTTTTAGCGCGCGGCGGGGTGAGTCCATCCATTGCACCTGTGAAAAAGCTGTTGGCTGCTTTTGAGTGTCCCAGCGCTGGCGATGTTGGGCAAGCCTTCTCCGAGTTGGGCGTGGGACTCCTCAAGTTGGGCGTGGGTCTCCTGACCCCAAGTTGGGCGCGGGTCTCCTGACCCCGCCCGCATCGTTGACCGAAGGTCTCCAGCCGTAACGAAACAAGATTGGGCCAGCATCGGGAGACCTGCGGTCGAGAGTGCTACGGCGGGGTCAGAAGACCCGCGCCGAACGTTGCGGCTGACGGCGGCGGTCACGGGGTCGGGAGTCGTTTCGGGCCGATGATTGTCCACATCCACTGATGGTTGGCCCGAAACGACTCCCGACCCCTTCAACCTGGCCCCGCGCCGAACATTGCATCCCGACGCTGGTCGGCTAAGAATGCAAGAACCCCCGTTTCTTTCGAATGTGGAGACCTGGTGTGGAGTGCGTGGGTATCGGTTTTGTCCTGATGGTCGTGGCGATTCTCCTGGCCGTCTATCTGTCGGTGCGGGCCCAATCGCGCATCGACGTCTGGAACCAGGCCTTTGCCATCTTGTCACGTCGCTTCGGCGGCCAGCTTTTCCTCGGCGGCTGGTTCCGCCAGCCCCAGTGGCGGCTCCTCTACGGCGAAACCTTCGTCCGCCTCACCACTTATACCGTCGGCGGCAGCCGCGCCATTCGCGTCATGGAGCTGATTGCCCAGTTCCCCGATGCCCGCTGCAAGATGGACGTTTATCCCCGCTCGGCCGACACGTCGCTATT
Source organism: Pirellulaceae bacterium (assembly GCA_035649415.1). Lineage (GTDB taxonomy): Bacteria > Planctomycetota > Planctomycetia > Pirellulales > Pirellulaceae > DATKDU01. The sequence continues at coordinate 15,863 of DASRJP010000025.1, read as the reverse complement.
CCTGATCGACACCGATTTGAAACCCGTGCTGCTGGGCGGCACTGGCGAAGGGGGCCGCTTCATCGTCACGGCCAGCTCGCCAGCGCCCGACCCGGTCATGCCGGACAACGAATTCGCCGGCCGCTGGACGATCCTGGCCAATGATGAGGAGGAAGCCGCACTGCTGCTCACCCAGCAGGTGCGGTTCCATCTCGACCAGCTCCGCCGCACGCCCGAGTGGTCCGACGTGAACCTCTCCATCCGGCCCGGCTGGCTCACCATCCGCCGCAAGTGGACGTCGAAACTCCCAGCGGACCTGGAAGCCTTTGTCGAACTGGCGCTGGGCCTGGTGGACCAGGCGCAGATGACGCGCACCAGCGGCATCGACTTTTTGGACGACGGCCAGGTCAAGGTCGTGGAGGACGCGCGGTGCTTGATCTGCGGCGAGGCGCTGCAATCCGAGCTGGTCTATTGCCGCCGCTGCAAGACACCTCACCACCGCGAGTGCTGGGAATATTCCGGCGGCTGCTCGACCTATGGCTGCCGCGAGACGCAGTTTTTGGTGCCGCAGCGCCATCCGCAGCCGAGCGGCGACGGCAGCGAGCCGGCGCAAGAACCGCTGTGGCCGCGGCCGGGGAAGCCGAGGTAGCCCGTCATGGATTTGTTAGCCCAGGCCCACCGCGGCGAAAGTGCGTTGGCGGCCTTATACCTGCTGTCGGTGTTTGGCCTGGTGGCGCTGGTGGCGCTGCTCGCCTACTGGGGATGGCGGGCCTCGTTTCGCCAAAAGCTCGAGCAAGTCGCCAGGCACTTGCACGGCCGGGTCGTCTCCCGCGGCGAACTGTTTGCCGACTTTGCGGAAATCCACTTCGAGCATGAGGGATATCCGGCGGCAATTCGCTTCTCCCCTCGTGGGCGGGGTTCGTATTACACCCACGTGGAAATCCGCTGGAATGGGCCGCGCGTCCGCTGCGAAATTTATCCCGAGAGCTTTCTCAGCGGCCTGCGGAAGCTGATGGGCATGCAGGACATCGTCATCGGCTCCCCGCGGTTCGACAGCGCGTTCGTGATCACGGGGGACGACGAGCCGGCGATCAAGGCGCTGCTCAATGGCCACGTCCAGACGGCGATTTTTCACCTGGCCGGCTACGTCAGCGGCATTCACGTGCAAATGGGGTCGCGGTCGCTGCTGGTGACTTGCGCTGGCCTCGTCAGCGAATTTGCCCGATTGGTCGAATTGGAAAGGCTGTGCCGCGAGCTGTGCGACGCGGCCATTGCCGCCCAGGGGCACGGGATCGAGTTTCTGGAAGGGATGCCGGCGGCAATGAAGCTGGGCGACGGCGCGGACGCCCACTGCATGGTCTGCGGCGAAACGCTCGACTCGCAGGTCGTCTACTGCCGCAGTTGCAAAACGCCCCACCATCGCGATTGCTGGACCTACGGCGGCGGGTGCAGCACCTACGGCTGCGGCGAGAAGAAATTCGTGAGCAAGGCGTAGCGAATTCCAGCCGCCGCACCTGGGCCCACCAGCCCAGGCCGATGCCGATAATGACGGTGAGCAGCAGCTGCTCGCGGAAGGAGAAGCGGACGAACGGGCGGCGGGCGCCGTTTCAGAGCCGGGGGACAGGACAGCGAGCCGTGGGTTTTAGCCCCGCAGTCCTAGGGCCGGTGGCACGTCACACGTTGGCGTCATCCAGCGCATCGAGCAGCGAGTCGAGCTCGTCCTTGGGCTCGTCCGTCTTGGCCGCCTGACGTTTGGGCAGGCCCACCGACGCGCCGACTGCCTGCCGGCCCGCGAGCAAAAGCTGCTCGTCCCGCTCGCGGATCGCGGCCTGCTCGGCACTCTCGCCAGTCTCCGGCGCGCCGAAGAGCTTGGACAGGTCAATCTTCAGGCTGGCCGCTATCGCCGCCGCCCCGGCGATCTCGGGCGTCTTGTGCTGCGGGAAGATGATCGCGTTCTCGGGACAGACGCGGCTGCACGCGGGGCACCCCTTGCGGCAATTGTCGGGCTGCTCGACGAGAATCGTCTCGACTTTATCCACGCCGTAAACGCCGAACAGGCAGAAGTCGATGCACTCCATGCAGTTGGTGCAGCGGCTGTAATCGATGACCGGGTACCAGCGGCGCTCAGGGGATTCGTCGATGCGGAGCACCTGGGGGGCAGCCGCTTCCGCGCCGTTGCCGCTCGTGGCGGGGAGCGGCGCGCCGACGAACGTGTCGTTGGTCGGCTGCTGAAACCGCTCGATCGTTTCCGGACGGAGTGCCGGCCCGCTGCCGAGCACGTCGCCAATGCCCAGAAGCTGCATCGAGTTCTCGCGAGCGATCCGCTTGATCTCGTCGATGTACTCCTGGGCCTTGGTCGAGATTCGCAGGTCGAGGCAGTAGATGCGGCGATTGGGAATTGGCCGCGAGTCGATCACGCGCTCCTTGTCGTCGTCGGCTGTTGGCTCTTCGCCCTCCTCGTCCTCGTCTTCGTCGTCCGATTTGAGGAGCGTCATCCCTTCCTGACCGCGAATGCCGAAGCGGTCGAGGGTCCAGCGAATGGCCCGCTCGAAGAGCCAACCGAGGAGGATCATATTGCCGCCGATACCCTGGAGGGCGAGCATGCCGGTGCCATCGGCCCGCAGGTCATACAAATGCGGCACGACGACCAGGTCGATCCCCGGCTCCATCAAGAGGCCGGCGACAATGTCTTCCTCGAGCTGCCGCTTGGCAGGATTTTGGGACTGGCCCTGGGATAAAACGACGCTGATTCGTTTCATGACACGTGGCGGTAAGCTGTGGTTGCTGTGGGGCAGCGTAGGTAACGGGGTGTGCGAGTATGGGGGGTGCGAGGGTGGTCGAGTCGCTCCTGTCCCATACACCCTCATACCCTCACACCTGCCCGATAGGCGAGCAGCGACTGCTATTCATTCATCTGCCCCTTGATCGTCCGCTGGGTCACCTCCCAGACGGCTGTCAGGTGTTCAATATACTCCGGCGGTGTGAGGAGTGCCGGCTGGTCGGCGGCAATTTCGAAGAGCCAGCCCTCGCCGTACTTGTCCACGTTGATTGCCGACGGATCGGAGAGCAGCTCCTGGTTGAAGCGGACCAGCGTGCCTGCGACCGGTGCGTACAGGCTGCTCTCGGCTTTTTTGCTCTCGATCTGGCCGATCTCCTGCTTTTCGGCCAGTGCCGTTCCCTCGGCGACGATCCAGTCGAGGAAATAAACATCTTGAAGGAGTCGCACGGCGTAGGCGGTGAAGCCGAAGCGGAACACAGCTCCCAGCGGCCAGGCCCACATGTGGTTGCGGGCGTACCTGCGATCAGTGGGAAACTCGGCCTCGAAATTCCCCATCAGGAACTTCAAAGGCTCGCTCACGTGTAGCGGACCCCCTGGTGCTCCGGCTCGAAGAAGGCCGGCAGCAGGGCGTCGGCCCGCAGGAGGCCTTGCCGCGTCAGCTCGATCCGGTCGCCGTCGATCGTGAGCATCTCCTCTTCCGCGTATTCATTCCACACGTCGCGCCACTCGTCCAAGATCTCTACGCCAAATTTATCGCGGAAGTAGCCGGCGTCGAGCCACCCCTTTTTGAACTGGAGAATCATCTCGCGGACGAGGAGCTGGTGCGGCGTCGGCCGCATGCCGCGCGACAAGGGGAGTTTCCCCTCTTGGAGCAGGCCAATGTAGTCGGCCCAATCGGGCTTATTCTGGTAGTGGACGCCGCTGACATGGCCGAAGCTGGCGACGCCGGTGGCGAGCAGGTCCGATCCGCGCCACAGATTGTCGCGGTAGCTGAACGTGACCTTCGACGGATCCTTAATCAGGGTGTATGCGCTCGACACGTGATAGCCGGCCGCGAGCAGCTCATCATAGGCGTAGTTCACCCAGGCCCGCTTCGTCGGCCAGTCGGCGACGGGCGTCTCGATCTGGTTGCCGAGGATGTCCTTGGAGTAGACCGTGTTGAACGGCAATTCCATCTGGTAGATGGTGACGCTGTCGGGGGCCAGGTCGATCGTGCGGCAGATGTTTTCCCGCCAATTGTCCCACGTTTCGCCGACCATGCCGGCAATCAAATCGATGTTGACGTTGTAGAAGCCGGCATCGAGGATCCACTGCCACGATTTGTAGATTTCGCCTGACAGATGCGCCCGGCCGTTTTCCTCCAGCACCGCATCGGAAAAATTTTCCACGCCGAGGCTCAGCCGCGTGATGCCCAGCTCTTTGAGCGTCTGGATTTTCGGCTGCGAGAGCGTCCCCGGTTCGCACTCGAAGGTGACTTCCTCGGCTTGATCCCAGTTGACGTGCTTTTTCAGCCGATCGACGAGCGACGTGAGCTGCTTGCCGGAAAGGAACGACGGCGTGCCGCCGCCGAAATAGACAAAGCGAAACGGCCGGCCCCCCATTACCGGCAGCCGGCTGACCAGCTCGATCTCGCGCGACAGTGCCGCGACGTATGTTTCGACATCCTGCGAGTTCTTATCCGTGTAAACGCGGAAGTAGCAGAACTTGCACCGCTTGCGGCAGAAGGGGATGTGCAGATACAACCCCAGCGGAACTTCCCGCGGCGGCGAATGGAGGGCCGCTTCCACATCCGGCAGCGCCTCCGCCGTCCACTGCGAGAACGGCGGATAGTTGGCGATGAAATAACTGCCGACTTCGGTTTTGGTGGCTTCGGTGGTCAACGTGCCTTAACCTTACGTGTCTTCGAAAAACTCGGCCACTTTACATTCAAATCCCGGCAGGATCTCTTCAACCGAAAAAACATCGCCGGCTTGAAGCGTAGGCGGTGATGTTGACGCAGAGTGAAGCTGTATCGTCTTCAGTTCAGGGTCGAGAATGCACACCAGTAGCACGCCCGCCTCCAGATACTCCGCAATTTTCTTGAGCACGCGCGGCCAACGGTCCTCGGGTGAGAGAACTTCAAACACAATCTCCGGCGCGGTTTGAGCCAGGCCCTGCCATTTTTCCTCTCGCGGCCGCCGCTTGTAGCTAATAAATGCCGCATCCATGCCACGAACCGTATCCGGATCCCTGGCGGTAACCAGTCCGCTTTCGGCTCCCCAGGTGCGGCCGATATCATTTCGCTTCAAATACTGTTTGAGCAGAAAGGCGATGTTGAATATCACCGTACCATGAGGGGTGCCGGGGGATGTCATTTCGTGGATTCTCCCCGCAATCAACTCGCGACGTTTGCCATCGTCCGGGAGCGAAGCAAATTCTTCAGCGGTCAGCAATCGAGTCGGTGCGGTTGTTCCAGCAGACATAATTGCGCCTACCTCTTCTCTCCAAAACAATACACGAGGCCCCGGTCGGTCGCGATGACGAGCCGGCCGTCGGCGACTGCCGGCGAGCCGGTGATGCCGCCGGTGAGCTGTTGCTGCCAGAGTTCCTTGCCGCTTTTGAGGTCGATGGCATGCAGCCGGCCGTCGCCGGAACCGACGAAAGCCCGGTTCGCCACGATCACCGGCGAGCTGTCCACGCGCTGTCTCGTCGGAAAACTCCACACCTCGTTGCCGCTGGCCGGATCGAAGCCCTGCACCATCCGGTTCTGGCTGCCGACGACGACGATCTTATCGGTGACTGCTGCGCTGCTGGCGTAGGGCTGTCCGTCGCCCTTGTCCTCAACCTTCCAGTCGATCTTGGCCTCTTTCCAATCGACCGCGAAGAAAACGCCTGCCTGAGTGCCAAAAAAGACGCGATTGCCGAGGACGGCCGGCGTGACACCAGTCGGCGCGTCGATCGGCACTGCCGCCACCGCTTCCCCCTTGGTCAGATCGACAATGTGCAGCTTGCCGTCGCAGCCAGCCAGGAAGCAGCGGTCTTCCACCACGGTCGGCGTGCAGCGGATCTGATCATCGATCGCAAACCGCCAGACTTCTTTCCCCGTCTTGGCGTTGAGGCAGTACAAATGCCGATCCTGCGACGCGAACAGAACATTTTCTTTCCAGAAGTTCGCGCTCGAATCGACTTCGGCTTCGGCCTGAAAATTCCACTTGATCTCGTGGGTCTTGGCATCGATGCAGTAGCACTTGCCATCGATGTCGCCGATGTAGATCAATCCATCTTTCACCGCCGGGGCCGCCAGAAATCCGCTGTCCACCTTGGTCGTCCAGATCTCCTTGCCATTGTCCAAGTTCAGGGCATAGAGTTTGCCGTCCATGTCCCCGATGTAAACCACGCCGTCCACGATGGCGGCCGTGCTGTCGAACGCGCCCCCTTCGACCTTGTACTCCCAGATTTTGGCGAGCTTCTCGGGGAGCGTCGTGGCGGCAGTGCCGCTGGCCGTGGCGTCGCCGCGGAAGAGCGGCCAGTTTTTCCCCGCCTGCTGTGGCACAGCGGAGCGGACGATGCCCACGCTGATGACAATTGCCGTCAAACCAAGCACTGCAATCAGTGTTTGTCGATAGTGCCGCAGCATGGGTCGATCTCCAGTGCATTCGTTGTGGACGAAAAGGGCCGCAACGATTTGTCGCTCGGACGCCGGCCCATGTTCAGCCGTGGGCCGCGTGCTGCTCTATTCTACCCCAGGGCGGCCCGATAGAGTCCCAAAAGGTCGGTTTCGCCGACTGGCCGCGGGTTGAATGCGGCGGTCCATTGCTTTTCCGCCTGGGCCGCCAGTTCCGGCAGCCGCCCTTCGTCCACGTTTAGTTCCCGCAGCGTCGTCGCCAGATCCGCCTTGGCCGCCAGTGCCGTCACAAAATCGGCCAGACCGTGAACCCCCGGCCCCAGCCGGGGCACTGACCCGTTGCTATCGCAGCCCGAGAGCAGATCGAGGTACCACCCTTCCACCTGCACGCCATTGAAGCGGATCACGTGCGGCAGCATGACAGCGATCGCCTGGCCGTGCGGAATGTCGTAGGTCGTCGTCAGCGGATTGGCCAGCGCGTGCGTCGCACCGAGCATCGAGTTCTCGATCGCCAGGCCAGCGAAGCTGGCGCCGAGCAGCATGTGCCCCCGGGCCTCGATATTTTCCGGATGGTCAAGCACCTTCGCGAAATTACTCGACAATAGCCGCCACGCTTCGCGGCTGAAGGCCAGCGAGGCGCTGTTGCGGCGATTGGTGACGAAGGTCTCCAGCGCGTGGCTGATGGCGTCGATGCCGGTGAGGGCGGTAACGCGAGGCGGCTGAGTGACGGTCAGCTCCGGGTCGAGGATCGCCGAGCGAAACGACGCCTTCTTGTCGCCGCAAGCCATCTTCACGTGCGTGGCCGCGTCGGAAATGAGGGCAAATGATTGCGTCTCGCTGCCGGTGCCGGCGGTCGTCGGCACGGCAATCATCGGCAACATTGGCTTGAGCGCCTTGCCGGTTCCCCAGTAATCCTTGATCTGGCCGCCGTTGGTGTAGACGAAGTTGATCCCCTTGGCGCAGTCCATCGAGCTGCCGCCGCCGAGGCCGATGAGTATCTCGGGATCGTAGCGGCGGGCGACCTTCACTCCGGCATCGACGTCGTCGGTCGTCGGATTCTCGTGCAGACCGCCGAAGAGGTGCGTCTCAATGCCGGCCCGCACGAGGGACTGAATCCCCCGTGCGGCATGCCCGGCGGCAATCACGCCCGGATCACTGACGACAACCGCCCGCCGCGCCCCCAGCTCCGACGCCAACTGCCCCAGCTCTTCGATCTTGCCGGGACCGAAGACAAGGCGCGTGCGGGGCTGGTAGTCGAAGGGGATCATCAACAACAATGACGAATGTCGGAAGGACGAAGCTCGAATGGCGAAGTGGCAGGTGGGATAACGTGGACTTGAGGCGGGGTGGCCAAGTGCTGCCTGGCCAGCCCTTAATTTTACCGTCGATCACGGCAAAGAAGTACCGCGGGGCGGGCAGTTTTTGGCGATCCGAGTTGACTAACTTTCGGACGATTGCGGGAAATACTTGCAACAATTGATATTCCGTAACCGGGGGGCATTACCGAGCCTCACTGTTTCTTCAGAATCTCGTCTGCGTACTGCAAAATCGGAGATCGTCCTCCGGAACTTGTTCCCAAATGCTTCAAGTTCGGGGACTTGTCCCACTTCTTTCGAAGCTTTGCGACCAGCCCTTTTTCGTCCGCATAGCCGGATCGCTTGAGCACATTGAGACAAGCCGAGAGTTTCGAATAGTGAAAGTGCATCGGCTCGTTGTAGGATCCTCCCTTTTGCTGCTCCTCGGTCAGCGAATTCCAATATTCCATCTCTTCAGCAATCACGCGCTCAATTAGCGGCTTGGCTTGCTCCAGCGACGCAGTTCCCGCCACGTGAATTAGCCGTGAGTGAATTGGCAGTTTGCTTTCGTCCTCAAGCAGAGGACGAATTACCGACCAGACGTCTTTGCCGCAGGTTTTGAGCCCTTCCAGCGTCTCGTCCAAGGCAAGATAATTCTTCCCGTCGAGGAACTTGACGAGCGCCTGGGCGCGGGCTGCCGGGTCCTTGAGCTGTGCGGCCGTTTCAATCGAAGACTGAGTTTTGGCAATGCGGAGCACCGAGTCGCGAACCTTCTTTTCACTCGAATACGGCCGGATGAGCGAGGGGCCGGGATTCATCCATTGTTGTTTCGCAAATCCTTCGTCCCCCTCCACCCAGATCGTCGCTGCGTCCCAATCCTCGAATATTGAAGCCGCCTTCCATTCGCCTCCCTCGGCCTCACGCCTTAGAAAGATCACGCGCCGCTTTCCGGTGACCCGCTTGATCCGATCGGCAGGCAGTTTCGAACGGTCCAAGCCAAGTCGGTCATAGCTGACGTCTGCCGCCGCAGTGATTTTCCATTGCCCCACGGGCAGGACGGCATTCGGCTTGAGGCTCCCTTTCCAGACTTCCCGCACGACTCCGCTTTCGTTCACCACGACGACATCGGTCGCGTTCCAGGCCGAGAACTCGAGGGTAAAACTGGGAAGGTCCTCTGCAATTGCTGCTGCTGGCAGCGACGACATAAAGAGAGAGATGCTGATTGCCAAGCGGCGCATGTCGGCACTCCCGGAACGGGTCTGCGACGGAGAAGTAGTTTCAACATACCGTCTGCGCGCCGAAGCTGGCAAACATTTTTGCCTGGGCGGGGACGAGTCTCCGCAGACCGGGAGGACGGCGTTGCACAATACATCGATCGCGCCCGCACCGCGCGGCTAAGGACAACCACTCACCACTCACCCCTCACGCCGTCTGTAGCGCCCGGTTTCTGAACAGAAAATCAATAATATTCCCCTCGTGCGGCTGGAGCCAGTTGAGCTTTGTCGTAGGGATGGGGCCGAGGTTGAGGCGGTCGATGTGGGTGGCGTCGATGCACTGGGACTTGAGGTTGGCGTCGCTGGTGATGACCGTGCCGACGAGCGTGGGGCCGATCTTGGCGAGCATCTGGTCCTGCGGGCACTCGACCACGGTCGAGAAGGGGAACATGTATTCCTTCTTGGCGATCGCAGCCTCGGGAGAGGCGCAGTGGACGATCATCGGCCGCAGGTAGCTGCAGCGCTCGAACTCTACCAGCCGTGGGCCATACTTGCTCGTCAGGTCGGTGACGCCGCTTTCGTTTAGGTCGGCCTCGATCATGTTCCACACCGCCTGTCCCTGGCCGGGGACAGTGAAGGCGGCTAGGCCGGCGGTCGGGTCTTCCGGCGGCTTGACCTCGATCGGGCCGAGCTTCTCGGCTAGTGCCTGAGCGATTTCCTTCGTATGCCGCGAAGCCCAGACGCCCGAGCAGTTAATGCAGCCGCGGCCCGAGTTGATGTAGATGCTCTCGGCCATCAGGTCGAGGTACTCTGGCCACTTATCGACCACGTCGTCGCCCAGCAGAATTTTCGAGAAACCCGGGCCATGCGCCTGGACGCGCGGATTGCCGCGGTAGCGCTCGACCGTCTGCGAGCTGCCGAAGATCATCGACCGGTCGCACGCTTCCAGCAGAGCCGCTCCCGCTTCGCCGCCGCCGGGGTACAGCGAGAAAACTTCCTTGGGAATGCCGGCCTGGATGAACGCGGCCGCCATGCGATATGGGGTCCATGGCTCTTGCGGCCCGGGCTTGAGGACCAGGCCGAGCTGGAGCGGAATCGCCGGCAGCCAGAGAGTGTGCACGCCCGGCGAGTTGCTCGGCAGGACCGCACCGAGGACCGGCGTCTGACACTGGTAGCTGACGGTCACGCCGCGGCCCTCGACGCCGTAGCCATTGGTGAGGATCGATAGTTCCAGCCCGCGCGTCAGGCAGTCGAGGATCTTGCTCATGTTGCGGAGCACGAAGCTATTCTTGGCCATGTTCCCCTTGCACATGTGCTCCGGCAGTCCGGTGCTCGACGACTGCTGGCGGGCAAAATCGTCCGGCGTCTGCTGGCCGTCCCCTATCGGCAGTGTGCCGCTCTCGTAGTAGTCGGCGGCCTGCTTGATCCGCTCAATGATCTCGGGGATCGGAATCTGCTTCAAAATGTCGCGGGCCTTCTGGGCCTGCCGCATGTCGCGCTTGATGATGCCGCCGTTGGCCTGTCCGACCTTGGCGATCGCCTCGCCGGTGCGGAAATGCTTGACTTCGTCGATCTCGAGCGACTCGTAGGGCTGGCCCCAGCGGAGGACGGGAATGGTGAGCACGAGGAAAACTCCCGAAATGGGGATAGGCGGGTGAAGGCGGGCAGGTGGGATTCAAATCGGCGTCGTTTTCAGCCGTGTATCAATGATACCAAGAGGGCCCGCGGGTGGGAGGGACACGGAAGACGCGGAGAACACGGAAGATTCTCGCGCGTTGCACGTCCGCATGTGCAGAAACTGCAAGGTAACCTTTGGCAGGCCCGCTCCGTTCGGAACTGGACCTGCCCAAAGGAGTTTTTATGTCGCACCCATTCCGCATCGTGCTCTTTAGCGTCCTGGCCATGGCGCCTGTGGCGGCAGTCGCGCAGGAGGAGCGGCCGACCGCCAAGATCGTCGAGTACGGCCGGTATAAGGCGGACTGGGAATCGCTGGCCCCGGCCCCCAATATCTCAGGAGGGGTCGAGGTTCGGACCGGGAAACCGCGGCACAAGGAGACGACGAAGGTGATTCCGGCTCGGGTCGGCGAGAATTTTGGATTTCGCGTCGAGTTCCAGAATCTTCCCAAGAACCGGAAGCTGGTAGTAAAGGATGTCATGTCGCATCCGGAGATCCTGCAGCCTGACGGAAAAATCATCAAAGAGGCCGTACGCGAAACGACGCTGAGGTTTGACAAAAAAAAGCGGCCCGACGCCACCTATCTGTGGTCGTTTCTCGAAGGTTATGAGTACGAACTCGTCCCCGGGAAATGGACGCGGACCATCTACATCGACGGCCGGGAAGTGGCGAGCATGAGCTTCGACGTCGTGTGGCCAGAGGAGTAGGCGCGTGCCGCAGGACTGCGAAAGCTCATCCGCAAAGGCCATAGCGCGTGGGAGCCGCACCGCGCAGTGCTGGCGGGGAAAATCCGCAGGCCTGGTCACTGAAAGAGGACACAGTAGACAGCGCCGTCTCCGGGCATTGGTCTTCCCCGGGGCTGTTAGCCCCCGTCTAAGGACAACCTCTTAGTAAACCCCCACCGTCGTCTGCGACGCGATCCCGCGCCACGGTTTGACGCCGCTAATCCCGTCCCAGGGGTATCTAGCGTAGGGCTGTTCGCGCTCCCCTTCGTCGCGCTCCATGAAGCCGGGGACGAAGAATTCCTTGGTGAGGGTCGTGAGTTTCACGCGGCCGCTAGCGCCGTAGGGGACGACTGAGTTATAGTCGTCGAAATCGACCACCTCGATCACCGCCCGCGGCTGCGGGGCGTAGTAGGTGATCTTGTAGCCGTCGTCCGGACCGACGGGCTTAGAGCACGCCAATCCCATCAGCGTGTTGCCGTAGGTCGGCGTCATGTAAATGCCGCTGACGTCGGGCTCACCGCCGAAGTATTCCTCGATGCAGAATCGGGTGAACTGCGGCGTGAACTCGGTGCCACCGGAGAAAATGCCGGTGATGCCCGTGTCCTTGAACGTCTTGCCGCGCTTCTCGAGCGCCTGGCAAAGGGCATCGAGAAGTTTCGGAGTGGCGAACATGCACTTCACGTCATGGCCGGCCTCGAGCACCGTCAGCGCCTGCTCGATACAGTGGTCCTTGTACGCCTCCAGGTGCTCCATCCACCCCTTCTTGATCAGCTTGATCACCCACCGCGGGTCGAGGTCGATGCAGAAGCAGATGCCGCCGCGGTACTGGCAGAGGTGCTCGACCGCCAATCGCAAGCGCCGCGGGCCGCTGGGGCCGAGCATCAACCAGTTGGCCCCCTTGGGAAAGTACTGCTCGGGCAGCGTCGCTGAAAAATTCTCGTAGTCGGTCCAATGGTCCTCGATCACCATCCGCGACTTGGGAATGCCCGTAGTGCCGCCGGTTTCAAAGACGTAGACCGGCTTGCCGGCCAGCCCCTTGGGGACCCAGCGGTTGAGCGGGCCGCCGCGGAGCCACTCGTCCTCGAAGAGCGGGAACTTTTTGATGTCGTCGAACGTTTTGACTTCTTTCAGCGGGTCGAATTTGAGTTCCCGCTTCTTCGCCAGCCAGAACGGCGAGCCGGTCGATTCGTGAAAGTGCCACTGGACGATTTGTTGGGCGTGGGCGTCGAGCCGGTACTTGGCGACTTTAGCGCGGGACTCAAGCTCCGTTTGCGAGACCGTTTCAAGCTGCGCAGACATCCAGACACCTCGGGCGACTAACTATTGACGAAACGGGCGGGTTGACGTGGCGGGGCTGCCCCAGGAAAGCCTTGAAAATACTTCATCTTACGGCCGGCGGCAACGGCGCGGCGGGCCGGCAGGAAAGCCGCAGTTTGACGCGGTTTAGTGCGGATCGGCACATGCCAGATCCACGCCATCCGTGTTCATCCGCGGCACTGCCAGTCTTTATTTGCACGATCGGCATCTGGCCACTACGCTAATGCGGCGGAGGAACCTGGTTATGAATACACCGCTGTACCCGATCGTCGATCCTCGGCATTTCAGCCGCCGCTCGTTCCTTGTAGCGACTACCTCGCTGGCCGCGGCTGCCGTCTGGTCGTCGCGCGCCCTCGGCATCGTCAAGAAAAACGTCAAGGTCCCCGACCGGCTCTTCACCCTCGGCGTCGCTTCGGGTGATCCTTCGCCGGACGGATTTGTGATCTGGACGCGGCTGGCTCCCAAGCCTCTCGAAGGGGGTGGAATGCCGGCGGAAAACGTCGAGGTGGCGTGGGAAGTTGCCGAGGACGAGGCGATGACGAAGATCGTCCGCTCAGGCAAAACGGTGGCGAGCCCCCAGTGGGGCCACAGCGTGCACGTCGAGGTCGAAAACGTGTGGGACGGCTGGTACTTCTATCGTTTCCACGCAGCGGGCGAAACTAGCCCGGTCGGGCGCGCGCGGGCGATGCCGGCGGTCAGCGCCTCGCCATCACAACTCAAATTCGCCTTCGCCTCCTGTCAGCACTACGAGCAGGGACTGTTTACCGCCTACGACCACATGGCCAAGGAAGGGCTCGACCTGATCCTACACTTGGGCGACTACATCTACGAAGGTCCCGGCCGCGACAAGCAGGTCCGCAAACACGTCGGGCCGGAGCTGCACGAGCTGGCCGACTATCGCAACCGTCACGCCCAGTACAAGACCGATCCGCTGCTCCAGGCGGCGCACGCTGCCGCGCCGTGGATCGTCACCTGGGACGATCACGAGTTTGCCAACAACTGTGCGGGCGCAATCTCCGAGCGCAAGGACGAGCCTCCCGAGCAATACCTGCAGCGGCGTGCCCATGCCTACCAGGCGTACTATGAGCACATGCCGCTGCGGCGCTCGTCGCTGCCCAAGGGGCCGGACATGCAGCTTTACCGCCGCATTTCGTTCGGAAAACTGGCGGAGTTCTTTGTCCTCGACACGCGGCAGTACCGCACCGACCAGCCGTGCGGCGACGGGAACAAGCCGCAGTGCCCCGAGTGCTTCGATCCCAAGGCGACGGCGCTCGGCGAAGCGCAAGAGAGATGGCTCCTGACCGGTTTGGCTGCGTCGCGAAGGCGGTGGAACATCCTGGCTCAGCAGATCATGATGGCCCGCGTCGATCGCACGCCCGGCGAGGTGACTGCCTTTAGCATGGATCAGTGGCCTGGCTATGAAATGAACCGCCGCCGGCTGCTGAAATTCTTCCACGACCACCAGGCGCTCAACCCCGTCGTCCTGGGCGGCGACATCCACAGCAACTGGGCCAATGATCTGATCGTGGACTTCGACGATTTGGGGTCGAAAACCGTAGCCACAGAATTCGTCGGCACATCCCTCTCCTCCAGCGGCGACGGGGCGAAAGAACCCAGGGGACTCAAAGAAATCTACGCCGAGAATCCGTTCGTCAAGTTCCACAATGCTGAGCGGGGTTATGTCCGCTGCACGGTCTCACCGAAAGAGTGGCGGAGCGACTATCAGGTCGTCGAATATGTCACGCGGCCCAGCGCACCGCTGGTGACGCGGGCGTCGTTCGTGGTCGAGGATGGCAAGCCTGGGGTGCAAAAGGCTTGAGCAGGGGACAGCGAGCTGAGGCAGGTCATTTTGCCAGCGGGATGCACAGCAGTTCGCCGCTGTTGGCGTCACTGGTGCGGGCATAGAGTCTGCCGCCCGCAAGTGCCGGCAACGCGCGGAGATCATGCCGCCCCAGGTTGCCGGAGCCCAGTTCCTCGTACTTGCTTGGATTGGCCGCGATCAACGTCAGCTTGCCGCGCACGCCGACAAGCAGGATCTTGTCACCGGCGAGAATTGCATGGGCGCAGCCAAAACCCGCCCGCGACCACTTCACTTTGCCGCTGGCCAGTTCGATACAGCGCAGCTCAGCCGCTCCGGCGTCCTCGCGGCCGTGAATGCCGTACAGGTAGCCATTGTGTTCGACGGGCGTGTTGTACTGGCTGCTGAGCGTTTCGTCATTGGCCCACAATTGCCGCGCACTGCTGCCGGAAAGTTGCCGCAGCTCGGCGCCGATATTGTAGCTGGCCGTGACAAACAACTTGTCGCCGATGACGAGCGGCGTGGCGGCGTTCACTGTGGGACCACTGCGACCGAATGGAAAGAGCGTGGTCGCCTTTCCGGTCGCTGGATCGACGGCCACGCAGTTGAGCCGAGTCACGAAGATGGCGTGCTCCTGGCCGCCAAGCGTGGCCAGCGTGGGTGAAGAATAGCTGGCGACTTCCGCAGTGCCTTGCCACACGGTCTTGCCGGAGAGCGGGTCGATGGCCACGAGACCGGCGCTTTTGCCGCCGACGTTGACCAGCAGCTTGCCGCCGGCGAGGATTGGCGTGCTTCCGACGCCGAAGTATCCCTCGGGCGCGTCATAGTCTCCTGCCAGCTCGCGTCGCCAGCGAACCTTGCCGCTGTCGAGTGCCACGCAAACCAGGTCGCCGGCAGCGCCGAACGCAAAAACCGAGTCCTGCGAGATCAGCGGCACGCAGCGCGGACCGACGTCTCCGTGCGGATCGACCCCGCCGCGGTAACTGGCGGGACTGGGCGCCCGCCACAGCCTTTTCCCCGTGGCCGCATCCAGCGCATCGACCACTTCATTCTCTTCCACCCGATGAAAAACGATCACCCGCTGGCCGACGATTACCGGCCCGGCATAGCCACCACCCAGCTTGCTTTCCCAAAGGGGCTTGAGCTTGGCCGGATCCAGACGGGCCGGAAGCTCTTCGCCGCTGGCCTTGCCACTGCGCTCGGGACCCAGGATTTGCGGCCAATCCCCGGCGTTGGCCGTGGTTGGAGCGTGGGCCATGATTGCCAGGCTGCATGATAGCAGGCAGAAACTAGACAGTCGAAGATCGCACATTGGCATGCCAAAGGCTCCGAAAAAGCCGACGGCGAAATGTCTCACGTTAATGGCCGCTGGCGGCGTTCAACTTTGCCGAGTGGGGTGAGTTTGTCAATCGCGGTCAAATTCCCTATGATAGACTCCCGCGCTATGCGCAGCACCGGCAAATGCGCCTCTGCTGGT
>DASRJP010000024.1:0-25456 GCA_035649415.1 Pirellulaceae bacterium | reverse complement strand
CGGGTCGTACATGTGGCTATGGCAACGGGCGCAGTTGAAGGTCGTCGCCATGAACGCCTTGCCAGTGTGCTCGATGGTGCTGTCGAGCCACGTGTTGCGGTTGAACTTATACCAGTTGCGCACGAGGTACCCGGTCGCCCGTAGCGTACTCGGATCGTCGGGCGCAAGCTCGTCGCCGGCCAGCATCTCCTGCACCATCCGGTCATACGGCTTGTCGGCATTCAGCGACTCGATGATCCAGTCGCGCCATCGCCAAATGTGTGGCTTGCTCTCGCGGACTTCGTTGCCATAGCCGTCCCAGTCGCTGTACCGCCACACGTCCATCCAATGCCGGCCCCAGCGCTCGCCGTAATGCGGGCTTTTCAGCAGTTCATCAACGACCTTTTCGTACGCGCCCTCCGAGTTGTCATTGAGGAACGCTTGAAGCTGCTCCGGCGTCGGCGGCAGGCCGATCAAATCAAGGTACACGCGGCGGAGCAGCACGTGCTTGGGCGCTTCGCCGACGGGCGTCAACTTCAATTCCTCGTACCTGGCGGCGATGAAAGCGTCGAGCGGATTGCGGACGTACGCGGCATTGGCCGGCGTCGGCACCGGCGGCCGCACCGGCCTTTTGAACGCCCAGTGATCGGACTTCGACTCCGCTCCCAGTGGCGGCGCTTTGGCCCCCTGGTCGATCCAGGCCTTGAGCTTGCCGATCTGCTCTGCCGTCAGCGGGGCCCCTTCCTGCGGCATTCGCGTGTCGTCGGTGGCCGTCACGCGCTCGATGAGCTTGCTCTCGCCGCTCTTACCGGCGACGATCACCGCCCCTTCGTCGCCCCCTTTCATCAGCGTGTCAAACTTGTCGAGTGCGAGGCCCGCCTCTTTTTTGTCGAGCGAATCGCTGTGGCAGCGGTAGCAGCGCGTGGCCAAGATCGGCCGGACGTCACGGAGAAAATCGACTTCGTCAGCCGCGGCAGCGACGCTGGCCAGACCAAGGGACGCGAGAATTGCCGCGGGGACCAGACGGCCGAGCATGCGGAGCTCCTTGGGGGGCAAGGAGAAATGTAAAGTCGCGTGGGGAGCGACGTTAAGGCAGGCAGCTTTGATCGTACCCGGGCGGCTGACGGGGAGCAAGCTGCACTTCGTGGGCCAGGCGCCCGCCTGCCGCTGTCGCAATCAATGGCAGGCGGGACGCCTGCCCCACCGATCACGGCCAAAGCGCAGCCAGCAGATACACAGCCGTCAAGAACGCAAAGATCAGCGTCACCACCGCCTCTCCGGCCCATAGCCACCACGTCGTCAGATACGGCCGCGCATCGAGTACGAGCTGAAGTGCCAGGCGAATTCCCCAGAACGCCGCCAGATAGCCGCACACGCTCCGCGCTAGTAAGCTGCCGCCCGCCAGCCCGCTCGCATTGACGACCACGATCAGCCCTAGCCCCACGATCGCTAACACGACGTAGCCGCCGTAAACCCAAAACAATTGCCGCACGAGCCTGGGCAGCGGCGCGAGCTGCGTCTTCCAGTCCAGCTTCAGCGGCACCAGCGCGGAAGCCATGAGGACTGTGAATTGAATCAAGCCGGCGGCGAACAGAAGTTGTGGCAGGTAGGATCGCATGGCATTTTCTGTAGGACGGGCTTCCTAGCCCGTCCATTTGAGACGGGCTGGGAAGCCCGTCCTACATGGCGCCGATCGCCCGCATTAGCGGCAGAATCACGTTGTGCCGCCAGGGCTCGTGAAACAGCAAGCCAGCCGGCGCAAATACCACGATCATTGCCACCGCCCAGCCGCGCCAGCCTGACTCTAGCCGCAGCCGCTTGGAAATTGCCGAACGCTGCAATAGTGTGCCGGCCGCCTGAATCAGAAAGTAGAGCGTTGGCAGACCGTAGCCGCCGCGCGCCGAAACCGAGATGACGAAATCGTGAACTAGCCCGCTGAACAGGAACACGGCCGCCAGTCCGGCGGTCGGACCGGCGCGGCGCATCACCGGAATCAACACCAGTCGATACGCCAGGTCGCGGAATGCCGTATTCCAGCGGCGTCCCCAGAAGTCAGCAAGATTGGCGGCATTCCAGGGATGGTCCATCAGCGGCCGGGCCATGATCCCCTGCGACCGCCAGGCACATGAAAGCAACTCAAGTGCGCCAAAATGCCCGGCAAAGATGAGCCCCGCCATCGCGACCCAGGAGGCCAAATCGGGCCACCAGGTGAGAGAGCGCACGGCGCCCCAAATGAGTGCTGCGCCAAGCGCCGTTAGGGCCGCCGCTTCCAGCCACTGGCCGCGCGACGGCCGCGCGTCCGCGCTTTTGGGCGCAAGCAAAAAGCCAATCGGGTCCATCCCCGGCCAGCCAAACCAGTAGCCAAGACGTCGCGCCCGCGTCGCCAGTTGCGGATCGATTAGCGTCCACGTCGCCGCCTTGCATCCGGCCAGGGTCGCCACCGTGAGCCAGCACATCGACTGCCATGGCGGCAAGTTTCCGGCCGCCATCAGCGTCAGGCTCGGAAACAGCACCAGACACGTCCACGCCCAAAACACGTAACTTTCCCCTTCAGTGGATTAACCGTCACCGGCCGGTAGACTTAACGCTCCCACTTAACCATTATTCGCCTCTTGAGATGCAGCGAGTGACCGTAGCCGATGTTTCCGCCGGCGTCTGGCGGCCTTTGGCGATTCTCGCTGCGCCAGTGTTAGCCGAAGAATCGCTGAACATGCTCGTCGGCTATACCGACTGGTACCTGGCTGGGCATTTTCTCCCCGGCAGCGAGCCCAAAGCGGCGATGAGCTTCATCGCCTACTTCCTGTGGGTTCTCACCACGATGTTCGCCTTCGTCGGCATTGGCGCGACGGCACTCATCGCCCGCGCGACAGGCGCCGGCGATCGGAAATTGGCTGGCGGCGTGTTTCATCAGGCGGTGATTGCCGGCGTCGGTCTGTCCGTGATCGTTGCTGTGCTCACCTGGGTCGGGGCGCCGCACTTGATCCGGCTGATGACCCCCGACGAGGATTCGGCAGCACTGGCCCGCGACTTTGTGCGGGTGATCGTGTGGGCCGTGCCGGCGATCATGATCGAGCAAGTCGGCACGGCCTGCCTCCGCGGTGCGGGCGACACCGTCAGCGGCCTTGTCGCCCGCGTCGCCCTCAACCTGGTCAACATCGCGGTCAGTTCGACGCTGGTCAGCGGCGCCTTCGGCATTCCCAAGCAAGGCATCGCCGGTCTGGCGATCGGCACCACCTGCGGGCACTGGTGCGGAGCGCTGATCATCCTGGCGATCCTGCTCCGCGGCCGGTTTGGGCTAAAGTGGTCGTGGCAGGAAGCGCGCTACGACCGCGCATTGACGCGCCGCATCCTGCGCATCGGCCTCCCCGGCGGCTTCGATCTGATCTCGGTCATCGCCTGCCACATGGCCTACGCCTGGATTATCTTTCGCCTCGGGACCGATGCCGCGGCAGCGCACGGCCTGGGCGTACAGATCGAAGCCCTCTCCTATCTCCCCGGCAGCGCCTTCGCCGTCGCTGCAGCGACGCTCGCCGGACAGTCCCTGGGAGCGGGTCGAGCCGACCTGGCGGTGCGGCGAGTTACGGTGGCCTGCCTGGGCGCGCTGACAGTCATGTCGTGCGCTGGCCTGTTCTTCTACTTTGGCGGTTCGCACCTGGCGAGATTCTTCACCGGCGAAGGTTCCCTCGTCACGCGGCACACGGCCGAGCTGCTCAAGATCGTGGCCTGCGGCTGTCCGGCGATGGCGCTGCTTCAGGTGCTTAGTGCCGCCCTGCGCGGGGCGGGGGACACGCGCGTGCCGCTCGTGATCACCTTTGTGGGTCTGCTGGGCATTCGCATACCGCTGGCGGCATTTTTCGCATGGAGCATCGTGCCACTAACGCCTGACCTGGCGATTGGCGGGCTGGGGCTGGGAGTCGCCGGCGCATGGCTGGCGATGGTGCTGGACGTCACGCTGCGGGCGATGCTGATCCTCGCGCGATTTTCCGGTGGCCAGTGGCGGCATGTGCGGGTGTGAATCACTGCCCGGGTAGCTTGACCTCTTTCCCCTCGGCGTCCTGGCAGGTGATTTCCAGGTGCTCGGGAAAGACCTCTTCGCTGCCGAGCACTTGGACCGCAATCCCCGTGTCGTCTTCCAGTTTTGTGATTTCGCGCCGTTTGCGATTGTTGAGGTACGTGGCGACTTCCTGATTCACGTGCACGCTGACTTTGGCGATGCCCGGCTGGTGGCTGGCGAGCATGATCAAGCGGACGACCTCGATGGCCATGCTTTCGGCCGTTTTGACGACGCCGCGGCCGCCGCAGCAGGGGCAATCGCCGTAGACGCTGCGCTTGACGCTGGGGCGGATCCGCTGCCGCGTCATCTCGATCAGACCGAAGGGACTGGTGCGGAGGATCTTGGTGCGGGCCCGGTCGCGGCGCATCGCGTCCCGCAACGCCCGCTCCAGTCCGCGGCGATGGCGCTCCCGCCGCATGTCGATGAAGTCGTTGACGATCACGCCCCCCAGGTCGCGCAGCCGAAGCTGGCGGGCGATCTCTTTGGCCGCCGCCAGATTGAGCCGGAACGCGGTCTCCTCGGCATCGTCCTCCGCCCGGAAGCTGCCGCTGTTGACGTCGATGGCCACCAGGGCCTCCGTCGGGTCGATGACGATCGATCCGCCGGCTCGCAGCGGCACCTTGCGCTGATAGATCTGGGCGATTTCCTGCTCGACCTTGTACTTGTGAAACAGGGGCTCGCGGCCATCGTAATAGTGCAGGCGGCTGACATACCGCGGCATGACGAGCTGCAAGAACTCCTTGGCCCGTTCATAAGCTTGAAGTTCGTCGATGTAGATCGCGTCGATCTCGCCGGTGAAGATGTCACGGATCGTGCGGATGATCATGTCGCTTTCTTCGTAGATGCCCCCCGGCTCGGGCTGCTTTTTCAGCCGCCGCACGATCACCTTCCACAGGCGCAAGAGATACGCCATGTCGCGCGAAAGCTCTTTCTTGGTGCGGTCCGCTCCGGCGGTGCGGACGATGAAACCCAGGCCCTTCGGCGGATTGAGCTCCAGCAGAGTGTCGCGCAAGCTGCGGCGCAGCTCGTCGTCTTCGATTTTGCGCGAGACGCCGACGCGGCCCAGGGCGGGCATCAGCACCAGGTAGCGGCCCGGAATGCTGATGTACGTGGACAGGGTCGGCCCTTTGGTGCCGATCCCTTCCTTGATCACCTGCACGAGCACTTCGTCGCCGCGGCGGAAGATTTCCTGGATGGGTGGTTTGACTCGGGGTCGTCCGCCGCGGTTGAGCCGACCGCGCGGGCCGCGGTCGGGACCGCCATTGCGGCCTCGTCCCCTCTCGCGCCCGGCTTCACGCGGCGGTTCCGGATCGTCCCCAGTGTCGATGTCCGCCAGCCGCCCGCCGCCGACCGGTTCGCTGGGATCGAAGCCCCCCTGCCGAAAGTATTGCGGTTCGACGTCGCTGATATGCAGAAAGCCGTTGCGGCCGACGCCGAAATCGACGAAGGCCGCCTGGATGCTCGGCTCCAGGTTGACGATCCGTCCCTTGTAGATGTTTCCGACGAACGTCTCCTGGCTGGCCCGCTCAATGTAGAGCTCTTCCAGCAATCCGTCCTCGATAATCGCAATCCGACATTCCTCCGGCTGCGACACATTGATCAGCATTTCGCTTTTCATGCCATTCCACTTCTGAAAATACGGAAGTACGAGTGTCGGGAGCGCGCGGCAGGGCTTGGCAATCGACGCCGCCCTTGGTGCCGCGTGAAGATTGCTGGCGGCCTGTGTCGATTTCGACCGGCCGGCAGCCACAGGTGCGCAACCCGACTAGAAAATGAACGCAATTGGCCGGCGGGAGACCGCCGGCGGCTATCCATGGCACGCAGGCCAGACGCCGCCCCACAGGCGAATTCCGCAGCGGCGGAAAGATCGCACAGTGTGATTCGAATGCCTCGGGAAGGCGGCCGATTTGGTGCCTCGGCAGCCGTCCCGGATCAGGGCTCGGCATGGAATGCAGTGAGGCATTGCGCTGGGGAGCAGGACCTCCAGCCACATCACCGACGCCGGTGACGAGTGCGGCGAGATTCAACTGCCCACCGGCGTTAACGCCAGCTGGGTAAATCGTGCTTGGTTGCTCCCGGCGGCGTCGGCCTCTGCCGCACCCCATGCGGCAATTATCGGTTTTGCCCAAGGCGCCCGGTCAGGAGCAGGAAATCGTTTCAATCGCGATGCAAAACGGCTAATCAGGCGCTGGCTTGCGCCTGCGGCGAGCCGTTGTCCATTTCTCCAAAGCCGCTTTCGACCAGCAGGGCAAGTGCGTCGACGGCGGCTTGGGCGTCGTTGCCGACGGCTTGTAATGTGAGTTTCGTACCGTTTCCTGCCCCCAGCGTCAACAAGTCCAGGATGCTTTTTCCATTGATGGCGCTATTTCCCTTGAGAATCCGCACTTCCGCCTCAAATTCGCTGGCCAGCTTCATGAACAGGTGAGCCGGCCGGGCGTGAAATCCCTGCGGGTTGACAACGACGATTTCGCGAGCGGCGGTGGGCTGGGACATCGAGGCGGAGACAATAAGCAAAAGTGCAAAATGCAGAGTGCAGAACGCAGAGTGAGATGAACTCTGCGTTCTGCACTCTGCAATCCGCATGGGATTTACGTGCTGAACTGGTTCGCGTCGGCTTCCTCGAGCAACTGCTGGATGTCCGGCACCGTACGGGCTTGCTTGAGGAAACGACAAAAAGCATCGTCCCGCAGGTGCATGGTGATCTGCTCAAGCGCCCGCAGGTGGTCGCTGGGGCGGTCGTGGGGGGAAACGATCAGAAAGAACAAATGAACTTTCGCCCCATCGAGGCTGTTGAAATTGACCCCTTCCGCGCTGATGCCGACGGTGCCGATGAGCCGCTCGACGGTGGGGTGCTTGGTGTGCGGAACCGCCACGCCGCGGCCAATGCCGGTGCTGCCCAGTTCTTCGCGGCGCATCACCGCGGCGACAATTCCCTCCTGGTCGGTGGGTTTGATGACACCAGCGTCCACCAGGCTGTGGACCAGCTCGTCAATGACGTCGCCTTTGTCGTCGGCAGCCAGGTCGGCCTTGATAGCCGGCATCACAATAAAATCTGAAAACTTCATAATGAATTCCTTAATGATAGCAAGTCCCCGGTTCGTGCCGGGCCCGGCGCCAGGGCCGACTGCACGGGCGGCCTCATTCGGCGGTCGGGGGCTCGAGATGCTTGTGCGGGGTAGCGCGGTGTTCCTTGAGCCGCTCTTTGAATTTTCGCAGCTGCTGCTCGACTTTCTCGATCGCGCCGTCCAGTGCGGCCAGCACGGTATCGGCTTGCTCGGTGGCCACAAAGTCCTCGTGATGCTCGGCCGAAATGCAAAGTTCCAGCACGGGTGCGTCGCGATGCTCGAGGCTCACGGTCACCTGGATGGCGCTTACCCGGTCGAAAAACCTGCGGATCCCTTCGACTTTCTCATGAATTCTCTCTTGCGTTGCCGGACTCAAGTGACCGTGCCTTGCCGAGATGTTGATCTGCACCGGGGAAACTCCTGCTGGGCGCTCGAAGACGGGTCGTTTCGTCCGGGACGCGAACCCGGGAAAAAACTCGATTTTAGCGGTGGCCGCCCATGCTGACAAATCCCGTACGGCAACTCTTTCGCGCCCCAAGCCGTCCCAACGTTTGTACGCCAAACTCAAGGGGCACTTTGACTTACAAAGGCCAACACCGGCCATCACTGGAAGTGTATGTCGCCGGCTACGGTTTACCGAACTGTCGGGCAAGGAGCCCAGGGGCAGTCATGGCAACCAGGATGGATGCCGCTACTGGGGCCAAAAAATCGCCCCGGTTTCCGCGCGAAGCAGCAATTGACAGTGTCATATAACACTGTAGTATATCGATATGGCGAATCCGCAGACCATCCTGACGATCGAGCAACTGGCTGCCTGCGTCGCGCAGGCGCTATCCGGGGAACTGCTGGCAGAAATGAACGGACGCATCCGCCAGATTCCCGATGTGCGCACGCTGCGGTATTACACGACGCTCGGTTTGCTGGATCGTCCGGCCGCCATGCGCGGTCGCACGGCGCTCTACCGGCGGCGACATGTGCTGCAATTGGTTGCCATCAAGCGACTCCAGGCCAAGGGCATGTCGCTGGCCGAAATCCAGGTCCGGTTGCTCGGTGCGGCAGATGGCGCCTTGGCCAAAATGGCGCGGCTTCCCAGCGGCTTTACCGTTCAACCCTCCGTTTCAGCTTCAGAGAGGAGTTCTCACGACGCCACAACCTCACTCGATCCAGCCTCCTCCAGCTTTTGGAAAGCCAGGCCGGCGCTCTCCGCGGCTTCGCCTGGCGAAGTTTCCAGTGCGACGCCCGCAGAGCTGGCGGCAAGCCAGCCGCCGGCTCATGAGCCGCCCCCAGCCTCGGTGTCCGACGCCTCCACGCCTGTTCCGCTGCTGGTAGGCGTCCCGCTGGCGCATGACGTGTCGCTTCTGCTGCCGGCCCACCGCGAACTCGACGAGGTCGATCGCGATGCCATTCATGCCGCCGCGCAGCCGCTCCTCAAGCTTCTTTTGCAGCGGCGAATTCTGCCGAGAAAGGACTAGAAAATGACCAACACCAACCGCTTGCCTTTGATGTCCGACGCCGAAATCGCATCTGACGCCAGGAGCGAAGCCAGCTTTGGCGCACTGATGACCGAGCGCGGCTGCCTGCCGCTGGAAGCGATTAGCGTCCGTGCTGCGCTTTGCGGGCTGACCGCCGACGCCACCATCCAGCAGACTTTTGTCAATGTGACAAAGGATGAGTTGATCGAAGCGACTTATATTTTTCCGCTGCCGGATCGAGCTGCCGTCACCTCGTTTCGTCTCGAAGTCGCCGGCCGCACGATCGACGGTCTTCTGAAGGAACGTGCCGCCGCCCGCAAGGAATATGACGATGCCTTGCGCTCCGGCCATCGTGCGGCGATTGCCGAGGAAAACCGCCCCGACGTCTTTTCGATGCGAGTCGGAAATTTGCCACCTGGCGAGAAGGCGGTGGTCACGCTGACCTTGGTGGCGGCGCTGGAATATGCCGACGGACAAGCTTCGTATCGCTTTCCGCTCGTCGTAGCTCCGCGGTACATCCCCGGCGAACCGCTCGACGGAACGTCAGCGGGCCCCGGCACAGTCGCGGACACCAACCTCGTGCCCGATGCCTCCTGGATTACACCGCCGGTGCTGCTCCCGGGGTTCCCCAATCCCGTGCGCCTGTCGCTGGAGGTGGAAATCGACCCCGCCGGCTTGGAAGTGACCGGGCTCAAGTCGAGCCTGCACGCGGTGAGCGAGACGACGGGCGACGGCGGCCGCCGTCGCGTCCGGCTACAGCCGGGCGAGCGCCTCGATCGAGACTTCGTGCTCCGCTTTGACGTTGCCCAGACGCAGATCAAGCCGGCAGTCGTCGTCGCCCCCGACGACAGTGGCAAAACCGGAACGTTTCGGCTGCTGCTCCTGCCGCCGGCTGCGGCGCCTGCCGGATCGCGCCAGCGCGACGTGGTGCTGCTGCTGGACCGCTCGGGGAGCATGGGTGGCTGGAAGCTGGTTGCCGCGCGGCGGGCGGCGGCTCGCATCGTCGATTCGCTGTTGCCGGCGGACCGCTTGGCCATCTTTGCGTTTGATTCATCGGTTGAATGTCCGGAGGTCCAGGCGGGCGATAATCTGCTCCCGGCCACCGACCGCAACCGGTTTCGCGCGGTCGAGTTCCTCGCGCGGCTCGAAGCTCGCGGCGGCACCGAGTTGGCTTCGCCACTGAAACGAGCCGTTGCCGCGCTGGCGGCGGGCGATCCGTCGCGCGATCGGGTCCTGGTGCTGGTCACGGACGGCCAGGTCGGCAACGAGGATCACCTGCTGGCGACGATTGCCTTCCAGGCCCGCGAACTGCGCATCTTTACGCTGGGCATCGACAGGGCCGTGAATGCCGGCTTTTTGCGGCGGCTGGCAGAACTCGGCGGCGGCAACTGCGACCTGGTCGAATCCGAAGAGCGTCTGGACGACGTCATGGAGGTAATTCAGCGCCGGATCAGCCCGCCGGCACTCACCGGGGTGCGAGTTTCCAGCGGCGATGTATCTCTCGACCCGGCCAGCATCACGCCGGCCCGGCTCTCTGATCTGCATCAGGGGGTGCCGCTGGTGGTGATGGGCCGCTACGTCGGCAATACTCCGCGCGAGTTCCTAGTCGAAGCGACAGCGGGCGACGGCGAGAGGTGGTCATCGCGGGTCCCGGTGCATCAGTCGGCTAGCCGTGCGATTGGTGCGCTGTGGGCCCGGGGTCACATTCGGGACCTTGAGGATCGCTATGCCTGTGGCCGCGACGCTACGTCGCTGGAAAATCAGATTGTGGAAACGTCGCTCCGCTACCAGGTATTGAGTCGCTTCACGGCATTCGTGGCCGTGGACCGGGCCGCGACCATCGGTGGCGACAAGACCCTGCGGCAGATCGTGCAGCCGGTGGAACTGCCGCAGGGATGGGAGCAGGCTCCGACGGCGGGTCGTTACGACTTTGGGTTTGCACGTCGATCGGCGCCAGCGAGTTTGTCGATGGCAAGTTGGGCGGCCGCCGACGACGATGGCGACGCACTGATGGCTATCGCTCCCAAGATGCGATCTGAGACCCCGGGGCCGCTGTGGGCGCTTGAGGACCAGAAGTCGGAGCCTGAGATCGACCTGTCCGAGTATCGTCAGCGAGTCGTACAGTGGCTCCAGGAAATGTCGCACGTTCCGCCCGACGATGCGCCTGCCTACCGAGCGTTTTTGGCCGAACTGCTCCCCAAGTTGAGGCTTTTGATGAACGGACTGGCGTCTCTTGATGCATCGTCCGCGTGGCTGCTGTTCTGGAGGCTGCTGGAACAACTCAAGGAAATCGCCACGGGCGAGCCGCTTTCCGACGAGCGCAGCAAAGACCTCTGGAACCGGACGCGGGAGACGCTCGGCAAATTCGTCAATCCGGCAGCTCCCGCCGAGTTCTGGAAAAAGCACGTGACGACGTGATGAGGGAGATGTGTGGACGCGGTCGCCGGGAGTCGATGGGCTTCCAGCGGCGACGATTTGTCGTGAACGTAGCGCGCTGCCTCGGGAGAGCAGCTAGCAAATGCGCTATCTGCTCATGCGCACGAGTGTCGTATTCGCGTCTACTTGACGCGTTGGCGTCAGTCTCTCCCCGCCCGTGGATCGCTCGCGCTGAGAGAATCACGAAGTACCGTTCCGCGGACCCGGCAGCACGTCGCGGAGGCCACCGGGCATGCGATGTGCAGAGTTCGACAGAGGCAACATGTTGCCAGGGGGCATCTGTTTCTTGCGAGACTCGAAGTGGAAGGGGAATGCGATGAAGGAAAATCTTAGGAATCGGCTCAGGAGGCTGCTGCTGGGTATCGGTGTCGGCCTCACGTTGTCGCTGCTGTCGGCCGCGGCCGGCTGGTGTCAGCAGGCCCCGCCCCCGGCACCCGATGCCAGTGGGGCGACCGACGCTGCCAAGGGGGCCGAAGGGGATGCGAAGGGCGCTGAAGATCAGAAGGTGGATGAAGCCAAAGGCGCTAAAGGCGCGTCGGAATCCGATCCATTCGATCGACCGGGCGATGACGCCGCCAAAGGCGACCGTGACACCGCCCGTAATGCCAGCAAGGGAGCCAAAGGCGCGGCTGATGACGCGAGCAAAGGCGCCCGCGATACGGCCCGCGAGGCCAGCGAAGGGGCCACAGACACAGCACGCGATGCCGCGGGACGCGCATCGCGGAACGTCCGCGAACCGGGCCGTCAGCTACCGGATGCCGGCCGGGATCGAGCGGACGATGCCCGCGATTCGGCCCGCGAGCGATTTGAAGGCGCGAGAGATTCTCGCGACCTGCGGTCGCGCGAGCGAGACGAATTGCGCGAGCCCGGCCGCGAGGGGCGCGACATCACCCGCCAGCCGCGCGATTCGGCCCGCGAGGCGCTGGACGACGCACGAGACGCGACTCGCGACTCGGCCCGGGACTTGCGCGACGATTTTCGCGACACGCGGAACCGGGCGCGGGAGTTTGACCGCGACTCGCGGGACGATGCCCGCGACTCGCGTGAATTCTCCCGAGGCAGCCGGGAAAGCACGCGGGAGTTTGACCGCGACTTGCGCGATGATGCCCGCAGCAGTCGTGAATTCTCCCGCGACACGCTCCGCGGCTCGCGCGAAGGCGTCCGCGATACCGACCGCGACCTGCGGGCGGACACTCGGGGAACTCGCGAATCCTCGCGCGAGTCCGTCCGCAGCTCGTCCCGCGGCGACTTGAACTTCCGCGCCGAGGACATCCGCCCGGCGGACATCGGCCTGTGGTTTGGCCGCTCCACGACGGATGGGCTGGTCATCTCCGATATCGCCACCAGCGGCCCGCTGGCATCAACGATCTCGCAGATCGGCTTCCGCGAGGGGGACCGGATCATTTCTGTGGATGGTTATCGCGTGGCAAGCGACAGCGACTTCGTACGCTACCTGTTTGCCGATGAGGTGCTGAACCAAGAAGTGCCGGTGGTGGTGTGGCGCGATGGTCGGCGAGTTTCGCTGAACGTCGAACCAATCACGCTGGTCGACAGGATGCAGACCGTACAGCACGATCCGCTCGAGCAGTTCGGGATCGTCCTCGACGACCGCTATGACGACCGCGTCGTCGTCTGGAAAGTTCTGCCGCGATCGCCGGCGTTCTATTCCGGTCTGCGAGCCGGCGACGTGATCACCACGTTCCGCGGGGAGCGGATTAACAGCCCGCAGGCGTTCACGCAGATCGTGGAGCGCGTGGAGCCGGGCGAAGTGGCGATGGAAGTCAACCGCAACCAGCGCGTGCGGCAGATCGACGTCGATTGGCCTCAGCTCCGGGCCGGAACGACCGCTCGCTCCGCCCTGCGACCGGAAATTGACGATCCGGGCATCGAGCGATTTTCCGAGCGGCGCGAGGAGCGGTTGGAAAGCCGCCGTCTGCCGACCGACGACACGGGCGGTTATGTAGCTCCCCGGACCTATTCACCCGGTCCGGTCCCTGCCCCGGTGCGCCGCGGCCTGCTGCCTCGGCTGCGGGGGCGTTAGTCGAGCGGTAGCGACTGATTGAATCGACAAACGAAACAGGCGTCTGAGAGTCGTCGGGCTCTCAGACGCCTTTTTTTCCAAAACCAAAAATGACCTTTGCTCACTTCCCTTCCTTCCCCTTGGCCGGCTTGACCTCAGGAGCCGCCAGCGGCTTGCGCTCCGGCACCGGCGACGGGGGCGTCTTGTAGACGATGCTCCCATCCGCCAGCCGCTCTTGCCAGCGATTGATCGACGGGCGGTTCTCGGCAGGCGCTTTTTCCGGGCGATAGAGGAGCTGCGCGCCGGTAATCTGCCGCAGGGTGTCGCTGGCCAACACGCGCACATCCATGGCGGGGCTCTCCAGCAGCCCCACAAGTTCTTTGGCGCCGTCACCCGCCAGTTGCTCCGGGCTATAGCCCCACAGCAGCCGATACAGGGCCGTGGCATCCTGCGGCCGCAGTCGCTCCAGGCTCTGGCGAATCTGATCGGCCACCTCCGGACCGCGCGACAGCGACTGGCGGAGGACGTCCACTTCCGGAGCCCAGAACGATTTCTGCTGCGGATTGTTCAGTTCCTTGATCAGCGGTTCAAACTCTCCCAGCGAAGCCAGGCTGCGGGCTGCCAGCGCCCGCACGTCCACCCGGCGATCCCCCATCAGCTCGGCCAGCGTGACGTGCACGGGCCTGCTGGGATCCAGCGACTTTTGCAGCTCGAGGGAAGTCAGTCGGTCGATGTCCGATACGCTCGAAATGTCAATCCAGTCGGGCGACTGGAACGGACCGGAAAGCTCGCGCTCACTTCCCGCCACGTACGTCAGCACGTGGTGTGCTGGGATGTCGATCGGATCTTGACCTTCCTCCTCCCACCGGGCGCTCCCGCTGGTGGCAAACAGTTCGATCACCAGCACCCGGGCGTCCATCTCGGCGCTCGATCCAGGGGGGAGAAAGTGCCGCACTTCGACGGCTACGACGGTGTCGGCGCCTTCCAGCGTGAGGGTGCCGGCGAGTCCCTGAAGATTGAGTTCGAGCTGCGCCCCTTCCTTGCCCGAATTCAACATCAGGAATCGGCCGTACTCGACGGTCATTCGCGACGACCCCGGATGCAGCGGCTCTTCCATTTGGACGGCCGAAT
Source organism: Pirellulaceae bacterium (assembly GCA_035649415.1). Lineage (GTDB taxonomy): Bacteria > Planctomycetota > Planctomycetia > Pirellulales > Pirellulaceae > DATKDU01. Next base: position 11,299 of record DASRJP010000024.1, on the reverse strand, counting down.
CGCCGGCAAAAGTCACCTGCACGCCTGAGCCCAGCGCGATTTGGGGGCGGAAGGTCGGCGGGACCACCAGACGCTCGCCAGCGGCCAGAATCTGCCGCGGCGGAAGCCGCAGCCACACCCCCGCGCGGGCATCAAACCGCGTCAGCACTTGCAGGTCCGACACATAACGGCCGACATCCATTGGATCAACTGGCGCAGGTGGGCGAGTTGCAGTCGCATCGGTTCCCTTCTCGCTCTTGGCAGTTCCCTTCGCGTCACTCCCCTTTTCGGAGGTTGCCGTATCGGGTTCGTCGGGCGGTGGCGGGGGAGGGGGCAACGGCGTGCCTTCGTCCGGCTTCGAGCTGGCTTTGGAGGTCGCCGCGGACGATGTTGACTTCTCATTCGCGTCGGGCTTGGCGCTCGTCTTCTCAGAATCCGTCGTCTTGTCCTCCGCCGATGCGGTTGATGGGGAGGCCTTGTCGTTCGCACTAGCGGCGGACGGTTCTTTGTCATTGCCCGCGGCACTCGGTACTTCGTCACCCGAGGTTTTTTTCTGCTCTGCGGCAGTGCTCTTCCCACTCGCGTCGGCGATCTTTGCCGGTGGCTTGAACATCCATCCAATGAGCACGTTGCTGGCGTCAAATGGTCCGGCGGCACGTACGCCGATGAGGCCGACAATGAGCACGATCGCGGCCACAGCCAGACCCCACATCAGCGTGCTTGAAGATTGCGGTCGGCGAAGATACTCGGGCACTTCGGGAACCGGATGCGTCGAGCCTGTGCGCACAGCCTTGGCCGCGGCGTCGGCTTCCTTGGAGGTCTTGGCCACCTTCTCGATGGTCTTCTTGAGTCGCTGACGTTCGGCGCCGTCGCCGTCGCCATGCGCCTTGTGCGCAATGGCGATTTCCAGCGGCAAGGCGTAAATCCGCTGGCGGAGGTGCTGCGGAATCTCGGCCGGCTTTCCCAGCACCATCGTCAGCACCTGGTACGACGAGGCCACTTCCGCCAGGTGCATATCGGAATTGATGCAGGCCCGCTCAAAGTCGCCGACTTGCTCGTCGGGCAGGCTGTTGTCCAAATACTCGGCCACGTTGTTGGCATCTGCCGCCGTTCCCTTGGCATCGGTCCGCGGGGCGCTCATCCTCATCTTGCGAGTGATGCCGCCGATCCGCTGCACCAGGCCGGAGGCCACGGCGCTTTCCTGGACCTTGCCGGCAAATTCATCGGCGTCGGCCGGTTCGAGAACGTTGTACAGATACGCCAGCAGAGCACGAAGAGTAAGCCGCATACAAACCTCCTGGGAGCAAGCGCAACGAGGGGCAACCCGGCGTTCCATCACCAATAGTGCCGAAGTGGCGGCAATTTCGTACAAGTGGCCCGCGAAGAAAGCCTTATGGCGAGCTCGCCCATCTCGGCCTGATCATCGCAAGTGAGGGCTAGAACAGGCTTTGCGACCGGCGATTGGCATTGACGGCGCGTCGGCCAGGAAACAGGCCAAATGCTGCTGCGGCCGCCGAAACCAGCAAGAGTGCAAAAATCACCGGATGAAAATCCCAGCGGAAGACTGACTCGGACTCAGGGAGAGCGGCCTCCGGCCCAGCGGCGGAACTGGCATGACGCGCGCTGCTCGAATGCCACGCCAGAATTCGTGGGGCCAGCCGCTCCCAACCAGCCGTCGTCCGCCTCCATCCCTCATCTGGCTCTCCCTGGGCCATGCGCACGCGGCCTCCTGCCGCATCGAACCGATCCAGCACCACGACGGTGCACCAGGCAACTGCGGAAGCAAGGATTGTCAGGACCGCCAGCCGCTGAATCATGGACCATCGCCGGGAAGGGGAACCCAACCTCGGGAGATGGCGCGAACTGCGCTGGGATTGACCCCCGAGTGACAGGGTCTGATTGCAGCCGTGGTGCCCTCCGCGTCACTTCCGTAGCCGGGCGTCAGAACGTGAAAGCCATCAAGAACTTGTGACTGACTCATCACTCAACGACTGGTGCCCAATGTGGCAAAAGTGCCACATCCTCGCCTGACCCGCTGTTGCCAGAATGCAACATCCGTCCGGCGTGATTCGCCGCGAAGTCAACCATCAGGCAGTGCCTCTGGCACTGGTTTGCCGCACACCCGGCAATGTCCTACGGTTCAGCGTGCGCCGTGCGAGTTGGGGCAGGTCCGAGCGATGCCGCGCCTCCAAACGCCCGCCCGGCGAGGCTTCACTCCGAATCCTCAGCGCTCGATGCATTCCGGTCCCATGACGATCGCTGCTCCTCCGCTCCGCTTTCAGGACGTTTTGCGGAATGCCCAGCTTCCCGCGATGCCGCAAAGCGCGATGAAGCTCCTGGAGCTGTCGCAGAATCCGGACAATGGTCCGCCGGAGTTCGCCGTGCCGATCGAGGCCGATCCGGGCCTTACCTGCCAGGTGCTCAAGTTCGTCAATTCGTCCTACTTCGGCTTCTCCCGCGAAATCAACAGCGTCAAGCTGGGGATCACACTGGTCGGCATTCGCACGATCAAGAACTTCGCACTGTGGAGTGCGCTATTCAACCTGATGCCCAATCCCCGCTGCGGGCCGATCGACGTGAAATTGCTGTGGCAGGATTCGCTCCGCCGCGCGATTTTCGCCCGCGCATTTGCCAGGCTGTTGGGAATGAAGGAAGCGGACGAGGTATTTGCCGCGGCGTTGCTGCAGGACATGGCGATACCCATCCTGGCCAAGGAGATTCCGCAGCGCTACCTGAAGCTGTTTGACAAGCGAGCGGCCCAGGGGCGGCGGCTCTCCGAACTGGAAAGGGAAGAATTCGGCTGGACGCACGCGGAAGCCGCTGCATTCATCTGCCGCAACTGGCGACTTCCGGATGAGTTCGCCCGGCTGATCGAAACGCACTGCGACATCGACAGTCTGGTAAGCGAGGGCTGCAAGGACACCGGCCGACTGGCCGTAGCCATGGCGGCGCTACTTCCGGGCGGGGGCGATCGAGAATGGGGCGACCGGCAGCAATTCCTCAGCCTGTTCGGCCAATTGACCGCAGGCAAAGGAAAGTCCGCCCGGGAATTGCTCACGCAGGTGGACAATGAGCATGTGGACTTCGCCCCGTCTCTGCGGACGACGAACCCGGTTCGCCGCCTGGCGGACCACTTGCAGCCGGCGACGGTGTAGGGTCCGTTAGAACCCTGCGCCCGGTCGGGATCACACACATTCCGGTCCTGGAATGGGAAACACTTCCAGCACGCGGCTCGTCACACTGGTATGATAGCGGAGGCGGGTCGGCGCCCGCGCACTCCCGCATTTGTAACATGAAATAAAAGTCCTTGACCTCTGGTGGAAAACCAGCTCACAGGCAACCACAATCAGGGGTCTCCTTCTTTTGCGAATTCAGGAGCGGCACTCCATGCGATGCATTCCTCGGTTGATCGTTGGGCTGGTGGTGTTGTTGGTTGGTTCCTTGGCGGCTTTTAGCGCTACGGCTCAAGAGGACGTCATTCGCAGGGTGATCGAAGGGGTCAAGGGGGCCCCAAAACCGGCGACTCCTACGACGGAACCGAAGGAGGACGAAGGGACCGTCGATGTGCCGCGGACCCCCATCGTCCAACTCGGACCGAAGTTCATCCGCCTGCACTTGCAGGACGGCAGCGTGATTAGCGGCGATCTGTCGATCAGCGAGGTGGCGATCGACACGCAGTTCGGCAAGCTGGTGATTCCGATCGACAAGATTCTGAGTTTCACGCCGGGACTCGACGCCAATACCAGGTTGGACGAGCAGATTCAGGCGTTGATCAAAGACCTCGGCTCGGATGACTACAAGACCCGCGAGCAGGCCCACAAGGACCTGGCGGCCATGGGCCGAAAAGTGCAGAAGGAACTGGAAAAATTTGCGGCGGACGAGAACGCCGAGGTGAAGCGTCACGTGACCGAGATCCTGAAGGAACTGGAAGAAGCTGCCGAAGAAGGGGATGACGAAGGCGCAAGCGTCACAGCCCCGCTGCCGCGGCTGGATACGGTGGTGACCACCGACTTCACCGTGCTGGGACGCGTCACGCCCGCCCAGTTTGAAATCCAGAGCAAATACGGCCCGCTGACGATTCAGCTTGCCGATATCGCCCGGGGAGAACGGGAGATTGGCGAGCGCGAGTCCTTCCGCAAACAGCTCTCCATCACGGCTGCCAACCTGGCGCAGCGCGGCTTCAAGAACACCGGCATTAAGGTTCAGGCGGGGGATCGCATCACGATCAAGGCCGAAGGGAGCCTGACCATGTCCCCCTGGGGAAACAACGCCCAGTCGGGACCGGACGGCGCGCAGAACTACGGCTGGTACATTCCCGGTCAGATCCCGGGCGGCGCCCTGTGCGCCAGGATCAGTGACAAGGGCGCCCCCTTCAAGGTCGGCACTAGCAGCACTTTTGTGGCCAAGCAATCCGGCGTGCTCCAACTCGCCATCGGCATTCAGGGGGAATATGCCAATGAAGGCTACCAGTTCCCCGGAGAATACAAGGTGCGGCTGAAGGTTGACCCCAAGTAGTTTCTAACTTTTGGGGGAGTTCCCACGCCTGTTTAGCGCTGTTGGCCGCTGCGTCTAGATTCTCCGGATCCGCGGGTCTTAAGCCATCGCTAAGGCATTTGGCGTTCCAAGGTGGGCCCACAGCCTCTCCGCCTTGATTCCCATGCGCCCCTTAGTCAATCTAGGGGATAGTCTTTTATCCCCTATCATTCGTCGTCATTCCGCCGCTTCCTCCGGGCAGATTGCTTCATGTCTCTCATCTGTGTCAGTATCGGCCGCGGCAGGCATCGCGCCATGATCGCCGAGCACAAGCACCTGGCGGAGCTGGGGGCCAAGCTCGTGGAGTTGCGGCTGGATTTCATTCTCACACCGGTGAACCTCAAGCGGCTGCTGGCTGAGCGTCCCTGCCCAGTCGTCATCACCATCCGCCGCCAGCGCGACGGCGGTCGCTGGAGCAAAAGCGAAGACGAGCGGCTGATGCTGCTCCGCCAGGCCATTGCCGCCGGCGTCGAATACGTGGACCTGGAGGAAGACATTGCCGCCGGCATTCCTCGCTTCGGCAATACCAAACGCATCATCAGCTACCACAACTTTCAAGAGACGCCCGAGAACCTGCCCGCGCTGCACACCAAGATGGCGGCCATGGATGCCGACATCGTCAAGATCGCCACGATGGCCCACAGCCCCCACGACTATCTCAAGCTGCTGAGAATCATGCGCTACAGCCGGGTGCCAACGGTCGGCATTTGCATGGGCGACATCGGCACGCCCAGCCGGATTCTGTGCGCCAAGTTCGGCTCCCCCTTTTCGTATGCGACGTTTCATGCCGAGCGGATGCTGGCGCCCGGGCAACTCACCTACCAGCACATGAACGACACTTACCACTACGAGGAGATCAATGCCGAGACGGAGATTTTCGGGGTGATTGCCGACCCGATCGCTCACAGCCTCAGTCCCATGATCCATAACGCGGCTTTCGCCCACATGAAAATGAACCGGCTGTACGTGCCGTTCCGGGTGCCCCGCGAGGAACTACCGCAATTCATGACCGACTGCAAGGAGCTGGGAGTCAAAGGTTTGAGCGTGACGATCCCTCACAAGGAGGAGATCCTGCACCACGTGCACAAGATCGACGAAGCTTCGCAGGAAGTCGGCGCATCCAATACCGTGGTCTGGAAGGACGACGAGCCGCTGGGCTTCAACACCGACTACCGGGCGGCGATGCACAGCATCGACAAGGTGTTCGGCGGGGGGGACAACGAGACCTCGGCCATTGCGGGAAAGACCGCGCTGGTGCTGGGCGCTGGCGGCATTGCGCGGCCGATTGTTTACGGCCTCAAAAAACGCGGTGCGGACGTCGTCATCGCCTCCCGCACGCCGCAGCGGGCCGACGATCTGGCAACCCGCTTCAAGGCCCGCTCGATTGCCTGGGGCCTGCGACATACCGTGAAGCCAGATCCCCACCTTGTGGTCAACTGCACGCCAGTGGGGATGCACCCGAACATGGACGAATCGCCGTTTGACGCCACGTACCTCCGCGCGGAGATGATCGTCTTCGACACGATATACAATCCCGAGCAGACGCTGCTGGTCAAGAACGCCCGCGAGAACGCCTGCGAAACGATCACCGGCGTGGAAATGTTCGTCGGCCAGGCGGCGCACCAGTTCCGCCTCTTCACCGGCGAGGAAGCGCCGCTGGACGTGATGCGGCAGACGCTGCGGCGGGCGATCAGTGCGGCCAAGGTATGAACCTTTTCCTAATTGGCTATCGCGGCAGCGGCAAATCGACTGTGGCGCAGCTCGTGGCACGCGAGATTGGCCTGCCGTGGCTCGATGCCGACGCGGCGCTGGAGCAGCGGGCGGGCAGGACGATTCGCGAGATCTTTGCAGAGTCTGGCGAAGAGGCCTTTCGAGATCTCGAATCGGCGGAGTTGGCGAAATTAGCGGCAGGGCCGGCGCACGTCGTGGCGCTAGGTGGCGGAGCGGTGCTGCGCCAGGAAAATCAGCAGCTCATCAAGCGGAGCGGCAAGGTCGCGTGGCTGCGGGCCAGACCGGAAACGCTTTTGGCGCGAATCGAGGCCGATGTCACGACCGCCCAGCGGCGGCCGAATCTGACCGGTACCGGAGGGCTGGCCGAAATCGAGCAGCTTCTGGCCGTGCGGACGCCCGTGTATGCGGCCTGTGCGGATTTTGTCGTTGACGTGGACGACCTTTCGCCGGCCGCTGTGGCGGCCGCAATCGTACTCTGGTGGCGAAAGCTGTCGTAGACACACTCCGTGTGCCGTGCCGACAAGTTGGAAACCTGCCCCACGCGATTGCCGCGGGGTATATTTACCCATCCCCGTCCCGGCCTGCTGACGCCTGATGCTCTGACCCGATGATGCAACTGATCATCTTTGCGCTCGGGCTCTTCCTTGGCTCGCTGGTGAACTGGGGCATTTACGCGCTGGCCTGGCATCCACGGCCAATCAGCCCCTACTCGCCGCCGCCGCAAGGGGCTCCGCAGAGAAAGTGGTTTCATTTCCTTCCCGTGATCGGCTGGTGGCTGCGGCGCAACGAGGGCGAACTCTTCGGCGGGGGTTTCTGGCTTCGCCCGCTGCTCATTGAAATCGCACTGGCAGTTGGACTGGCACTGCTATACGGCTGGGAGATGAGCGGTCGGCTCTATCCAGTTCCAGCGCTGGCGGTACCGCTGACGTCCGTGCTGTACGGGCAGTTCCTGGCCCATGTGATCTTGATCGTGCTGATGACCGTCGCCACGTTCATCGACTTCGACGAGCAGACGATCCCCGATTCGATCACGATCCCGGGGACACTGGCCGGCCTCATCTTGGCGGCGCTCTGGCCGGCGTCGCTACTTCCGCTGGGCATTGTGGCCGGTGTCGTGCAAAACCTGCATATCACTTCCCCCCTGCCGTCGTCGCCGTGGTTCGACGGCCCGCGGGGATTGATCCTGGGGTGTGCGATCTTTGTCGGCTGGTGCCTGGCGCTCGTGCCGGCGACCTGCACCCTCCGCCGCGGCCTGGTCAAAGGCGTGCAGTTCTATTTCGCCAGCATGCTCCGCGGCAGTGATTGGTGGAAGCTGCTCATGCTGGCGGCCGTCGGCTGTGCTTCGATCGGTGCTGTGTGGCAGGCCGGTGGCCCAGTGCGGTGGCAAGCGCTGATCACGTCGCTGGCCGGACTGGCGTTTGGGGGACTGCTCGTGTGGTCGGTGCGGATCGTGGGGCAGGCCGCCCTGCACAAGGAAGCGATGGGATTTGGCGACGTGACGCTAATGGCGATGATCGGCGCGTTTATGGGCTGGCAGACAACGCTGGTCGTCTTCTTCCTCTCGCCGGCGGCGGCGCTGTTCATTGCCCTGTCGCAGTGGCTCCTTACCGGCCGGCGGGACATTGCCTTCGGCCCTTACCTGTGCCTGTCCGCCCTGGTTGTGATCGTCTGCTGGCCATCGGTCTGGTCGCGCGTCAGCGGCACGTTCGCCATGGGCTGGATCGTCCCCGCCCTGTTTGCCGCCTGCCTGCTGCTGATGATGGGGATGCTCATGTTCTGGCGATTTGCGGAAGAATTGATGACGCGCAATCCGTCTCGCTGACGCGTTGGGCTGGTGTCTACTTCACCAGCCGGAGGTTCAGCCAGTCGGCATAGTCCAGCACGTCCCCGCGATCGGAATACTCGACCAGCAGCGCGATGCGGCTGGCCTCCTTCAGTTCCACCGATACGCTCGTCGGCATTTCGCCGCCGCGGATCACAGGGCTTTCATAGGCGGCCTGCCACTGGCCGCCCTCCTCCAGCACGACTTTGAAGACGACGCTCCCCGCCAACCCGGCCGCGTCATCGAGCGCGACCTCCGCCTCCAGCCGCTTCCAGCCACCCTCCAGATCGTAGGCCAGCCGCGAGGCGCTGGGCATGCCGAGACCCTTCAGGTGAATCGTCCCGCCGCTGCGCAGCCGCGAAGAGAGGACATTGCGGTCGCGGCCGAATGGCCATTCGACGGCAGTAAAAGGAATGTGCTTGTAGCCGATCGTCTCCAGGTCGGAAATGTACTTCACGCGTTGCGAGCGCGGCTGCACCAGAGTCACTTCATCCCAGAAACCGTGCGACTGGTCACCCACGGGAACGTGCGCTGCCTTCAATGTGCCGCCGCAAGCCAATTCGAACTCGACCGACGACTTACCGACCTTCACGCCGCGGCAGTTCAGCAGCGATCCGTCGCGCAGGCCGACCGTCGCCAACGTGCCATCGTCGGACGCGCCGGCTCCCCTCCCGCCCGCTGAAGCCAGCACCAGCGTCTGCACCTTGGCGGCGCTGACCACCAGCGGCTCGCCGCGTCCGCGGACGGAAATTCGAAAATCGTCCTGCGGTGCTCCGGGCGGCTCTGGTCCCAGCCGCTGCGTCTCGCCGGAGAGCAATGTCCCGCGAATCACCTCGCCTCCGACCAGCCGCAGTTCGTCCTGCCGCGCCTCGGTCTGCAAAACCTCGTCCAGCAGCCGGTCGCGCTCTCGCGCGTCGGCCGGCGGCTGGTAGATGATCGCTCGCACGGCCCGCCGCGGAAGCGGCGAAGGATTCCAGAGCACGCGGCCCAGACCGGTGGCGTCGCCGATGGTAATCTCCCTCGCGCCGATGTCTAGCACGTCGCCGACAATCAGGCTGCCGTCGCTGGTGACAATCTGCGGCCCGCGCTCGACATCCCGATACCTTCCCCACAGGACCAGGTCGTCGGCCGGCACTTCGGCCGTCTTCCCGCCACTTGCGAGGCTGATCTTCAGCTCGGCATCAATGGCGACGAGAACCGCCAGCGTGCGTTTGCCGTCTGCGAAAATGGTGGGGGACTCGGCAGCGGCTGCGCCTGCCCAAAGCAGACTCGCGGTGACAGCTACCAGCTTCAGCATCGCTCACCGCTGAAAGATCGGCAGATAATTGTTGGGCATTTGCAAAATAATCGTGGCCATGGCCGTGCCGTATTCGGCGCAGATCAGGTCGGGCCACGAACCGTCCTTTTGCTGCTGCTTGACCAGCAGTTCCTGGATGGCCGGGTACCACTTTTTCCAATAATCGCCCCCCGCCTGCCACATCGCCTGCACCGCGTAGTAGTGGCCGTACATGGCGTGCGTATCGCGGCTGAAGTCCTCGCTTTTGGGAAGGTGTTGCATCAGGTACTCCAGCCCCTTGCGGATCTCCTCCCCTTCGTAAATGCCCGCGCTGTACAGGGCCACCACTCCCGCTGCCGAGCGCGGAAAACGGCTCGGTCCGCCCGAGAGCATGTACATAAAACCGCCGTCGGCATTCTGGCTGCGCTTGACGTAGTCGATGCAGCGATCGATCGTCTCGTTGGGGACGTGAATGCCGGCATTGCGGGCCGCCCGCAGCGCCATGATCTGGCAGATCGTCACCGAGATGTCTGCCTCGAAGGCCTTGGGCTGGTAGCGCCAGCCTCCCTCGGTGTTCTGAGTGCCAACGATCAGCTTAACGGCGGCCTGGAGCGTATCGCGCACCTCCATGTCGAGGGTCATGCCGTAAACTTCGGCCAGAAACAGCGTGGCAAACCCGTGGTCGTACATGGGGCCGTGGCTGGTGGCGTCCCGCACGCTGATGAAGCCGCTGTCGTCGGCACACTTGAGGATGTAGCTCAGGCAGCGGCTGACCTGCTGGCCATATTCGCCGCGTCCCGGCGTATGGCCGCCGGAGAGGAAAGACATTCCAGACAGCGCCACGACGGCCGCATTGCGTCCAAAGCCGCTGCTTTTGAACGAGCCGTCGTCCACTTGCCGCGAAGCCAGCCAGGCCAGACCCTTGTCGATCGCGGCTTGCGCGGCGGGCTTGATCAATTCGCCGGCGTTCCGCTCGTGGTCGGAAGAGGGCGCCGCCAACAGGGGCCTGACAGCGCCTGACGCGGCGCCCCACGCCAGCGACCAGCGAAGAAAACGGCGTCGATCGATGGGGGACATGACCGCGTCCTTTCGCAAAACAGATCGTCCTACGGGCCGGATCGCTCTTCGGCCAGCCGCTTATAGTATTCTTCGATCAGCTTCTCATATTTGGGAAGGAACTGGTCGGAGAGCGCATTTCGCATCTCGTCGAGCCGCTTTTGGGGCAGGTGCCCCCAGATTCGCTGCAACAGGTCGCGCACGTCGGCAGTTTCGGTTGCCTCGGTTTGCGGTTTGCCGACGCGATCCGTGGCATCCTGCGGAACGCCGGGCCGCACCTGGCCATCGCCGGCCCCTCCTTTTCCCGTGCCGCGCCCACTGGCGTTTTTGTTGCCGCTGGAGGCTTGCTTCTTGGCTTGTTCGATCAGTTTTTTCAGCTCGTCGACAATTTCTCTCTGGGCGGTTTGCGTCTGGTCGGAAGTGTCTTTCTGAGCAATTCGTTCTTCGACCGCCCGCATCTGCCGGCCGATTCGGAGCAGCGGGTCTTCGGGGGCGCTCCCCAAATCCTCACCCGCCTTCAGGTCGTCCCGCAGGCGCTGCTCGCCGGGCGCAGCCTTGTTGTCGCCAGGTTTGCCGGGCGTTGCTTTCTTGGCCGAAGGAAGGTCTCCGAGCAGATCGGTTTCCAGCTCCTTGAGAAGATCGTCGTCGCTCGCCTTGGCCGCTGGCTTGGCCGGCTGCTGGGCGGCGACACAAACCGGAAACGCGGAATTAGCCGCGGTCAGCAGCGCCGCAAATAGAACTCCGCGGATGGTTGGTCGATCGTTCATCGCTTTCCCTCCAAATCCTTGAGCAGCTCCGCGTCCAGAGTGCCTCTCTGCTCCCCCTTCTTGTCGCCCTTGCCCCCGCCCGTTTCCGCCGGCATCGGCAAATCCGGCAGCGAATCCTCAGGCCTTTCAGCGGCC